>NZ_JAOQNS010000003.1:72500-372500 GCF_025961475.1 Rhodobium gokarnense | reverse complement strand
GGGTTCGCGTGGCGCACCGAATGCCAGAAGGCGGTCGGCGTCTGGCCGGAGAGGGTGCGTCCGGACAGGTCGGTGATGGTCCCGGAGATCATTACCGGAACGTCGAGCCCAAGCTCGTCGCAGACCTCGTCGATGGCGAAGAGGGCGGCCTTGGCGTTCAGCGTGTCGAAGATGGTCTCGACGAGGAGGATGTCGGCGCCGCCGGCGATCAGGCCGCGGGCGGCCTCGCCGTATGCCTTGCGGAGGTCGTCGAAGGTGACGGCGCGGTAGCCGGGGTCGTTGACGTCCGGCGAGATGGAGGCGGTGCGGTTGGTGGGCCCCAGCGCGCCGGCAACGAACAGCGGCCGTGTGACGCCGTCTGCGCGGGCCTTATCGATCGCCTCGCGGGCGAGCTTTGCGGCAGCCTCGTTCAGCTCATAGGCCAGTTCCTCCATGCCGTAGTCGGCCTGGGCGATTGTCGTGGAGGAAAAGGTGTTGGTCTCAAGGATATCGGCGCCGGCCTCGATATAGGCGCGGTGGATGTCGCGGATGGCGTCCGGCTGGGTGAGGTTCAAAAGGTCGTTGTTGCCCTTGACGTCGCTCTGCCAGTCGGCAAAGCGCGCACCGCGGTAATCCTCCTCGGAAAAGCGGTAGCCCTGGATCATCGTCCCCATGGCGCCGTCGAGGATGAGGATGCGTTCCGAGGCGGCGGCGCGAAGGGTCTTTCCGGTCTCGCTGACGGGTGCGGTCACGGTTCTTGTCCAATCATCTCTTGTCGGGCCCGGGCGCGATAGGCGCCGGGCCGCTCGGGTGTTCCTGCCGGTCCTGTCGCTTTCAGGCGGCGACCGTTTCCATATGCGGGCGAATGCCGAGCATGTGGCAGATCGCAAAGACCAGTTCGGCGCGGTTCAGCGTGTAGAAATGGAAGTCGGTGACACCGCGGGCGACGAGGTCGTCGACCTGCTCGGCGGCAACGGCGGCCGCGACCAGCTTGTGGGTCTCCGGATCGTGCTCCAGGCCGTAGAAGCGCTCGACCAGTGCCTTCGGCATGGAGGCGCCGCACATGCCGGCGAATTTGGAGATCTGCGTGAAGTTATGGATCGGTATGACGCCCGGCACGATCGGAATGAAGATGCCGGCGGCGCGCACGCGCTCCACATAGGCCTCGAACAGGTCGTTGTTGAAGAAGAACTGGGTGATGGCCCGCGTGGCGCCGGCGTCGACCTTGCGCTTCAGCATGTCGATGTCGGTCTGCCAGTCCGGGCTTTCGGGATGCCGTTCGGCATAGGCGGAGACGGAGATCTCGAAATCGGCGATTTCCTTCAGGCCCGCCACCAGATCGGACGAATAGGCGTAGCCGCCCGGATGGGCGTGGTAGCTGGTGCCGATGCCGGCGATCGGGTCGCCGCGCAGGGCGACGATGTGGCGGACGCCGGCGGCGAGATAGTCGCGCGCCACCTGGTCGACCTCTTCCTTCGTCGCATCGACGCAGGTCAGATGGGCGGCCGGTGTGAGGCTCGTCTCGCGGACGATGCGGGCGACGGTCGAATGGGTGCGCTCGCGGGTCGAGCCGCCGGCCCCGTAGGTGACGGAGACGAAACGGGGTTCGAGCGGGGCCAGCTTTTCGATGGCCTGCCACAGGGTCGCTTCCATCTTGTCGGATTTCGGCGGGAAAAATTCGAAAGATACGTGCATCTCGGGACGCTCCGGGGTGTCGTCGGTGGCCGTTTCGATGTCGGTCATCCGACCGTCTCCAGATGGGCGCCGGCACCGTCATCCGCCATCAGGAGGCGCGGATCGCGGGCCAGCCACAGGGTAACCGTCAGATTGCCCTCGCCGGCGCCGTTTTTCGCGGCCGCCGGTGCCAGGTCGCGCACGGCCTCGGTCTCAAGGCCGGCCGCGGCGCAGGCCTGGGCAATCTGGTCGTGGGAAAAGCCGAGCCGCAGATGGGCGTGCTCGGTGCGCAGGAATTCCAGGTCGTGGGGGGCGAAGTCGACGACCAGCAGCCGGCCGCCGGGGGCGAGCACACGGGCCGCTTCGCGCAGGGCCCGGGCCGGATCGCCCAGATAGTGCAGCACCTGGTGGATGACGACGAGGTCGACGCTGTCGGACGGCAGCGGCAGGGCGTAGAGGTCGCCATGGCGGACCTGGGCATCGCGGACGCCGGCCTTTTCCAGATTGGCCCTGGCGACCGCCAGCATGGAATGGTTGGCGTCGATGCCGGTGCCGCGATTGTAGAGGTCGGAAAAGAGCTCCAGCATGCGGCCGGTGCCGGTGCCGATATCGAGGAAGCTCTCGAAGGGCCGGTTGCCGACCGCCTCGCGCATCGCCTTTTCCACGGCCGTGTCCGCGGCCTGCAGCAGGCGGATGCGGTCCCACTCGCCGGCATTGGCGGAGAAATAGCGTGCGGCCGCCTCGGCATGCTCCTGCTTGACGCCGTCGAGGCGCTGGCTGTCGCCGGCGATCACCGGGTCGCTGTCGTCGATCTGGTCGAGGATGCCGCGGATGAAGGCACCGACGGTGTCGTCGTCGCTGAGCCGGTAATAGGCCCAGGCGCCCTCCGGCAGCCGCTCGACCAGGCCGGCCTCGACGAGCAGCTTCAAATGGCGCGAGATGCGCGGCTGGCTCTGGCCGAGAATGGCGGTCAGGTCCTTCACCGTCAGTTCGCCGCGCGCGAGCAGCGCAAGGATGCGCAGGCGCGTGACTTCGGCGGCGGCCTTCAGGCTGCCGAGCAGGACATTGGTGGTGAGCTGGCGTTTTTGCAGCATTATCTGTCGCATCGCTTCATGGATATAAAGATATCTTTATACCTATTTCACGGGCGATGCAAGGCCTGCCGGCGGGAGAAGAAGCAGTGACGCGCTCACGAAGCGGTGACGCGGGGCCGGCTTCGGTCGTGCTAGGGATCATTGTAGAAGCAATCGGGCGCCTCAAAGGGGCGACGGATCACCGCGGCGCCGGCCGCCGCGCATGACGGAGGGAAACGGGATGATCTTTGCCGGCATCAACTATCTGGCGGTCCTGGCCGCGGCGATTACCGGCTTCGTCGTCGGCGCGGTCTGGTACGGCATTCT
This sequence comes from Rhodobium gokarnense, assembly GCF_025961475.1. Lineage (NCBI taxonomy): Bacteria > Pseudomonadati > Pseudomonadota > Alphaproteobacteria > Hyphomicrobiales > Rhodobiaceae > Rhodobium > Rhodobium gokarnense. Next base: position 369,447 of record NZ_JAOQNS010000003.1, on the reverse strand, counting down.
CGGGCGGCACTGGATGGCGGCGGCGGAGATCGATCCGGCGCGGCTGAAGGGCGAGGGTGGGGGCAACCCGCAGAAGGGGCCGATGCTGGTCGGCGCCGTCGCCAACCTCATCATGGCCTTCATGCTCGCCGGCGTCATCGGCCATCTCGGCCAGGACACGGTGACGGTGCGCAACGGCATCATCTCGGCGGCCTTCATCTGGGCCGGCTTCGTCGTCACCACGCTCGCCGTCAACTACGCCTTCCAGGGCAAGAAGGTGCTGTTGACCGTCATCGACGGCGGCCACTGGCTCCTGGTGCTGCTGATCCAGGGCGCCGTGATCGGCTATCTCGGGGTCTGACCGGCGCGAAAGGTGGCCCCGGGGCATCGCTCCGCGGACATCGTTCTCCTCGTCCGCACGCCGATGCTGCATTGCAGCATCAGCGCTGTGCCGGTTACCGGTTTTTCCACAAGGGCGCGGGCGGCGCCTGGTGCCGGCGTTGACCGGCGGGCCCGTTCCGTGCAACCCTCTGGATACAAACCCGTTTTAGCGGGCCCTCGATGGTGCCCGTTTTCCCGGCGATCTTCACATCTTCAGATTGCAGACGGGGCTGCCGGGACGGCCCGAGGCCGTCGTTCGCCAAGGCATTGGAGTCGGAGACGGAACACCGGTTTCCGAAATGCCTTCCTAAACTGGCAGGCGGCAGGGGTATTTCCTTTGGGGATGCATGAGGTCGGCATATGTGCGGCCGACCCATCGCTCGTGCGCATGCCAGACGCCAAGTCGACGATAACAAGAGGGGAGCGCAATGACGGACCAAACCGAAAGCGACTACCAGATCGAGACGGATACCGACTACGAGGTCGGACAGGACAACGTCCAGCTACTCGGTCTCGACATCCACAATCCGGTGTTCATGATCTCGGGCCTTTCGATCGTCGCCTTCGTCGTGGTGACGCTGATGTTCCAGGCCGAGGCGACGGAATTCTTCGGCTGGCTGAGGCCGTTCCTGACCTCGACCTTCGACTGGTTCTTCCTGTTGTCGGCCAATATCTTCGTGCTGTTCAGCATCCTGTTGATGGTCTCGCCGCTCGGCAAGGTGCGGCTCGGCGGCGCCGACGCCGAACCGGAATACAGCTATCTCGGCTGGTTCGCGATGCTGTTCGCCGCCGGCATGGGCATCGGGCTGATGTTCTTCGGCGTGTCGGAACCGATCTCACATTTCTCGTCGTCGCTCGGCGGAACCGCGATCGAGGCCGGCGCGCGCACCGACTGGGCGCCGCTCGGCGGTGCTGTCGGCGATATCGAGGCGGCGCGTAATCTCGGCATGGCGGCGACCATCTTCCACTGGTCGCTGCACCCCTGGTCGATCTACGCCGTCGTTGCCCTGGCGCTCGCCTTCTTTGCCTACAACTACAATCTGCCGCTGACCCTGCGTTCGGCCTTCTATCCGATCTTCGGCGACCGGGTGTGGGGCTGGACCGGCCATATCATCGACACGCTGGCGGTGTTCGCGACGCTGTTCGGCCTTGCCACCTCGCTCGGTTTCGGCACCGAGCAGACGCTCGCCGGCCTCAACTATCTGTTCGGGGTGCCGACCGGCAATTTCGCCCGGGTGGTGCTGATCTCGGTCATTACCGCGATGGCGCTGATCTCGGTGCTGCGCGGCCTCGACGGCGGCGTCAAGGTGCTGTCGGAGATCAACATCGCGCTGGCCGCACTGCTGCTGGTCTTCATCTTCCTGGTTGGCCCGACCATGGACATTTTCGACACGATGGTCGCGGGCGCGGCTGCCTATGCGAAGGACCTGCTGCCGCTGTCGAACCCGTTCGGCCGCGAGGACGCCAACTTCTCGCAGGGCTGGACCTCGTTCTACTGGGCCTGGTGGATCTCCTGGTCGCCGTTCGTCGGCATGTTCATCGCCCGGGTGTCGCGCGGGCGCACGGTGCGCGAGTTCCTGTTCTGCGTCATCGTCATCCCGACGCTGGTCAGCATCGTCTGGATGGCTGCCTTCGGCGGCACGGCGATCGAGCAGGTCGCGGCCGATCCGGAAGCCGGCGTCAAGTCGGCGGCGCTGCCCCTGAAGCTGTTCGAGATGCTGAAGGACCTGCCGCTTGCCTGGCTGACCTCGTTCCTCGGCATCATCCTCGTCGTGGTGTTCTTCGTCACCTCGTCGGACTCCGGCTCGCTGGTCATCGACACCATCACCGCCGGCGGCAAGACGGATGCCCCGGTCGCCCAGCGCGTCTTCTGGTGCACCTTCGAGGGCCTGGTCGCTGCGACCCTGCTCCTGGTCGGCGGCTCGCAGGCGTTGACGGCGCTGCAGGCGATGGCGGTCTCGACCGGCTTTCCGTTCACCATCGTGCTCCTGGTCATGTGCGTCAGCATCTTCATGGGCCTGCTGAAAGCCAGCAAGGCCTGACACGCGGCTCTCCGGACCGCCGACGACACGCCTTTGCCGGCGCGGCGGTCCGGTTCCGTCGAAGCACGAGACATTTGCGGGAGGACAATCATGTACAAGAACATCATGGTGCCGATCGACCTGGTCCATCAGGACCATCTCGACAAGGCCATCGCCACGGCGGTCGACATCGCCAAGCTCTACGGCTCGACCATCACCTTCGTCGCCGTGACGGCGACGCCGCCCAGCAAGGTGGCGCACAACCCGGAGGAATTCGCCCGGGTGCTGGAGGAGTACACCGCCGGTGTGCGCGCCAAGTACGACATCGACATCGCGGCCAAGGCGCTGGTCAGCCACGACCCGGCGGTCGATCTCGACGAGACCCTGAACAAGGAGCTCCACGCCCTCGGCGCCGACCTCGTCATCATGGCTTCGCACGTCCCCCATTTCCGGGAATATGTGTTCGCGTCGAACGCCGGGTTCCTGGCGGGGCATACCGATGTGTCGGTGATGGTGGTGCGGTAGGGGTTTTCGGCCGCGGCCGGGCGTCGGCGGTGGTCAGCCCGGTTTTGAGCACGCTTCCTGTTCCGTCATCGCTGGCAAGGCAAACCTTGTCGCCTTGTGGCAAGCGGTTCGGTAAAGCCGCGATGCCGTGCCCCCTGCCCTGGATTGCTTCGCTGCGCTCGCAATGACGGAATCTCCTTTGGTCTCAACGTCATTGCGAGGGTCCGAAGGACGGGGAGCGGCGCGTGACGCGAGCCTGGGAAGGCCGACGCGGCAATCCAGGTACGGCGTCAGCTCGGTCCATCGATAGGAGATGTCCGGCCCGTCAAGGCTTCCGGGCGACGCGCGCCTGCGTCAACGGCGCCCCCTCAACTCCCCAGATAGTGCAGCGTAACGGTCCGCCGGTGCGGGCGGGCGCGGTGCTCGACCACATAGACGCCCTGCCAGGTGCCGCGGTCCATGCGCCCGCCGAGGACCGGGATGGAAAGGCTGACGTCGGTCAGCGCCGACTTGATGTGGGCCGGCATGTCGTCCGGGCCCTCCATGGTGTGGATCCAGGGCCCGTCCTCCGGCGCCAGCAGGTCGAGGGAGGTCAGGAGGTCGTGCTGGACGTCCGGGTCGGCATTCTCCTGGATCGTCAGTGAGGCAGAGGTGTGGCGCAGGAAGGCGGTCAGCAGCCCGTCGCCGGCCTCCACGCCGGAGAGCCAGTCGTCGATCGCCTCGGTGATCTCGACCATGCCGCGACCCGTCGTGCCGACCGTCAGCCGGGTCATCGCCTGGCGCAGCGTGACGCTCGTCGTCGTTGCCCCGTGGTCGACCCTGACGTCGGCGCGTGATGTCCGGTACATGGCTGCTGTCCTTTCCGGCGTTGGTCTGGCGCTTGGATTGTCGCCCGCAAGAGGCTAGCCTCGCCGCGACCCTTTCTTTCCCTTTCTAAGATTCCGCCCCGAGCGGACAAGATAGCCGCAAACGAGCTCATGATCACAATCGATTCCGCCCCTTTCGACGATGCCGCCGTTTCAGCGGAAACCCGCGCCTTCAACGAAGAGCTCCTGGAAAAGCTCTCCGCGCTGCCGGACCCCTGGCAGGTCGAGCCGGCCCTTGTCCGCCAGACGCGGGCGGAAGGCGGCGGGCCGTTCCCGCTGCCGGAAAAGAGCCCGCGCGCCGAGACCGTCACCATCCCCGGGCCGGGCGGGCCGATCCCGATGCGGATCGTCGCGCCGACAGGCGCCCCGCGCGGCGTCTACCTGCACTTCCACGGCGGCGGCTGGACGCTCGGCACCACCGACCAGCAGGACGATCGGCTTTTGGAAATGGCCGACAATTGCGGCCTCGTCGTCGTCTCCGTCGACTACCGGCTGGCGCCGGAGCATCCCTATCCGGCCGGCCCGGACGACTGCGAGGCGGCCGCGCTCTGGCTCGTCGAACACGCCAACGAGTTCCTCACCGACCGGCTGACCATCGGCGGCGAATCAGCAGGCGCCCATCTTGCCGTCGTCACGCTCGTTCGGCTACGCGACCGGCACGGCCTGACGCCGTTCTGCGGCGCCAATCTCGTTGCCGGCTGCTACGACCTTGCGCTGACCCCGAGCGTGCGCCGCTGGGGCACGGACAAGCTGGTGCTCAATACCCGCGACATCGAGATGTTCGTCGCCCATTTCCTCTCCGGTCCGAAACGCGACGTCGCCGACCCGGACATCTCGCCGATCCATGCCGACTTGTCCGGCCTGCCGCCGGCGCTGTTTTCCGTCGGCTCGCGCGATCCGCTGCTCGACGACAGCCTGTTCATGGCGCAGCGCTGGGCATCCACCGGCAATCCGACGGTCCTCGACGTTGCGCCCGGCGGCTGCCACGTCTTCCAGGCCTTTCCGATTGCCATCGCCCGGGAGAGCCGCAAGCGGATCGATGCCTTCCTCGCCAAGGCCGTGGCGGGGGCCTGAGCGATGGCGAGGAGCACGGGGGCCATCGAGACCGTCCGCAGTGTCGTCAACACCTGGGAGTGTGACGAGAACGCCCATATGAACGTGCAGTTCTATTTCGCCCAGTTCGACACGGCCGGGCGGCGTTTTGCGGCCGAGACGGGCCTTAGCGAGGCGCGCACCGGCCCGCGTCTGGTGCGCCATGTGCGCTACCACAAGGAAATGCGCGCCGCCGAAACGCTGGTGGTGACCTCTGCGGTCGTCGACGGCGGACCGCACCCGCTGACGGTGATGCACGAGATGCACGACCCGGTGACCGGCCGGCTGGCGGCAACGGCGCTCGACGGCTTCGCCGTCCAACCGGGCGGCGCATCGGAGTTGCCGACCGTCATCGATTTCGAGACTGCGGCGCCGCGCAGCTTTGCCGCCGAGCCGCATCCGGCTGGCGCAACCAGCGAGGCGCTTCTGGCCAATGGCGGCAGCGTCACCTTTCGCGGCGCGATCCATCCGCGCCAGGCGGATGTGAACGGACGGGCGCTCGACCAGACCTACATCTCCTGCGTTACCGATGGGGCGCCGCATGCCTGGGAGCATGGCGGGCTGAAGGCCCGCTGGCTCGCCGAACAGGGCTTCGGGCGGGTGGCGATCGAGATGAAGCTGACGGTGTTCGACGGGCTTGCCGCCGGCGATCTCGTCCACATGGTGACGGTCTTCACCGGCGTCTCGCGCAAGACCTTCACCTTCACGCACTATCTGTTCGAAAGCCGCACCAACCGGCTTGCCGCTGTCACGGAAACGGCGGGCCTCGCCATGGACCTTTCCACGCGCAAGGCGGTGGAACTGCCGGCCTTCGTCCACGAGCGCATCGCGGAACTGACGAAGGGGTGAGGCGCCTGCTTGGTGGCGCGGCCTATCGCGCCGCCTGTCTATGCCGCCAGCTCGGCTCTGGATTGCTTCGCTTCGCTCGCAATGACAGGGCGGCTTTTTCACTCCCCTTGTCCAACCCTCGTCGTCACCCCGGACTTGATCCGGGGCCTATTGCCCCTCTCCACGCGGTATGCCGTTGGCGATTGTGTGTGAGCGTCCGAGAAAGGGTCGACGGCGCTGCCGCGACAGATTGGGGCTACCGTTCCGAGATGGGCATTGGATACCGGGTCTGCGCTTCGCTCCGCCCGGCATGACAGGAGAGAGCAATTGGTGGGGCAATGATGCCTCTCCCGAGGAAAGCCGAGCCCCCTCAGTGCACCACGCTGTCGGCGTCGATGAAGCGATAGCCGGGCTGCTGGTAGAAGAAGCCGTTGGCGAGCGGGGTGTCGCCGACCAGCTCCTTCAGGCTCTCTTGGCCTTCCGCCGCGGTGATCTCGCCGTCCATTGCCGCGCGGTAGACCTTGGCGACGGCGATCATGTCGACGTTCTGGGGCGACAGGCGGAAGCGGGCGACGCCCATCCGGGCGAGGTCCGGCAACTCCGCGATCAGGTCCACATAGTCGTTGGAGAGCACCTGGACGCCGTTGATGGTGAGGAACGGCTGGCCTTCCAGTGTCCTCAGGTTCAGCCCGTCCGGGTCGTTCTCGCAGACATACTGGCAGGTGTCCTTGATCTTGTCGTGGGCGCGGGCGTGGTAGCAGCGGGCCGACAGGGCGAGGGATTGGCGGCCGAAGACCTGGACCTCGACGGTGCAGCCGAGCGCGTTCGCCTCCTTCGCCACCGCCTCGATGGCTGTCGCGCGCATTTCATGCGGCACGCAGAAATTCTTCGCCCCGCGCCTGGCCAGGGTCTTCACCACCTCCTCGTTATAGGTGTTGAAGAGCGGGCCGATATTGTGCGGCTTTCCGGTCAGGTGATAGAGACCCGAGGCGTCGTTGACCTCGACCAGGTGGTCCTCGATGGAGCAGATGCTTTCCACGATGCGGCGGTCGTGGGGCAGCATGACCTCGGCGAGGGTTGAGAACACCACCGTCTTGCCGCCGGCCTCCAGCCGTTCCATGACCTCGCCATAGAGCGGCTCGAAGAAGGGCGCGCGCTTGTAGCAGATGGTCTCGCCGATGACGACGGTGTCGACCGGCGCCTCGTCGGCGATTTTGAAATAGAAGTCGCGCCAGGCGTCGGCCTTCCAGTTGTAGAGCACCGGGCCGAGGGTGAGCTCTCCGGAAATCTTCTCGGTCACCGTTATTATCTCCACGTCTTGGTCTTGAAGGCGCCTTCGGTCTGCTTAGCGCCTTCGGTCAGCGCGATGAGGTCGGCGAGCTTGGGGTCGCGGCCCTCCATCAGCGCGTCGACCGCATGGCGGAAGGCGGAGACGACGGCCTTGACGTAGGCGCGGCTCCGCTGCCTTCCCTCGATCTTCAGCGCCGTGACGCCGGCCTTCATCAGGTCGGGCAACAGGGCGGAGAGGTTGAGGGTGCGCGGCTCCTCAAAGGCGTAGTAGCCGCAGGTGCGGTCGTTGGTCAGGTACCGGCCCTTGCAGATGGTCGGGTAGCCGGCGGCCTCGCCGGCCTCGAAATGGTCGACGGCGAAGCGGCCGAGCCGGGTCGTCAGGTTACGCTCGTCGTCCTCCACGTAGCGGATGTGGTGGGCGGGCGAGCAGGCGCCGTCCATGTTGGTGGATTCGCCGGTGACATAGGTGGAGAGCGCGCAGCGGCCTTCCTTCATCATGCCGATATTGCCGAAGACGAAGGCCTCGATCTCGCAGGGAATCGCGTCGTGGACCTTCTTGATTTCCGCCACCGTCAGGATGCGCGGCAGGACCACGCGCCGGACGTCGAACTCGCGGCAGAAATAGCGGATCGCTTCGGGCGAGGAGGCGCCCGCCTGGACGGACAGGTGCAGCCGCTGGTCGGGATAGGTCTCGCGCACATAGTTGGCGACGCCCACATCGGCGACGATGATCGCGTCGATGCCGAAGCTGTGGGCATCGTCGACCGCGGTCTTCCAGATGTCCGTGCTGCCGCCCGGCGGGAAGGTGTTGCAGGCCAGAAGGACCTTGGCGCCGCGCTGGTGGGCGTAGTCGACGGCCTTTTCCAGCTCGGCCGGCGTGAAGTTGAGGCCGGCGAAGTTGCGCGCGTTGGAGGCGTTCTGGAAGCCGCAATAGACCGCGTCGGCGCCGGCATCGACAGCGGTGCGCAGGGCAGCGGGCGTGCCGGCGGGGCAGACCAGTTCGGTCTTGGTGAGGGTTTCAGCGGTCATTGTCGGGGGTCCTGATCTTGCGAAGCTTCTCCAGCGCCTGCATCGCCGGGGCCGAGGCCGGGCCGAGCGCGCCGACGACGTTCTCCACGATGCTGCCTTCCAGGTCGTCCATGGCGTTGCGCAGCGTGACGATCGCCTCGGTGTCGCCGTTCAGCTTCAGATCGCGGCTGAAGAAGAGGGCGTCGCCGTCGAGCCTGCCGTCGATCATGTCGAGCAGCGTCAGGAAAGTGCCGGCGATCGAGCAGTCATGGGCGATGTCGGCGCCGCGGCGGTAGGCGGTGAGGCTCGGGCGCACCGGATCCGGCACCAGCACCATGACGAAGGGCAGGTTGGTCGGATCGATGAGATAGCGCCGGCGGGCGCAGGCGCCGAGCCGCTCAAACACTTCCGGGCGCGTCTTCGCCACATGGGTGACGATGCGCTGCAACACCGGCTGGACGATCGGAAGCGGCAGCGGCGCCAGCAGGAAGCGCGGCAGCCTGGAGAGATCCGGCGGGGTGAACGGCGGTTTGGCGGCGATCGATTCTGTCATGACGTCTTGACACTAACCGGGCTTTGAGGGGGTGGAATTGACCAGCGTCAAAACCTAGCCCGAAAGGACAACATTGGTCAGGGGGCTGCATTGTCGCGGGGGCGGGAGGGAGGATGGGGCGCGGCGTTGCACGCCTTGCGTGTTTTTGACCGGCGCGGCAGGATCACAGCAAATGGATGGGGGGGTAGCTAGATGGATGGGGAAAAGGCGGCATCGGCCGCTTTTTGGAGCTGGGACGCATGGGGTGAGCCAGCCGTCGTTCTTGCGGCGGTCGCCATCGCAACATCTTTCCTTTTTGGTCTGCTCGGTTTTCTTCCGGGATGGCAAAAGCGCTTGGAAGAACTTCTCGACGACAAAGACGACCGGGCCGACATCAAGGCGCAATTCGCGGCCAAAACGCGGTTCGATGCCTATCAGGCGCGCATTTGGCGACTGAATAGGTGGCTGCAGAAGTTCTTCGGGCCGGCAACCGGACGTTATGCTTTTCTCCGGTGCTCTCAGATAGCAATAATTTATCCGATTTTGCTTTTCGCAGCCGCTTGGCATTTTGGCGGAAATAGAAATCTTGGAGAGGTAGTAATTTTTCCAGAAATACATGAAGCAGAGGCGCGACGTTCGTATTTTTACTCGCTTTTAGGGCTGGTTTTTTCTTTTTTGATTTTATTCTTGTATCGAAGGAAATTTACTTTATTTATATTGCGCAACATTGATATTGTTTTTTCAATAATTTTTCGCCGAAATATCATATTTTTTAAAACTGAATTTACGCGCTTTCCATTAAATAGCGAGGTATTTTTAACTGCCATTTTGATTATTGTATTATCAATATACGCTAACTCACCAGAAATGATGTTTGTTTTGTTTTCTATAACATCAATTTTTTTTGTAGTTGAGGCAATTATTTTGAAAAAAAATTATCTTTTCATTTTTGGATATATAATGAATCTCATCGCAACTTCTTTGATTTTTTTTAATTCAAACACAGTGTCAGAAACATATTTATACGCTATTGCCAGTATGACATTCTTCAGTATTTTGCCAGTACTAAATTCAATATTCGATTGGGCATCCTGGATTGTAACGCGTATTTTCCTTTTGAGGATCGCTCGTCACACTAGCCGAGCGATGGCTTGGCTTTTCCTCCTGTTTGAGCTGATGTTGGATTTAGGTGCGGCTGTTTTTTTTCTTGTTTTACTTTCTTTATTTCTACCTAATACAATGGAATGGGTAAATATATTTTACGTGAAGATTGGATTGCCTGTTGTCGATTGGCGCACTCAGTTAGATGCGGCCGTTAGTGCTCCATTGACAGAAGGACTTCTGGTCACAGGCATGCTGGCGACGACGCTGATCCCGACGGTCATTCATCTGACCGTCGGATTGACCGCGTTGCCTCTCGCGTTCAATCGCTCGTCGCGTCGGCTGGCCGCGGCCATTCCCGATGATCCGGCTCAACCTATCAGGGCGAGTGCGCGACACGCCATCGTCAGAGCCCTGCAATGGCGCCGGTTCTGGCTCGTTCCGGCATCGCTTGTGACGGTCGGCTTCCTCTCCCTGCTGTCGTACACCGCCTATGCCTTCCACCTGCCGTTTGGGCGGATGTTGGCTGACTTAGCGCTATGGAGCACGTCCTGGGCGCAGTAGGGCCGGCGCGAATGCCGCTCTGGATTGCTTCGCTGCGCTCGCAATGACGGATTTTCTTTTATTTTCAGCGGCATCGCGAGGAGGCGAAGGCGACGCGGCGATCCAGACTGGGGCGCGAGAACCGCGACGGGCTACCGTGTTTCGACGGGCAATAGGCCCCCGGTCTCACTTCGTTCGCCCGGGCTGACGGCTGAGGTTTGGCGCTCGCGCCTTGACTTAAGCGGGCGGTCGCGGCGAACGTTCGCGGCCGCCCGGAGAGAGGGGTGAAAAACCCTACCCCTCCCCATACCCCCCGCTCGTCGGCGTCACCACTGTCACCGCCTCGCCGGGCTCCAGAACCGTCTGGTCGCAGCCCTGGAGTTCTTCCTCGGTGCCGTCGTTCCTTCGGACCAATGTGTGGCCGACGTCGCCGGGTTCGCCACCCTTCAGCCCGTGCGGGCGGACCTTTCGGTGGGAGGAGAGGATCGCGCATTCCATCTTTTCCAGGAACCGGATCGTCCGCTTCGTGCCGTCGCCGGCGGTCCATTTGCCCTTGCCGCCGGAGTTCTCCCGGATGTGGAAGTCTTCCAGCAGGACCGGGAAGCGGAATTCCAGGACTTCCGGGTCGGTGAGGCGCGAGTTGGTCATGTGGACGTGGACGCCCGAGGTGCCGTCGAAGCCCGGGCCGGCCGGCGAGCCGGAGCAGATGGTCTCGTAGTACTGGTAGGTGTCGTTGCCGAAGGTGAGGTTGTTCATGGTGCCTTCGGAGGCGGCCATGGCGTCGAGCGCGCCGAAGAGGGCGTTGGTGACGTGCTGGGAGGTCTCCACATTGCCGGCGACGACGGCGGCCGGATAGGCCGGCTTCAGCATCGAGCCTTCCGGGATGACGATGTTGATGGGCCGGAGGCACCCGGCATTCATCGGGATGTTGTCCTCGACCATGACCCGGAACGCATAGAGGACGGCGGCGCGGGCGACCGGCTCCGGGGCATTGAAATTGTTCGGCTGGACGGGGCTGGTGCCCGAAAAATCGACGGTCGCCTCGCGCTTTTCGCGATCTACCGAGATCTTGACCTTGATGACGGCGCCCTGGTCGGTCGGGTATTCGAACTCCGAATCCTTCAGGGCGTCGATCACCCGGCGCACGCTCTCGGCCGCATTGTCCTGGACGTGGCCCATATAGGCCTTGACGACGTCGAGGCCGAAATGGCCGACCATCTTCTTCAGCTCCTGGACGCCCTTTTCGTTGGCGGCGATCTGGGCCTTCAGGTCGGCGATGTTCTGGGTGATGTTGCGCACCGGATAGCGGTGGCCGGTCAGCACCTTCGTCAGTTCCTCCTCGCAGAAGCGGCCGCGATCGACGAGCTTCAGGTTGTCGATGAGGACGCCCTCCTCGTCGACGGTGGTGGCGAGCGGCGTCATGGAGCCGGGGGCGGTGCCGCCGACATCAGCGTGGTGGCCGCGGCTCGCCACCCAGAAGAGGATCTTTTCCTTGGCATCGTCGAAGACGGGGCTGACGACGGTGATGTCCGGCAGGTGGGTGCCGCCATTGTAGGGCGCGTTGAGGGCGAAGACGTCGCCGGGCGCCACGTTGCCCTCGTTGAGGCGGATGATGGTCTCAACCGAGCGGTCCATGGAGCCCAGATGCACCGGCATGTGCGGCGCGTTGGCGACGAGGCTGCCTTCTTCCGAAAAGACCGCGCAGGAAAAGTCCAGCCGCTCCTTGATGTTGACCGAATAGGCCGTGTTCTGCAGCGTCACGCCCATCTGTTCGGCGATCGACATGAAGAGGTTGTTGAAGACCTCCAGCATCACCGGATCGGCCTCGGTGCCGAGGGCGACGCGCTTCGGCAACGCCTTGACGCGGGTCAGGACGATGTGGTCGAGCGGGTTGGCCTCGGCGCGCCAGCCGGGTTCGACGACAATCGTCTGGTGCGGCTCCATGATCAGGGCCGGGCCGTCGACCGCGCATCCCGGTTTGACTGCGTCACGCATATAGACCGCAGCATCGTGCCACTCGCCCATGGAATAGACGGAGGTGGTGCGGACCGGTTCCGGGGCCTCGGTGGCGGGCTCCGCCTCGCTTTCCGCGCGGGCGGCCTCGGCGCCGATCGCCTCCACTTCCAGCGCCTCGCAGACGATCGGCTTGTCGTCGATGGCAAAGCCGAACTGCTGGCGGTGCGCTTCCTCGAAGGCGGCAATCATCTCGCTGCGGTCTTTGAGGTCGACGGCAATGGTGGTGTCGCTGCCCTCGTAGCGCAGGTGGGCGCGGGGCTCGGTGCGGACGTGCTCCGGCGCCATGCCCTGGCCCTCGACCTCGGCGCGGGTGATGGCGGAAAGCTCGTCGGCGAGGGATTGCAGCTCCGGCATCAGGGAGTCGTCGAGGCGTTTGACGACGGCCTGCTGGCGGTCGGCGCGGATGTCGGCAAGGCCCATGCCGTAGGCGGAGAGAACGCCGGAGAGCGGGTGGATCAGCACCCTGGTCATGCCGAGGGCATCGGCGACCATACAGGCGTGCTGGCCGCCGGCGCCGCCGAAGCAGGTGAGCGCGTATTCGGTGACGTCGTAGCCGCGCTGGACGGAGATCTTCTTGATGGCGTTGGCCATGTTTTCAACGGCGATCTTCAGGAACCCGTCGGCGACCTCGGCCGGCTCGCGGCCGTCGCCGATCTTTGTCGCCATGTCGGCAAAGGCGCCCTTGACGGCGTCGGCATCGAGCGGGGCGTCCTGGCCGGGGCCAAAGATGGCGGGGAAAAAGTCCGGCAGCAGCTTGCCGACCATGACGTTGGCGTCGGTGACGGCGAGCGGGCCGCCGCGGCGGTAGCATTTCGGGCCGGGATTGGCACCGGCGGAATCCGGGCCGACCCGGAACCGCGCGCCGTCGTAATGGAGGATCGAGCCGCCGCCGGCCGCGACCGTATGGATGCGCATCATCGGCGCGCGCATGCGGACGCCCGCGACCTCGGTCTCGAAGGTGCGCTCGAACTCGCCGTCATAGTGGGAGACGTCGGTGGAGGTGCCGCCCATGTCGAAGCCGATGATCCTGTCGAAGCCGGCCATGCGGCTCGTCTCCACCGCGCCGACGACGCCGCCGGCGGGGCCGGAGAGGATCGCGTCCTTTCCCTGGAAAAGATCGGCGGCGGTGAGCCCGCCGGATGACATCATGAACATCAGCCGCGGGCCGGCGATGCCTTTCGCGCTCTCGTCGGCATCGAGCTCGCCGGCGACCCGATCCACATAGCGGCGCAGGATCGGCGAGAGATAGGCATCGACGACGGTGGTGTCGCCGCGGCCGACGAGCTTCATCAGCGGCGAGACCTCGTGGGAGACGGAGACCTGGGTGAAGCCGATCTCGCGGGCGGTCTCCGCGACCGTCTTTTCGTGCTCCGGATAGGCGTAGGCGTGCATGAAGACGATGGCGAGGGCGCGAATGCCGGCGTCATAGGCGGCCTGGAGGTCGGCGGCGATCTTTTTCCGGTCGGGGGTCGCCTCCACCGTGCCGTCGGCGCGGACCCGTTCGTCGACTTCGACGACGCGCTCATAGAGCTGTTCGGGAAGGATAATTTCCCGGGCAAAGATTTCCGGGCGGGCCTGGTAGCCGATGCGGAGCGCATCCCTAAAGCCGCGCGTGATGACGAGCAGCGTGCGGTCGCCCTTTCGCTCCAGCAGCGCGTTGGTGGCGACGGTCGTGCCCATCTTGACGGCGGAGATGCCGCCGGAGGGGATCGTCGCGTCCTTGTCGACGCCCATCAGGTCGCGAATGCCCTGGATGGCGGCGTCGGCATAGGCTTCCGGGTTTTCCGACAGCAGCTTGTGGGCGCGGATATCGCCGTCGGGCGTCCTTGCGACGATGTCGGTGAAGGTGCCGCCACGGTCGATCCAGAAATCCCACTGTGCGTCTTGGCTCATCGTCTTCGCGCTCCCGATTGCGGCGTGCCGGCCATTCCAGCCGGCGAAAGGTGTTATATCGATAATTTATAGATAAAATGACGATAAAAAATCAAGCAAGAGTGGACAGGTTTTGCACCCGTTGGCTATTCTCGGCCCAAAGAAGGGCGAGGAAACGGCGATGAGCAAGGCACAAAACGACAAAGGCGAAGCGCGGCGGGTCGGGCCGGTGGTCTCCTCGGCCCATCTGGCGGCCGGGTCGGCGCCGGCGCTGTCGGAGCTGGAATTCGCACTCACCATGTCGAACAACGCCTTCCACCGCTGGATGGTGCGCTGCATGGCGGCGGCCGGGCATCCGGGGCTCGGGCCGCTCGACATCCTGGTGCTGCACATCGTCAACCACCGCGACCGGGTGAAGACGCTCGCCGACCTCTGCCTCGTCCTCAACATCGAGGACACGCACACGGTCGTCTATGCCATCCGCAAGCTGGAGGCGGCCGGGCTCGTCGCCTCCGGAAAGCGCGGCAAGGAAAAAACCGTGGCGATCACGGAAGAGGGCGCGACGGCGTGTGCCGCCTATCGCGACATCCGCGAGGCGCTGCTTGCCGACGCGGTTTCCTCCATCGGTTTCGACCAGGCGGAGATTTCCCGGCTGGCGACCCTGCTGCGCGCGCTCTCCGGCCACTACGACCAGGCGGCTCGGGCGGCGGCGAGCCTTTAGCTGGGGCGGTCTCTGGCTTCAGACACTGCGATTGGGTCGCCGACGCAGTTCAACGGACATCAATACCGGCACCGGGCCGCCGTGCGCACGCAAGGCGGCACAACACTCCGCCGTCACCCCGGCCACCGAGCCGGGGTCTATTGCCCCTGCCGGCGCGGTATGCCGTTTTTTTCGAAACCAAGCCTTGATGCGGGGACGGGTCGAGGCAAGGGTCGATGTGGGCTACACCGGTCGATAGGGACAATGGGTCCCGGCTCTCCGCTGCGCTTCGGCCGGGATGACGCGGAGTGTGGGGCGGCCGTGGGCGCCTCTCTTCAGGTGCTGTACTGGATCGCGTCGCTGCGCTCGCGATGACGTCGAGCTGTCCGGGTGACTCCAACCGACCACTAAATTGCTTTGCTCCGCTCGCACTGGACATATCCCATCGTAGCGCGCTGCAGCCTGCAAGCCTTTCAAAAAAGAACGGGCGACCCGAAGGCCGCCCGCTCAGCAAAATCTGGCCGTGACGCCTGACGCTTACTGCGCCGTCTTGGTATCGTCGGTGACGGCGTCCTCGGTGGATTCCGCCGCGTCCTCAACGGCCTTGGCGGCATCGTCAGCCGCTTCCTCCGTGGCCTCGGCGGCGTCCTCGGCGGTTTCCTCAGTCGCTTCGGCGGCGTCGTCCACGGCCTCTTCGGTCGCCTCGGCTGCGTCGCTCGCGGCGTCTTCCGTCGCCTCGGCGGCGTTCTCGGCCGTTGCCGCCGCGTCGTCGGCGGCTTCATCGGTCGCCTCGGCGGCATCGCCGGTCATGTCGTTGATGGCCTTCATGGCGTCGTCGCCGGCCTTCTTGGCGGCATCCATGGCCTTTTCGCCGGCTTCCTTGGCGGCGTCCATGGCGCTGTCCGCCGCCTCGCCGGCGCCATCGGCGGCCTCCTTGGCCTTGTCGCTGATCGCCTTGCCGGCGGCCGTTGCGGCCTCGCCGGCGGCGTCCATCGCCTCGCCGGCCTTCTGCATGGCCTCGTTGGCCTTTTCGGACGCTTCGGTCTGCGCGTCGCTCGCCGCCCCGGTGTCGGTGGTCTCCTCCTTGCCGGAGTCGTCGCAGGCCGCCATCAAGAGACCGGTGGCAAACACAAGAGAAAGGATCTTTTTCATGGTCATTCCCGATTGGTTGGTCACGTCGGTCCGCCTCACGCGGGAGCCGTTCGGTAGCATGGTCCTTAACAATTAGGGTGCAAATGCGACGGCGGTATTGCCCGATGCGTGTATTTTCCCGGGCTGCGGCAAATCGCGACATCGCGTTGCCGTGGAAACGGGAAACGGCCGTCGCATTCGGACGATGCGCTTTTGTGGGACGGGCAATCGACATTTTCGGGCTGCATTCGGCCCGCCGCCTGTCCTATGGTCGCGCCATGGCGATTTGGGACCTTCTGGAAAGTTTTGCATCGGGGATCATGTCCGGTGGCCAACGGCTCATCGACGCGGTCTACGGGATGATGTCGTCGGGCGGCTCGGCTCGGCGCCAGGTCGCGTTCACCGTCGCCATGATCGCGCTGACGGCAAAGATGGCCAAGGCCGACGGCGTCGTCACCGAGGACGAGATCTCCGCCTTCTCCGAGCTGTTCGACATCCCGGCCGGCGAGGAGAAGAACGTCGCCAGGCTCTTCAACCTCGCCAAGCAGGACGTCTCCGGCTACGAATACTACGCCCGCCGCATCGCCGGTATGTTCGCCGACGAGCCGCAGGCGCTGGAGGACATCCTCGACGGGCTCTTCCATATCGCCAAGGCGGATCACGTGCTGCACGAGGGCGAGCTTGCCTATCTGAAGCGGGTGTCCGAGCTTTTCGGCTTCGACGCGCACCATTTCGGCTGCATCAAGGCGCGGCACGTCCACCCGGAGGCGTCCGACCCGTACATCATCCTCGACATCGACCGTTCGGCCTCCGAGGAGGAGCTGAGGCGGCACTATCGCCGGCTCGTCAACGAGACCCATCCGGACCGGCTGATCGCCCGCGGCGTTCCCGAGGAGTTCGTGACCATCGCCAACGACCGGCTGGCTGCGGTCAACGATGCCTGGACGCGGATCCGCCAGGAGCGGGGGATCCGGTGATGCGGGGCGCGCGATGAGCCTTGTTGCCGACAGCCGACATGCCGACAGGCTCATCGCTTCGCCGAATTTCAATGTAAGGCGCGGGGTCGACGCGCCGGACCTCCTGATCCTGCACTACACCGGGATGGAGACCGCGGACGACGCGGTGGAGCGGCTGACGGCGGCGGGCAGCGACGTCTCCTGCCACTATCTGGTGTTCGAGGACGGCCGCATCGCGCAGATGGTCGCCGAGGCCGAACGCGCCTGGCATGCCGGCGTCGCCTCCTGGGGTGGGGCGTCGGACATCAATTCGCGCTCCATCGGTGTCGAGATCGTCAACTCCGGCCACGATTACGGTTATCCCGATTTCCCGGGCATCCAGATCGAATCCGTCACCGCATTGTGCAAGGACATCTGCGTGCGTCATGCACTGAAGGCGCAGCATGTGCTGGCCCATTCCGACGTCGCGCCGGGGCGAAAGCGCGATCCGGGCGAGAAATTTCCCTGGGGACGGCTGGCGGAGGAGGGCGTTGGCCACTGGGTCGCGCCGGAGGCGGCGGGCGTCGCGGCAGGCCCCGGTCCCGGCGACAGCGGGCCGGAGGTCTCGGCGCTGAAGGCAGCGCTTGCCGACTACGGCTATGGCGTTGACCGCGACGACGTCTTCGACGCGGCAACGTTCGATGTGGTCGTCGCCTTCCAGCGCCATTTCCGGCCGGAGCGGGTCGACGGCATTGCCGACCGCTCGACCGTGACGACTCTCCAGCGGTTGCTGGCGGCGCTCACTCCGGTCGGCTGATTTCGGGCTATCCGGCCTTCCCGGTGAGGGCGGCGACGGAGGCAGGCACCTCGACGCCGGGCAGCAGGCGCGAATCCCCCTCCGGCGCGCCATAGGTGGTGCGCAGGGGAACGACGCCGCCCCAGACGGGCGTATCGTAATCCGACTCCTCGTCGATCGGCTCGCCGGCACGGACCTTCGCAGACGCCGCCTCGATCTCGATGGCGATGACGCCGGTGGCCTTCACCTCCTTGTCCAGCATCGGCCGGACCTCGGCCCAGCGGCCGGGCAGGATATGTTCGGTGACGATCTCAAGGGCGCGGGCGTGCTCGTCGGCATCTTCGACCTTGCGTGCCGTCCCGTGCACTACCACCGAGCGGTAGTTCATCGACGAGTGGAAGGCGGAGCGACCGACGACGATGCCGTCGGCGAGGGTGACTTCCAGGCAGGCGGGGACGCCCTTGGCGAGTTGCTTGATGAGCCGGGTCGCCTTGGCGCCGTGGACGTAGACCGTCTCGCCGTCGCGGCCGTGGATCATCGGGATGACGACCGGTCGGCCGTCGACGACGAAACCGACATGGGCGATCAGCGCGGCATCGAGAATGGCTTGCACGGTGGTGCGGTCATAGTCGGCGCGGTTGCCGACCCGAACCTTGTTGCGGCGGTCGACGGAATAGGTCTCGGTCATGGTCTCTCACTCTCGGGGAGAAGCGCTCTCTGCGGCCGGGCCGGCGCAGCCTTCCGGCGTCAGGATGCGGGTGGTGGAGGCGGGGTAGCGTTCGAGGCTTTCGGCGAGCCGGCGCGGGCGGGCGAGGAGCTCTCCGCCGCAATTCGGGCAGGTGCCGCCAAGGTCGTCGGCGCAATCGGCGCAGAAGGTGCATTCGAAGGTGCAGATGCGGGCCTCCGCGCTCTCCGGCGGCAGGTCGCGGTCGCAGCATTCGCAGTTGGGGCGGAGTTCCAGCATCGTCAGGCCTCGCCGCCGACCGGGCCGTAGAAGATCACCCAGACGGCGAAGTCGTCCGAGAAATCGAGGAAACGGTGCTCCGCGCCGGCCGGCGCAAAGAGCGCATCGCCCGTTGTGAAGGGCGCCGTTTCGCCGGCGCACTCAAAGGTGCCGCTGCCGGAGGCGACGACGTAGATCTCGTCCTGGTCGTGGGGCGTCTGGCGGTCGACCTTGTCCGGCGCATAATAGCGCAGGCTCATGGAGCCGTATTCGAAGAGAAGCGCCGAGGCGCGGTCCGGGCTCAGGGGCGCAGCCCTGGCGGCTGCCAGCGGGAAGGCGAAGGTGTGCATGGCGGGTTCCGTCTTCAAAATCGGTTCTATTCTTTGGTCAGAATACGGGAATAATAAAGAACCGCTTTTTGAAAAGACTGCGGGCCAATCGGGCCCGCCGCGTCACTCGGCCGCGTCACTCGGCCGGGTCGGTCGCCCGGCTTGAGGTCTCCCTCCCGCGCCGGCGGTTGCCGGCGATGAGGAGCCCGTAGATGGCGACGAAGACGACGGCCATGGCGGCGAGCTGATAGGTCTTTATGGCTTCGCCGAGGAAGAGGACGGCCAGCACCATGGTGAGCGCCGGGGCCGGCACCGTGATGGAGCTGGCCAGCGACACGTCGATGGAGCGCACGGCATAGAACCAGAGGACCAGTTCCAGCGCGTAGACCGCGCCCATCAGGGCGGCGATCTCCTGGTAGGGGCCGTTGAAGGCATCGTCGAGGAGGCGGCCGGGGCCGTCGGTCGCGAGCATGATCGCGGCGAGGAAGGCGGCCGAGACGGCGACGCGAAAGAAGGTGATCTGCAGCGGCGAGATCGGTGTGGCGCCGATCTCTTCCTTGATGATGACGTGGGCGACGCTCCACAGGAAAGGGATGGCGACGGCCAGCAGGAACCACAGGGAAAGGCCGGCAATCCGCCAGGTGCCGCCGGTGGCGAGATAGGCGAGCGCGCCGATGAGGAGGATGGTGAAGGCGAGTTCGGCAAGGCTTTTCCTGCGGTGAAGGAAGATCCGTTCCCAGAGCATGGCGAACAGCGGATAGGCCTGGACGGCAAGCGCCATCGCGACGGCACCGGCCCGCTCCGCCGTCAGCACGTAGAGATAGGTGGAAAGGCCGAACATTGCGCCGGTGCCGATGATGGTGGCGATCGTGCGATTGCGCTGCTGCCTGCCGAGGGCGGCGGCGAAGATGCCCGGCCGCCCGGCGACAAGTTCGCCGACGACCAGCGGCAGTACGGCGACCACCTGCCAGAGCGACAGGAACACCGCGAAGCTGAGGGCGTCGAAGCCGGCCGGCCGGCTGTTGGAGATCACCGGCATGACGCCGAGGATGGCAAGGCAGGCAAAGGCAAGGGCAACCCCGACGCCGACGCTTGCCGCGGCGTGGTGGACCGTACGCGTCGGGCCGGCCGGCGAAGGATTGGCGGCTGCGGCGGGATCGGCTGTTCGGGACATGGCGGCTCCCTCCCGGAGTTCGCGGGCGCGCCCGCGTCCAAATCGACAGGCTCCATGGATTCGCCAAAATTGGTTCTGTGCAAAGGTCCACTCAGTGGAATAAATTAGAGCCAATTGATCGGAGTTCCTCGCCATGACCTTTCCCGTTGCCGGCCTGATTTCGCTTCAGGCGGACGGCGCCGAAGCCCTGCCGCTGCAAATCTGCCGGCAGATCCGCGATGCCATCGTCGACACCACGCTTCCCGCCGGGGCGCGGCTGCCGTCGTCGCGCCGGCTCGCCGGCGACCTCGGCGTGTCGCGCAACACGGTACTGGCCGCCTTCGAACAGCTCGGCATCGAGGGCTATCTTCAATCGCGGACCGGGGCCGGCACCTTCGTTGCCGCAACGACGCGCGGTCTTGCCGTGCCGGAGCGCCCGGCGCCGCCGAGCGGCGACACCGAGCCGGGCCTTTCGGCGCGCGGTCGGGTGCTCGCCTCCATCGATCGGTCCGAGCGGCCCGGCGGACGGGCATTCCGCCCGGGCGTGCCGGATGTGCGGCTGTTTCCGCACGATCTCTGGGGCCGGCTTTTAAGGTCCGCCGCACGCGCGATCGAACCGCACTATTGCGGCTACGGCCATTTCGATGGCCTGCCGGCGCTGAAGGCGGCGATCGCCAAGCACCTGGCGGAGACCCGGGGCGTCGTTGCCGAGCCAAGCCAGGTGCTGGTGATCTCGTCGGCGCAAGCCGCGCTCGATCTGTCCGCGCGCATGCTGATCGATCCGGGCGACGTCGCCGGGCTGGAGGATCCGGGCTACAAGGGCGCCCTCGTTGCGCTCCTAGGCGCCGGGGCCGAGATCGCCGATCTGCCGGTCGATGCCGAGGGCGTCGATCTCGCCGGCTATCGCGGCGCGCTGCCGAAGCTCATCTATCTGACGCCCTCGCACCAGTATCCGCTCGGCGCGACGCTGAGCCTTGAACGCCGTCTGGCCATTCTGGAACTCGCCCGCGCCGCCAACGCCCATATCGTGGAAGACGACTATGACAGCGAGTTTCACTACCGCAGCCGGCCGATCCCGGCCCTTGCCGGCCTCGACGGGCTGGAGGGAGCGGGGCGGGTGATCTATCTCGGCACCTTCGCCAAGACCATGATGCCGTCGATCCGGGTCGCCTTCATGGTGCTGCCGAAGCCGCTGGTGACGCCGTTCCGCATGGCGCTGCGCAACACCGGCCAGGTGCCGGCCGCGGTGGTCCAGGTGGCGCTGGCAAAATTCCTCGACGAGGGCCATTTCCGCGCCCATATCCGTCGGGTCGGCGCGGTCTATCGCCGGCGGCGCGATTTTCTGGTGGAGCAGCTGGCGGCGCGCTGCCCGCAGCTTCAGCCCGATCCGGTGCCGGACGGCGGCATGCAGCTTGCCGTCTTCTTCCGCGACCCGTCCGTCGACGACCAGCGCTTCGCCGAGGCGCTTGCGGTGCGCGGCGTCGACTGCACCCCGCTCGGCAGTCTTTTTCGTGGGTCCGGCCGGGCCGGGCTGGCGCTCGGCTTTGCCATCCCCGACGAGGCCGAGATTTCCGCCGGCATCGAGACCATCGCGGCGGTCTGTCGGGAGTTCGGGCTTTAGGCGTTTGTGTCTTCCGGCCCGCAGCCGGCGATGCGCCAGGGCCGGTGAGCGAATTTTTCCACGACGAAATCGATAAAGGCGCGCACGGCCGGCGAGCGATGGCGGCCTTCCGGATAGACGGCGCTGAGCGGCGCGGGCTCGTCGTGGTGGCAGTCGGCGAGGAGCGGCACCAGGGTGCCGTTGCGGATGTCGTCGCCGACCAGCATGTCGGCGGAGCGGAAGATGCCGGCGCCGGCCCGACCGAGCCGCAGCAGCGCCTCGGCATTGTCGAGGCGAATGCGGCTTTTCGCGGTGATCCGCTGCATCTCGCCATCGATGCGGAACGGCCAGGCGGTCAGCGCCGGCGCGTCGACGAGGGTCAGGCAGTCGTGGGCGGCAAGGTCCTCCGGCCGGAGCGGCGTGCCGCGGCGCTTCAGATAGTCCGGGGCGGCGCAGATGACGCGGTGGAGGTCGCAGACCTTGCGCACGACGAGGGCGGGATCAATGACCCGGCCGGTGCGGATGGCGACGTCGGCGTTGACGGCGAGGAGGTCGACGACGCGGTCGGTGATGGCGATGTCCGGCTCGATCTCCGGGTAGCGGATGAGGAATTCCGGCAGGGCCGGCATGAGCTGGTAGTTGGCGAAGGCGGCGCCGGCGTTGATGCGCAGGGGTCCGCGCGGGGCGGTGCCGCGGGCGCTGATGTCGGCCTCGGCCTCGGCGATGTCGGCAAGGATGCGCTTGGCGCGCTGCAGGTAGGTCTCGCCGGCGGGCGTCAGCGCCAGCCGGCGGGTGGTGCGGTGGAGGAGCCTGGTGCCGAGGCGGTCCTCCAGCCGGGCGATCAGCCGCGAGACGGCCGACGGAGTGAGGCCGGCGTCCTTGGCGGCGGCGGTGAAGCTGCCGCGCTCGGCGGCGGCGACGAAGACGGACATTTCCTGGGACATTCGTGCGTTTTACTCACAAACCTTTTTCCAAAATCGTCGATTAATGAATTAACATTGGAAGTATCCTTGCGTCCAGAATTGACTTCCGGATGGAGGATCTCCCGATGACGCCCCGCTCTTTCCGCAAGGACATCGACATGGATGCGGCCCTGAGGCGCGGGCGGCGCCTTCGCAGCCGGGCCTTTCACGACCTGCCGCGCGACCTCAGCGCCCTCGTGCGCGGAATCTTCGAGCGCGGCGATGCGCGGCCGCCGAAAATCGTTCCGAAGGACCGCTGAGCGGACATCTCCGATGCTGTGCCGCAACGGCGGTGCTTGACCTTTTGCCCGATTATCCCTTTATCGGGACCGCCAGTCGGCCGGACGGTTGCTGCGGCGCGCCGGCAACGGCCGCCGGGGAGGAAAGTCCGGGCTCCACGGAAACACGGTGCCGGGTAACGCCCGGCGGGGGCGACCCCAGGGAAAGTGCCACAGAAAGCAAACCGCCGCGCGCCGCGCGGTAAGGGTGAAAGGGTGGGGCAAGAGCCCACCGCGCTGCCGGCAACGGCAGCGGCATGGTAAACCCCACCGGGAGCAAGACCGAATAGGAATGACGCGGCGGCAACGCCAGGCCCCGTTTCCGGGCCGGTCGTTCGGGTTGGTCGCGCGAGGCGTCCGGCAACGGGCGTCCCAGATGAATAACCGTCACGCGGCGGGCTCAAGCCCGTCGCCGTACAGAACCCGGCTTACAGGCCGGCTGGCATTTCTTTCCCCCGTTTTCCGCCAGTTTTCGCGCCTCGGGCGCATGAAAAACCTCCTGTTAATCTTACCGGGATTTTAATGGGCCGACCCGGCCTAGGCCGCCTTTATTGGTCTGGAATCCGTTGACGCCCATAGGACTCCATGATATCCCAGATTGTCCCATCCGCACTACTTGGAGAACGGGGTGTTTCCCACCCCGTCGAGACCTCGCCGCTGCCGTGGCGGCGCGCCGGTTTGTTGCGTTCTTGCTGTGGCGCGGTCGCATCTTCAGGGGGCGGCGCCCGCGGGCATGGGGTTCGGGTTGGCGTGGTAGAGGAACCGCATGTCGGGTTTCGTCGGGCATTTCACGAACAGGATCGACGCCAAGGGGCGCGTCTCGGTTCCGGCACCGTTTCGGGCCGAACTCGTTCGCGACGGCTACGACGGTCTGTTCTGCATCCCCTCGCTCGACCAGCCGACCGTCGATATGGGCGGCAATGCGCTGCGGCAGATGATCGACCGGCACATCGCCAAATACGAGCCGCTGTCGCCGGATCACAACGACTTCTCGACCACGCTCCTCGGGCTGTCCGAACAGCTCCGGATCGATGGGGACGGTCGTATCAGCCTCACCGACACGCTGAAGGACGCCACCGGGATCGACACCCAGGTGACCTTCGTCGGCCAGGGCTTCAAATTCCAGATCTGGACGCCGGAGCGCTTCGCGGAACACCGCGCCGAAGCCTTGCGCCGCGTCCAGTCGTTGCGCCGCGGGGGCGGCGCGGCGTCGTCCGGACCGGACGGCGGGGGGAATACATGATGGCGGGCCGCAGCACGATGGGTGTTGCTGGCGGACCGGCCCGCCACATCCCCGTTCTCCTCGGTCCGGTGATGGAGGCGCTGGCCGTCAGGCCCGGCGCCGTCGTCGTCGACGGAACCTTCGGGGCCGGCGGCTACAGCAAGGCGCTCCTCGACGCCGGAGCGACGGTCGTCGCCATCGACCGGGATCCGAGTGCGATCGCCGCCGGCAGAGGTCTCGTCGAGGCCTCGTCCGGCCGGTTGCATCTCGTCGAGGGCCGGTTCGGGAACCTCGACCAGCACGCGGCGTCCTGCGGCTTCGATGCGGTCGACGGCGTCGTCCTCGATGTCGGCGTCTCTTCCATGCAGCTCGACGAGGCCGAGCGCGGCTTTTCCTTCCGCGCCGACGGGCCGCTCGACATGCGCATGGAGCAGGCCGGCCCGAGCGCGGCCGATGTGGTCAACAATGCAGCGGTCGCCGACCTTACCCGCATCATCGGCATCCTCGGCGAGGAACGGAAGGCGCGCACGGTCGCCGGCGCCATCGAGCGGGCCCGAAAAGAGGCGCCGATCACGCGCACCGCGGCGCTCGCGGAGATCGTGGAACGGGCCATCGGCAAGCGGCCCGGCGACAAGATCCATCCGGCGACACGGACCTTCCAGGCGCTTCGCATCTACGTCAATCGCGAGCTCGAAGAGCTGGTCTCTGCGCTCCTTGCCGCGGAGCGCGTGCTCAGCGCCGGCGGACGGCTCGTCGTCGTCGCCTTCCACAGCCTGGAGGACCGCATCGTCAAGCGCTTCCTCAATGCCCGCGCGCGGCCGAAGCCGGCCGGATCGCGGCATTTGCCGGAGACCGGCCCCGGCCCGGAGCCGACCTTTTCCCTTCTCTCTCGCAAGCCCATCGAGGCCGACGCCGCCGAGGTCGCCGCCAATCCCCGCGCCCGCTCGGCGCGGATGCGGGCGGCGCTTCGCACCGAGGCGCCGGTCTTCGACCTCGATATCGCGGCGTTCGGCCTGCCGAACCTGCCCGATCCGGCGTTTTGAAAGGACGTTCGATGACGCGTTATTTCAACATCGGTCTCCTCGTTGCCATGATCGTCACGGCAGCGGCGGTCTATGACCGCAAATACGACACGGAACTGGCGGCCGAACGGGTCGCCCATCTGCGCCAGAAGATCGAAGAGGAAAAGAACGCGATCCAGCACCTGAAGGCCGAATGGAGCCTTCTGGAACAGCCGGCCCGCATCCAGGAACTGGTCGAGCGCTACCACGACTATCTGAAGCTCGACACCGTCTCGCCGGAGCAGGTGGTCAGCATCGACGACCTGCCGCTGCGCCCGGTCGACCTGACGCCCTACCAGAAACCCTCCGCGCTCGGCGGTTATGCCGATGCCGGCACGGCGACGGTGCGCTGATGGCCTATCTGAAGCTCCGCGCCGGCCTGATGCGCGTACATGACGGCGATCCGGCGCCGAAAAAGGGCGAGCCGGAAGACAAGCCGCTGTTTGCCTCCTCCGATCCGCGCGACCGTATCCTGTTCGCCATGGTCGTCTTCGCGCTCGCCTATGTGCTGATCGCCGGCCGGCTCGTGGTCCTCGGCTTCACCACCGACGCGCCGACGATCGCCCGGCTGACGGCGGCGGATTCTGTGTCCGCCGCGCGCCCCGACCTCGTCGACCGCAACGGTGAGATCCTGGCGACCGACATCCGCACCGCCTCGCTCTATGCCGAGCCGCGGCGCATCCTCGACGTCGACGAGGCGATCGAGCTCCTGTCCTCGGTGATGCCGTCGCTCAACACGCCGCAGACCCGCAATTACCTCGCCAGCGATGCCGGCTTCGTCTGGCTGAAGCGCGAGATCACGCCGGACCAGAAGCGCAGGATCCACAATCTCGGCCTTCCCGGCATCGGCTTCGTCGACGAGAACCGGCGCTTCTATCCGGGCGGGCCGACGGCGAGCCATTTCCTCGGCCACGTCAACATCGACAATGAAGGCATCGCCGGGATGGAGAAATTCGTCGACGGCGAGGGGCTGGCCGACCTGCAGGCCTTCGGCTTTGCCAACAAGGAGCGCTCGCTGGAACCCGTGCCGCTATCGCTGGACCTGCGCGTCCAGCACGTGGTGCGCGACGAACTCACCAAGGCGATGGAGCGCTACAAGGCGGTGGCGGCCGTCGGCATCGTGCTCAACGTCCATACCGGCGAAGTGCTCGGCATGTCGTCGCTGCCGGACTACGATCCGAACGATCCGGCCCTTGCGCTGCAGCCGGACCGGCTCAACCGGGCGACCGCCGGCGTCTTCGAAATGGGCTCGGTCTTCAAGTCGTTCAACACGGCGATGGCGCTCGACAGTGGCGAGATCGGCCTTGGCGACAGCTTCGATGCGTCGAAGCCGCTGCGCGTGCGCGGCAACACCATCACCGACTTCCACGGCAAGCACCGTGTGCTGACCGTGCCGGAGATCTTCATCTACTCGTCCAATATCGGCAGCGCCAAAATGGCGGAAAAGGTCGGCGTTCCGGGTCAGAAGGCGTTCTTCAAGAAGGTCGGCATGACCGACAAGCTGCCGGGCCAGCTTCCGGAAATGGCGCGGCCGATGCTGCCGCCGCGCTGGGACGAACTGACGTCCATGACGATAGCCTTCGGCCACGGCATCGGCGTGACGCCCATGCACACGGCAGTGGCAGCCGCGGCGCTGATGAATGGCGGCAAGCTGATCCCGCCGAGCTTCGTGCCGCGCAGCCGCAAAGAGGCCGAAAAGCTGGCAAAGCAGGTGATCTCGCCTGAGACCAGCGACCAGATGCGCTATCTCTTCCGGCTCAACTGCGAGCGCGGCTCTGGCCGGCGCGCGGAAGTGCCCGGCTACCGGGTCGGCGGCAAGACGGGCACGGCGGAAAAGATCGTCAACGGCCGCTATGTGGGCAACAAGCGGTTCAACTCGTTCCTCTCCGCCTTCCCGATCGAGGACCCGCAATATGTCGTCCTCATCGTCATCGACGAACCGAAGCCGGAGGAGGGGCAGTATTCCGCCACCGCCGGCCTCAATGCGGCGCCGACGGTCGCCGCCGTCATCCGCCGGATCGCGCCGATGCTCGGCGTGACGCCGCGCTTCGACATGGATTCAAACACACTTCTTGTGTCCTATTGAGCTCCGTGCCATGCAACGGGGCGGCAACCACGGAATGAAAAGCCGGTTTTCCGGCAAAAACGGGACCCCGCTGCAGTCATGCATCTCGCAGAGCTTGCCCCCGACCTTGACCTCGATCCGCGCATCGGCGCGACCGAGGTTGCCGGCCTGACGGCGGACAGCCGGGCGGTTCGCACCGGCTATCTGTTCGCCGCGCTGCCGGGGGCAAAGACCGACGGCGCACGCTTCGTGCCGGCCGCGATGGAGGCCGGGGCGGCGGCGATCCTTGCCGGCACGGAGAGCATGGTCGACACCGCCGACGCCGTGCCGGTGCTGCGGGTCGGTGACCCGCGGCACGTGCTGGCGCTGATGGCGGCGCGGTTTTTTCACCGCCAGCCGGAGACGATGGTCGCCGTCACCGGCACTTCCGGCAAGACCTCGGTCGCGGAATTCACGCGGCAGATCTGGCAGGCAGCGGGGCGTGCCTCGGCGAGTGTCGGCACGCTCGGGGTGACGACGGCCAAGGGTGCGAAATACGGCAGCCTGACGACACCGGACCCGGTGCTGCTCCACAAGCTCCTTGCCGAGCTTGCCGACGAGGGGATCACCTTTGGTGCCATGGAGGCCTCCAGCCACGGCCTCGACCAGTGCCGGCTCGACGGCGTGCGCCTCAAGGCTGCGGCCTTTACCAATCTCGGCCGCGACCACATGGATTATCACACGGACACGGAAGACTATTTCCGGGCCAAGCTCAGGCTTTTCGAGCGCGTCTTGCCGGAGGACGGGATTGCCGTGGTCGATCCGGGCGAGGCCTATGCCGACCGGGTCGCGGCGGCGGCCGAAGCGCGTGGCATCAAGGTGTTTTCAGTCGGGCGTAGCGGAGCCGATCTGAGGCTCGTCGATGCGGCGGTCGAGGGCTTCGGCCAGCGTCTGGTGCTGGAGGCCGGCGGCGCACGGCACGAGGTGCTGCTGCCGCTCGCCGGAAAATTCCAGGTCTCCAACGCGCTGACGGCCGCAGGCCTTGCGATCGCCACGGGCGTTGCCCCTGAGGCAGCGATTGCGGCGCTGGCGACCCTCAAGGGTGCGCCGGGGCGGCTCGACCTGGTTGGCGAGACGGCTGACGGGGCGCTCTGCTTCGTCGACTACGCCCACAAGCCCGACGCCATCACCAATGCGCTTGCCGCGCTCAGGCCGTTCGCCTCCGAGCGGCTCATCATCATCGTCGGCGCCGGCGGTGACCGGGACAGCGGCAAGCGGCCGCTGATGGGCAAGGCGGCAACCGAGGGGGCCGACATCGTCATCGTCACCGACGACAATCCGCGCAGCGAGGACCCGGCCACGATCCGAAGGGCGATCCTTGAAGCGGCGCCCGGCGCGAGCGAGATCGGCGACCGGCGCGAGGCGATCCGCCGCGGCGTTTCCTTGCTTCAGGCCGGCGATATCCTGCTCGTTGCCGGCAAGGGCCATGAACCGGGCCAAATTGTCGGCGACAAGGTGCTGCCCTTTTCCGACCACGACGAGGTGCGCGCCGCGTTGCAGGAGACGTCCCGATGAGCGACACCCTCTGGACCTTTGCCGATTTCCTCGCCGCCACCGGCGGTGTGCTGGAAGGCGCGCCTGGCGCGGACGTCACCGGCATTTCCATCGACAGCCGCACGCTCCAGGCGGGCAATGCGTTCTTTGCGATCGTCGGCGACCGGCTCGACGGCCATGCCTATGTGAAGGGCGCGCATGAGGCCGGCGCCTCGGTCGCGGTCATCGAGCGGGGCCGCCTGAAGGATCCCGTCACCGGGCCGCTGATCGTCGTCGACGACACCCTCACCGCCCTTGAACAGGTCGGCCGCGCGGCGCGAGCGCGCTCAAAGGCCGGCATCGTCGCCGTCACCGGCTCGGTCGGCAAGACCGGCACCAAGGAGGCGCTGCGGCTGACGCTGTCCCGGAGCGGTGCCGTCCATGCCTCGCAAAAATCCTTCAACAATCACTGGGGCGTGCCGCTCAGCCTCTCCCAGATGCCGGAAGACACAGCCTACGGCATCTTCGAGATCGGCATGAACCATCCGGGCGAGATCACGCCGCTCGTCGACATGGTCCGCCCCCATGTCGCCATCGTCACCACGGTGGCGCCGGTCCATATCGAATATTTCGAGTCCGAGGAGGCGATCGCCCGGGCCAAGGCCGAGATCTTTTCCGGCGTCGTGCCGGGCGGCACCGCCGTTCTCAACCGCGACAACCGCCATTTCGACCTTCTCTCGGGCCTTGCCCGCGAGGCCGGCGTTGCGCGCATCGCCAGCTTCGGCGAAGCGGAGGACGCCGACGTCCGGCTCCTGAGGCTTGCGGCCAAGGCGGAATGCTCCTGCGTTTCCGCCTCGGTCTTCGGCCAGGAGCTGACCTACAAGGTCGGCGCGCCGGGCCGCCACCTCGTCGACAATTCGCTTGCCGTCCTTGCGGCCGTCCATCTCCTCGGCGCCAATCTGGCGCTCGCCGGGCTGGCGCTTGCCGAATTCGCGCCGCCCTCCGGGCGCGGTGCGCGCCATACGCTGTGGCTGCGTGACGGCAAGGCGACGCTGATCGATGAAAGCTACAATGCCAATCCGCTCTCCATGCGTGCGGCGATCTCGCTCCTGGCATCGAGCGAGCCGACGCGACCGGGGCGCCGGGTTGCCGTCCTCGGCGACATGCTGGAACTCGGCGACGACTCCCAGGATCTCCACGCCGACCTCGCCGGGCCGCTGCTTGAGGCCAAGGTCGATCGTGTCTACTGCGCCGGCCCGGAAATGCGGGCGCTGTGGGAGGCCTTGCCGAACGGGCGGCGCGGCGCGTATGGGGAAAAAGCGTCGGAAATCGAATCGGCGCTGAGGTCCGAACTTATGCCGGGTGACGTCGTCATGATCAAGGGATCGGCCGGCTCGAAGATGACGCCGGTCGCCGAGGCGCTGCAGAAGCGGTTCGCCAGGCCAACAGAAAAGAACGTTTAGGAAGAAAGATGTTCTATTTCCTCGGGCAGCTCGGCGATCAGCTTTCCGCCCTCAACGTCTTTATCTACATCACCTTCCGCACCGGCGCGGCGATGATCACGGCGCTGTTCTTCGTCTTCCTGTTCGGGCCGCGCATCATCGCGGGCCTCCGCGTGCGCCAGGGCAAGGGCCAGCCGATCCGGGCCGACGGGCCGCAGAGCCATATCCTGACCAAGGCCGGCACACCGACCATGGGCGGCCTGATGATCCTCTCCGGCATGATCGTCGCCACGCTCTTGTGGGCCAATCTCGCCAATCCGTATGTCTGGCTGGTGCTCCTGGTCACTGTCGGCTTCGGCGCCGTCGGCTTCTACGACGACTATCTGAAGGTGACGCGCTCGAGCCATGCCGGCTTCGGCGGCAAGGCGCGGCTCGGCATCGAGGCGCTGATCGCGTGCGCCGCCGCCTATGCCGTCACCTCCTTCGGCCAGCCGCCTTTTTCCACGGCGCTTGCCTTTCCCTTCGTCAAGGATTTCCTGCTCAATCTCGGCTGGCTGTTCATTCCCTTCGGCGCCTTCGTCATGGTCGGCGCGGGCAATGCGGTGAACCTCACCGACGGCCTCGACGGGCTTGCCATCGTGCCGGTGATGATCGCGGCGGCGACCTTCGGGCTGATCGCCTATCTCTCCGGTAACGCGGTCTTTGCCGACTATCTGCAGATCCATTTCGTTGCCGGCACCGGCGAGATCGCCGTCGTCTGCGGCGCCTGCATCGGCGCCGGCCTCGGCTTCCTGTGGTTCAACGCGCCCCCCGCCGCGATCTTCATGGGCGACACGGGGTCCCTTGCCCTCGGCGGCATGCTCGGCGCTGCGGCCGTCGCCACCAAGCACGAGATCGTGCTCGCCATCATCGGCGGCCTCTTCGTGCTGGAGGCCGTCTCCGTCATCATCCAGGTCGCCTCCTTCAAGCTGACCGGCAAGCGCGTCTTCAAGATGGCGCCGATCCACCACCATTTCGAACATCTCGGCTGGACCGAAAGCCAGGTGGTGATCCGCTTCTGGATCATCGCCGTGGTGCTCGCGCTGATCGGCCTTGCCACCCTGAAGCTCCGGTAGAAAAGCATCCGATGATCCCGGTCACCACCCTCAAGGACAAGCGCGTCGCGGTCTTCGGTCTCGGCGGTTCCGGGCGCGTCTCGGTCGATGCGCTCCTTGCCGGCGGCGCGAAGGTGATCGCGTTCGACGACCGGGCCGAGACGGTGGAAAAGGCGAAAGCCGAGGGCGTTCCGACCGGCGACCTTAAGGACGAGGACTGGTCGACCTTTGCCGCCCTCGTCCTTGCTCCCGGCGTACCGCTGACCCATCCGCATCCCCATTGGAGTGTGCTTCGCGCCGAGGCGGCCGGCGTACCGGTGATCGGCGATGTGGAGCTCTTTGCCCGCGAGCGCCGGGCGCATTGTCCGCAGGCGCCGTTCGTCGCCATCACCGGCACCAACGGCAAGTCGACGACGACGGCGCTGATCGCCCATATGCTGGAAGCGGTCGGCCGCAGCGTCGGTCTCGGCGGCAATATCGGCACGGCAGTGCTGTCCCTGCTTCCGCTCTCCGGTGGCCGCAACTACGTCGTCGAGTGCTCTTCCTACCAGATCGACCTGGCGCCAAGCCTCAATCCGTCGATCGGCGTCCTTCTGAACCTCGCGCCCGACCACCTCGACCGCCACGGCACCATGGAGCACTACGCGGCCGTCAAGCGCCGGCTCGTCGCCGGCAGCGACATTGCCGTCATCGGCGTCGACGACCGCATGTCGTCGGACATCGCCGACGAGCTTTCCCAGGCCGGACGGCGCGTGGTGCGCATCTCCAACCGGTTCCCGCTCGCCGAGGGCGTCTATGCGGCCGGCACGCGCATCCTTGAGGCCGACAACGCTACCCAGACCGAGGTCGCCGACCTTGCCGGTATCGCGTCGCTCCGCGGCGCCCACAACGCCCAGAACGCGGCGGCGGCCGTCGCCGTCTGCCGGGCGCTCGGCGTGCCGGCGGCAAAGCTGAAGGCGGCGCTTGCCTCGTTTCCGGGCCTCAAACACCGGATGGAGCCGGTGGCGCGACTCGGCCGCATCCATTTCATCAACGATTCCAAGGCGACCAACGCCGATGCGGCGGCCCGTGCGCTGGCCAGCTTCGAGCGCATCTACTGGATCGCGGGCGGCCGGCCGAAAAGCGACGGCATCGCCGCACTTTCGGACTATTTCCCGAAGATCGTGCGCGCCTATCTGATCGGCGAAGCGGCCGGGGGATTCGGCGCGACGCTCGGCTCTGCGGTCGACCATGTGGACGCGAAAACGCTGGACGCGGCGGTCGCCATGGCGGCCGACGACGCGGCGCGCGACGGGGCCGGGGAGATTGCCGTGCTGTTGTCGCCGGCCTGCGCCTCCTTCGACCAGTACGCCAATTTCGAGGTGCGGGGCGATGCCTTTCGCGCCGCCGTCGCGGCCTATCTGGAAAGCCGCAACAAGATGACCGAAAAGGGAGTTGCCTGATGGTCTCGCGGACCGATCGCAGCCAGTTCGCGGAGTGGTGGTGGACCGTCGACCGGTTCCTCCTGTTCGGCATCCTGGCGCTCATGGTTGGCGGTGTGGTGCTGTCCTTTGCGGCAAGCCCGCCGGTCGCCGAACGCCTCCACCTCGACACCTACCACTTCGTCAAGCGCCAGGCGCTGTTCCTGGTGCCGGCGGTCGCCATCCTGTTCGGCGTCTCGCTGCTCAGTCCGCGGCAGATACGGCGCGTGGCGCTGGTGGTGCTGATCGGCGCGGTGCTGATGATGCTCCTGACGCTGTTCGCCGGCTTCGAGGTCAAGGGCGCGCGGCGCTGGCTTAGCCTCTTCGGCATGTCGATCCAGCCTTCGGAATTCGTCAAGCCGGCCTTCGTGGTGATCTCCGCCTTCCTCTTTGCGGAAAACTCCCGCCGGCCGGAGGTGCCCGGCAACGCGCTTGCCGTCCTCTTGTTGTCGATCGTGCTGGCGCTCCTCGTGGCGCAGCCCGATTTCGGCCAGGCGGTGCTGTTGTCGCTGGTCTGGTGCGCCCTCTTCTTCATGGCGGGACTGCCCTGGCTGTGGATCGCGCTCCTTTCCGTTGCCGGCGTCTTTGGTGCACTCGCCGCCTATTCCCTGCTGCCGCATGTGGCGCTCCGTATCGACCGGTTCCTCGATCCCTCCTCCGGCGACACCTTCCAGGTCGATACGGCCATCGAGAGCTTCATCCGGGGCGGCTGGCTCGGGCGCGGGCCGGGCGAGGGGACGGTCAAGCGCATCCTGCCGGACTCCCACACCGACTTCACCTTCGCGGTCGCCGCCGAGGAATTCGGCATCGTTCTTTGCATGCTGCTCGTCCTCATCTTCGCCTTCGTGGTGCTGCGCGGCTTTTCCCATGCGATGCGCAAGGAGGACGGGTTCGAGCGTCTCGCCGCGGCCGGCCTCGTCGTCCTCTTCGGCCTGCAGTCGATCATCAACATGGCCGTCAACGTCCAGCTCATGCCGGCCAAGGGCATGACGCTGCCGTTCATCTCCTATGGCGGCTCGTCGCTGCTTGCCCTGGCGCTCGCGATGGGGTTCCTGCTTGCGCTGACGCGGCGCCGGCCGGAGACCATGACACGGCGGCCGCCGGTGGTGTTCGAGCCGCTGGCGCGCAATGGGTAGTCTCCCATGACCTGCGTCCTGATCGCGGCCGGCGGCACAGGCGGCCATCTGTTTCCCGCCGAGGCGCTGGCCGAGGCGCTGACTGCGCGCGGCATTGCCGTCGATCTCGCCACCGACGAGCGCGCGGACCGCTACGGCACGACGTTTCCGGCCCGCGCGACGCATATCGTCTCCTCGGCGACGCTGACCGGCAAATCGCCGGTGGCGCTTCTCCGCACCGCGCTGGCGCTCGCAAAGGGCGTCTGGCAGTCGCTCGGGGCGATCGGCCGGGTGAAGCCGGACGTCGTCGTCGGCTTCGGCGGCTATCCGACCTTTCCGCCGCTGATCGCGGCCTTTCTGCGCGGCGTTCCCATCGTGCTCCACGAGCAGAACGCGGTGACCGGGCGCGCCAACCGCATGCTAGGGCGGCTGGCAAAGGCCGTGGCGACGAGCTTTCCGGGCCTCAAGCACGGCGATGCCTTCGCGGGCAAGTCCGTGCACACGGGCAATCCGGTGCGCCCGGCGGTGATCGCGGCGGCAGAGGTGCCTTACGATGAGCCGAGCGAGGATGGCCCGTTCCGCCTCGTCGTCTTCGGCGGCAGCCAGGGCGCGCGCTATTTTTCCGAGGCCCTGCCGGGGGCCGTGCGGGCATTGCCGCAGGCGCTTCGGGCGCGGCTCGACATCGTCCAGCAGTGCCGGCCGGAGGACATGGAGGCGGTGACAGGGGCCTATGAGGCGCTCGGCGTCACCCATCACTGCGCCCCGTTCTTCACCGACATGCCGGCGCGGATCGCGGCCGCCCATCTGGTGATCGCCCGCTCCGGCGCCTCGACGGTGACGGAGCTTGCCGTCATCGGCCGACCGTCGATCCTGGTGCCGTTCCCCTACGCCCTTGACCACGACCAGGCGGCCAATGCCGAGGCGCTCGCCGCCGAGGGCGGTGCCTCCGTCATCCGCCAGAGCGAGCTTCCGCCCGAGCGACTGGCAGACGAAATCGCCACGCGCGCCGCCGACAGCGCCGGGCTGGCGGCAACGGCGGCAGCGGCCAAGGCCGTCGGCCGGCCCGATGCCGCCGCGCGCCTTGCCGACCTCGTCCTGCACATTGCATCCGGCGCCGGCGTCCAATCCTTTTCACCCGGAGTTTCCCAATGAAAATGCCCCGCGAACTCGGTCCCGTCCATTTCGTCGGGATCGGCGGCATCGGAATGAGCGGCATCGCCGAGGTGCTGAAAAACCTCGGCTACAAGGTCCAGGGCTCCGACATCTCCGAGAGCGTCAACGTCCAGCGGCTGCGCGACAAGGGCATTGCCGTTTCCATCGGCCACAGGGCGGAGAACCTCGGCGACGCCGAGGTGATCGTCGTCTCCTCGGCGATCAAGCCGGACAATCCGGAACTGAGGGCTGCGCGGCTCGCCCATCTGCCTGTGGTGCGGCGGGCGGAGATGCTGGCCGAGCTGATGCGCTTCAAGCAGGCGATCGCCATCGGCGGCACCCACGGCAAGACGACGACGACCTCGATCGTCGCAGCGCTCTTGGATGCCGGCGGGCTCGACCCGACGGTGATCAATGGCGGCATCATCAATGCCTACGGCACCAATGCCCGCATGGGCGAGGGCGACTGGATGGTGGTGGAGGCCGACGAATCCGACGGCACCTTCGTCAAGCTGCCGGCCGACATCGCCGTCGTCACCAATATCGACCCCGAACATCTTGACCATTACGGCACCTTCGACGTGGAGCGCGAAGCGTTCCGCCAGTTCGTGGAGAACGTCCCGTTCTACGGCTTTGCCGTGATGTGCCTCGACCATCCGGAGGTGCAGGCGCTGGTCGGCAGGATCGAGGACCGGCGCCTCGTCACCTACGGCCAGAACCCGCAGGCCGATGTGCGCTTCCAGAATCTCGTCACCGAGGCCGGCAACTCGCACTTTTCCGTTGCCGTCGCCGACCGACGCAGCGGCGAGACGCGGATGATCGACGACCTCGTACTGCCGATGCCGGGCGTCCACAACGTCTCCAACGCCACGGCCGCCATCGCGCTTGCCGACCAGCTCGGCATTTCCGCCGACGACATCCGCCGCGGCCTGGCAGCATTCGGCGGCGTCAAGCGGCGCTTCACCCATACCGGCACCTGGAACGGCGTCGATGTCTTCGACGACTACGGCCACCATCCGGTCGAGATTTCCGCCGTGCTGTCGGCCGCGCGCTCGGCCTGCAAGGGCAAGGTCGTCGCCGTCATGCAGCCGCACCGCTATACGCGGCTGAAGAGCCTGTTCGATGAGTTTTCCGCCTGCTTCAACGATGCCGACACGGTGATCATCGCCGACGTCTATGCGGCCGGCGAGCAGCCGATCGAAGGCGCCGACCGCGACGGCCTGATCGAAGGGCTGCGGGTCCGCGGCCACCGCAATGTCATGGCGCTCGAAAGCCCCGAAGCGCTGGCGCCGCTGATCGCGGGTCTCGTCAAGCCCGGCGACTATGTGGTGTGCTTGGGCGCCGGCTCGATCACCGGCTGGGCCTATGCCCTGCCGAAGGACCTTGCTGCCCTTGCCGAAAAGGGTGGCGCATGAGCGGTGCGGACCTGATCGAACGGCTGGGGGACAAGCTCGACGGCGTGCGCGGGCGGATCACCGCCGATGCGCCGCTTGCCGACATCACCTGGTTCCGGGTCGGCGGGCCGGCCGACATCCTGTTCCAGCCGGCCGATGCCGACGACCTGTCGCTGTTCCTGAAACGGCTGCCGGAGGACGTGCCGGTGCTCGTCATCGGCCTCGGCTCCAACCTGCTCGTGCGCGACGGCGGCATTCCCGGCGTCGTGATTCGCCTCTCGGTTCGCGGCTTCGGCAGCGTCACCTTCGAGGAGGGGAACAAGGCACGGGTCGGCGCTGCGATGCCGGACCAGCGATTCGCCAAGGCTGCGGCCGATGCCGGCGTCGGCGGCTTTTCCTTCTACCGCGGCATTCCGGGTGCCATCGGCGGGGCGCTCCGCATGAACGCCGGGGCGCACGGCTCTGAGACGCGCGAGCGGATGGTCGAGCTGACGGCCATCGACCGCAGGGGCGCGGTGCACCGCCTGACCAATGCGGACATGGGCTACGCCTACCGGCATTCCGAGGCCCCGGGCGACCTCATCTTCGTCGAGGCGGTCTACCAGGGCGAGCAGGCCGATCCTGAGGTCCTGAAGGCCGAAATGGACGAGGTGGAGCGCTACCGGGAGGAGCGCCAGCCGACGCGCGACAAGACCGGCGGCTCGACCTTCAAGAACCCGCCGGGCAACTCGTCCTGGAAGCTGATCGATGCGGCCGGCTGCCGCGGCCTCAAGGTCGGCGGCGCTGAGGTCTCGGAAAAGCACTGCAACTTCTTGATCAACACCGGAACCGCCACGGCAGCCGACCTTGAGCTGCTCGGCGAGACCGTCCGCGCGCGGGTGCTGGAGACCTCCGGCATCCGCCTTGACTGGGAAATCAAACGGCTCGGCGTCCTGCCCGAGGGGGTGACCATCGAGCCGTTCCTCGGGAGATAATCGATGGCCAACCAGAAACACATCGCCGTCCTGATGGGCGGCTGGGCGTCCGAACGGGACGTCAGCCTCAACACCGGCGCCGGCTGCGCCGAAGCGCTGGAGCGCGCCGGCTACCGGGTGACGCGAATCGATGTCGACCGCAACATTTCCGCGGTGCTCGCCGATCTGAAGCCGGATGTCGCCTTCAACGCCCTGCACGGCCCGTTCGGCGAGGACGGCTGCATCCAGGGCATCCTGGAATATCTCGCCATCCCCTATACCCATTCCGGCGTGCTTGCCTCGGCGCTCGCCATGAACAAGGAAAAGGCCAAGCACATCTTGAAGGCCGCCGGCGTGCCGCTGGCCGAACACAAGGTCATGCACCGGCTGGAGGCCGCCAAGGGCCATCCGATGAAGACGCCCTACGTCGTCAAGCCGGTCACCGAGGGCTCGTCCTACGGCGTCCTCATCGTCGGCGAAGGGGCCGCGCATCCGCCCCAGGAACTCTACCGGGACGACTGGCCCTATGGCGACATGGTCATGGTGGAACGGTACATTCCGGGACGGGAACTTACTTGTGCGGTAATGGGTGATGTCGCCCTCGGCGTGATCGACATCGTACCGGTGGGTCTGGACTTCTACGACTACGACGCGAAATATCGCCCCGGCGGATCAAAACACATCCTGCCCGCAGAAATTTCACCGAATATTTACCAATCTATACAGAATCTTTCCCTTAAGGCGCATCAAGCGCTCGGCTGTCGCGGCGTGTCACGGGCGGATTTCCGCTATGACGACCGGCTTCATGGCACAGGGGAACTGATTTGCCTTGAAGTTAACACCCAGCCGGGAATGACGGCGACGTCGCTTGTGCCCGAGATGGCGGCCCATGCCGGTCACTCCTTCGAAGAGCTGGTGGCATGGATGGTGGAGGATGCAAGTTGCGGGCGATGATCCGTGATCGCGCGAGAAAGACCAGAAGGACGGCACGGCCGGACATCCGTCCGGCGTGGCTGCCGGCCCGTGCCGGGACCTTTGCCGCCCTTGCCTTCCTCGCCGGCTGGGGCTGGTACGGCATCGTGCTTGGCGGCCATGCCGCGGAGGTGACCGACGCCGTCTCCGAGACCGCCGGCTTCTCGATCAAGGAAGTGCGCATCTCCGGCCAGAAGGAGATCGAGGAGCGCCAGATTCTCTCCGCGCTGGCGATCCCGGAAAAGAACTCGCTGTTCACCTACGACATCGCCTCGGCCTACTCCCGCGTTTCGGACATTCCGTGGGTCGAACAGATTTCAATTCGCAAGCTCTACCCGGCGACCCTGCAGGTCACCGTCAAGGAACGGGAGCCCTTCGCGCTGTGGCAGCGCGGCCAGGTGCTTTCCGTCATCGACCGCGACGGCAGGGTGATCGCCGATACCATCCGCCCGCGCTATGCCGGCCTGCCGATGATCGTCGGCCATGGCGGCCAGAAGCGCGCCGCCGACTATGTCGAACTTCTCAACCGGTTCCCGACCCTGAAGCCGCGGGTCAACGCCGGCGTGCTGGTCGCCGAACGGCGCTGGAACCTGGTGCTCGACAACGGCATCGAAATCCGGCTGCCGGAAAAGGGCGCCAATGCCGCGCTGAAGGAACTGGTCGCACTCGACAATGAGCACGGGCTCCTGTCGCGCGACATCACCGCCGTCGACCTCCGGCTCGACGACCGCATCGTCGTCCGGCTCTCCGAGGGCGCTGCGGAAGCGCGCCGCGAATTCATCAAGAAGAGCGGCCTGACCGCCGGGGCGGAAACATGAGCGGCGCCGTTTCGGACACCCGCGTGCCCCGGATGCGGCCGCTGACGACACGGCGGCCGTCGATCGTGTCGGTGCTCGACGTCGGCTCGACCAAGATCTGCTGCCTGGTCGCCAAGCTGAAGCCGCGCGAGGCCGACAAGCTTCTTCCCGGGCGCACCCACACCATCGAGGTGATCGGCTTCGGCCACCAGCGCTCGCGCGGCGTCAAGTCCGGCGTCGTCGTCGATCTCGATGCCGCCGAACAGGCGATCCGCATGGTCGTCGATTCGGCCGAGCGGATGGCCGGGGTGACCATCGAATCGCTGATCGTCAACGTCTCCTGCGGCCGGCTCGGTTCCGAAGCCTTCTCCGCCAACGTCCTCATCGACGGCGAGGAAGTTCGGCGCAGCGACATCCAGCGAGTGCTGGAAGCCGGCAGCCTGCACACCGCCCATGACGGGCG
The DNA here is from genome assembly GCF_025961475.1 of Rhodobium gokarnense. Taxonomy (NCBI): domain Bacteria; kingdom Pseudomonadati; phylum Pseudomonadota; class Alphaproteobacteria; order Hyphomicrobiales; family Rhodobiaceae; genus Rhodobium; species Rhodobium gokarnense. The sequence goes on along the minus strand of NZ_JAOQNS010000003.1, from coordinate 329,885 downwards.
CATCGTCGTCCATTCGCTGCCGATCGGCTACGCGCTCGACGGCAATCGCGGCATCGACGATCCCTGCGGCATGATCGGCAAGCGCCTCGGCGTCGACATGCATGTCGTGACCGCCGACGCCGCGCCGGTGCGCAATCTGGAACTGACCGTCAACCGCAGCCATCTCGACGTCGAGACCATGGTGGCGACACCCTATGCGAGTGGCCTGTCGACGCTGGCGGAAGACGAGGCTGAACTCGGCGTTGCGGCCGTCGACATCGGCGGCGGCACGACCTCGATCGCGGTCTTCGCCGGCGGCCAGGTGGTCCATGTCGACGCCGTGCCGCTCGGCGGCCACCACATCACAACGGATCTGGCGCGCGGCCTGTCGACCAGGCTGCAGGACGCCGAACGACTGAAGACCTTGCACGGCAGCGCCATCGGCACGGCCGCGGACGAGCGACGGGTGCTCACGATTCCGCCGGTCGGCGAGGATGACGGCGATGCCGCGACCCAGGTTCCGCGAGCCCTTTTGTCCCAGATCATCGGCCCGCGGATCGAGGAGATCCTGGAAATGGTGCGGGATCGCCTCAACCAATCGGGTTTTGCCGGGCGTATCGGCAAACGCGTCGTCCTGACGGGCGGATCGAGCCAGCTTACCGGCCTGCCGGAAGTGGCGCGACGGATTCTCGGGCGCAATGTCCGGCTCGGGCGGCCTCTGGGTGTGGCCGGCCTGCCGGAGGCGGCCAGGGGTGCGTCCTTCGCGTCGGCGGTCGGATTGCTGATCTATCCGCAAGTTGCGCAAATCGAACAGTTCGAAGTGCGTTCCGCCCGCCAGAAAATGACAGGAACTGGAGGCTATTTCTCCCGGTTCGGGAACTGGATCAGGGAAAGCTTCTGACAGCCGCGGAAGGGTCAAAACGGTGACGGTTGAAGAAGACGGAACGGAACGCCGCGAAGACGCGGCTGCCAATGAAGCACACGAGGGTGCCATGACAAGTATCAATCTGAAGATGCCGGACATTACCGAGCTGAAGCCCAGGATTACCGTGTTCGGTGTCGGTGGCGCCGGTGGCAATGCGGTCAACAACATGATCCAGGCCGGGCTGGACGGCTGCGACTTCGTCGTCGCCAATACCGACGCCCAGGCGCTGTCGCTGTCGAAGGCGGAGCGGATCATCCAGATGGGCGTGGCGGTGACCGAGGGTCTCGGCGCCGGCTCGCAGCCGGAAGTCGGCTGTGCCGCGGCCGAAGAGGTGATCGACGAGATCAAGGATCACCTGGAAGGTGCGCACATGGTGTTCGTCACCGGCGGCATGGGCGGCGGCACCGGCACCGGTGCGGCGCCGGTGATCGCCCGGGCGGCCCGCGAGCTCGGCATCCTGACCGTCGGCGTCGTCACCAAGCCGTTCCATTTCGAGGGCCAGCGCCGCCAGCGCACGGCTGAGGCCGGCATCGAGGAGCTGCAGGCCAGCGTCGACACCCTGATCGTCATTCCGAACCAGAACCTGTTCCGGATCGCCAACGAGAAGACGACCTTCGCGGACGCCTTCGCGATGGCCGACCAGGTGCTCTATTCGGGTGTTGCCTGCATCACCGACCTGATGGTCAAGGAAGGCCTCATCAATCTCGACTTCGCCGACGTGCGCTCGATCATGCGGGCCATGGGCAAGGCGATGATGGGCACCGGCGAGGCCTCCGGCGAGAAGCGCGCCCTGCAGGCGGCGGAAGCCGCGATCGCCAATCCGCTGCTCGACGAGACCTCCATGAAGGGCGCCCGCGGCCTTCTGATCTCGATCACCGGCGGCAAGGACCTGACGCTGTTCGAGGTCGACGAGGCGGCCACCCGCATCCGCGAAGAAGTGGACACCGAGGCCAACATCATCCTCGGCGCCACCTTCGACGATTCCCTGGAGGGCATCATCCGCGTCTCCGTCGTCGCCACCGGCATCGACCGGGTCGAGATGGAAGAGGCGAGCCCGGCCGAGACCCGTATGGCGGAGCTGGCCGCGCGGCTGAAGAACGCCTCCGGCAAGGGCGCCGAGCGGCCGGAGATCGCTGCGGACATCGCGCCGATCGCGGCCGAGACGACGCCGCGCACGGTGCCGGCAACGCCGCGCCCGCAGGCGGCCAAGGCGCCGCGTCCGGCCGAGCCGCCGCGTGCTGCCCCGACGAGCGCCGACCCGGAGGTCACCATCGAGCCCTATCGGCCCGAACCGGTGATGGAAGACGATGCGGCCCCGGCACTCGACGAGGCCCCCGCTGTGGAATCGGCGGCAGACCAGGTCGATGGGCCCTACATCCCGCCGGCAGCGGAAATTCCGGTGCGCGCGCCGCGCATGCCGCGGGTCGAGGAGTTCCCGCAGATCGCCCAGCAGGAGCTGCGCGGCGGCGAGGACCACGACGAGGAGCGCCGCCCGATCAGCCTGCTTCGGCGGCTGGCCAGCGGCCTCGTCCACCGGGAAGACGAGGACGAGGAGCACGGCTTGCCGCCGCAGGCCGCGGCCTCGCCCGCCCGCAAGGAGCCGGTCCGGCCGGAGCCTGTGCGCACCGAAGCGCCGCGGGCCGAAGCCCCGAAGCCGGCAGCCTCGCGCAAGCCGACCTCGGAATTCGCCAAGCCGCAGGCGCCGCGCCCGCAGGCCGAACGCCCGCGCCAGGCCGAACTGGACCCGCACGGCCGGACGATGCCGCCCCAGGCTTCGCCGCTCGAGGACGACCAGCTGGAGATTCCGGCGTTCCTGCGCCGCCAGGCCAACTGACGGCCTCAAGCGGGACCTGACGAAGACAAAAAAACGGGCGCCGGCACAATCGGCGCCCGTTTTTTGATCCTGGTTTTGAAATAGGCAAAGGACCGTTTTGCGGTTCCATGATAGTCAATGGATTCAATAAGTTACGAGTGTATCAGTCGTAACAAAACGTAAAAAAGCTTGATTTTGTTCCCCACCCCCCGGCCTATAAAGTGACGATCGGTCCGGTCGACTACAGGTCGCATCGGATGGGGATCTGTGCACCCGCCACCTCCAGGCGCCGGTTCGAAACACTTTCGACATTTGCGCAGGACCCCTCAAGGGACGGAACGGACCGACCCGGCACGGCCGGCGGCTTCGGACCGGAGTTTCAACGAAGGGGCACTTTATGAAGCGGTACAACAATCGGCATAAAGGAGAGCTCCAGACGACCCTCGCCGAGGCGGTAACCCTTTCCGATATTGGCGTACATTGCGGCCAGCCCGTTTCCATCACCCTGACCCCTGCCGATCCCGATTCCGGGATCGTTTTTCAATTGAGCCACCCCAAATCCGGCGCCGAAGTCGAGATTGAGGCAACCTGGCAGTCCGTCGCCGCGACGGAGCTGTGCACGGTGATCGCCTCTCCGTGCGGCGCCAGTGTGGCGACCATCGAACATCTGATGGCGACCTTCCGCGGCCTCGGCGTCGACAACGTCGTGGTGGAGATCGACGGCCCGGAAGTCCCGGTCATGGACGGCAGCTCGGGGCGCTTCGTCGACGCCATCGAGCAGGTCGGCCTCGTCGCCTCGTCCACCGCCCGGCGCTATCTGCAGGTCCTGAAGCCGGTCCGCGTCGACCGCGGCGACTGCTTCGGCGAGTTCCTGCCCCATGACGGCTGCCGCTTCGACATCACCATCGATTTCGACACGCCGCTGATCGGCCGCCAGCGTTTCGACGCCGAGCTGACCCCGGAGGTGTTCCGCGACCAGCTTTCCCGCGCCCGCACCTTCGGCTATCTGCGCGACGTGGAGAAGCTGTGGTCCATGGGCTACGCCCTCGGCTCGTCGCTGGAGAATTCCGTCGCCATCGCCGACGACCGCATCCTCAATCCGGAGGGCGTGCGCTGGCCGGACGAGTTCGTCCGCCACAAGGCGCTCGACGCGGTCGGCGACCTCGCCCTTGCCGGCATGCCGATCCTCGGCCTCTACCGCTCCTACAAGGGCGGCCACAAGCTCAACTACCTGGCGCTGAAGGCGCTGATCGAGGATGCCTCGGCCTGGCGGGTCGTGGAGAAGCCCTCGCGCGGCGTTGCCGGTCATGCCGATGTCGCCACCTTCGTCAATGCGCCCCTGCTCGGGCCCGACGTTTCCTGAACCGGCTCGCTGCCGCGCGCGCATCTTCCCTCGGTCACAAAAATGCTCCAATGCCACGACACAGAACGTGGCATCGCGCCACCATTTGGGGTAAAAGGCCCGGATGGGCGGGTTTGAAAGAACCGAATTCCGGCACGTTGCGTATCGCCGCGCCATCTGAAGGGACCGACGCTCGCATGGAGACCATGAGACATCCGCGTCACCGAAGCATTTCGGCAGAGCGGGGCATTTCGGCTGATCGGGCTGGCGTGCGCCGGGCCGCGCGTACTGCGACCGCGCTGATTGCCGCTGCGCTGATCGCCGGCGCCTGCTCGACCAAGGAAGAAGAATTCGACGGCACGCCGGCCGACCAGCTCTACAATCAGGGCCTGGCGCTGACGAATTCGGGCAAATACAGCAAGGCCGCCCAGCAGTTCGACAAGGTCGAGAAGGAACACCCCTATTCGCGCTATTCGCAAAAAGCGCTGATCATGGCGGCCTATACGAACTACACCAGCGGCAAGTTCGACGACGCGATCATCGCCGCGCGGCGCTATGCGACGCTGCACCCGACCGATCCGGACACGGCCTATGCGCTCTACATCATCGGCCAGTCCTACTTCAAGCAGATCCCGGACGTCACCCGCGATCAGAAGATGACCGAGAAGGCGCTCGCCGCCATGCAGGAGGTCGTCACCCGGTTTCCCGAATCCGAATATGCCGACGACGCCAACCGCAAGATCAACATCACGCGGGACCAGCTCGCCGGCAAGGAGATGGAGGTCGGCCGCTACTACCTGGCGCGCCGCAACTACATCGCTGCCATCAACCGGTTCCGCGTCGTCGTCACCAAGTACCAGACGACCCGGCACATCGAGGAAGCGCTGGCCCGGCTGACCGAATCCTATTATTCGCTCGGCGTTGTCAGCGAGGCGCAGACGGCCGCGGCTGTCCTTGGGCATAATTTCCCGGACAGCGAATGGTACAAGGACGCCTACACCCTGCTCAGGGAAGGCGGCTACAAGCCGGACGAGGATAAGGCAAGCTGGATCAGCAAGGCGTTTTCCGGTACCGGTCTGATCTGAGCCGGCGGAACGGCCGGCCGGCGCGCCGCGCGGTCTCGCGCGGCCGTCCCGCTTCAGCCGCGCTTATCGCCATCGCATCGATCGTCTGACCGACCGCCATGCTCGCCGCCCTCGCCATCCGCGACATCGTCCTCATCGACAAGCTGGATATTGCGTTTTCCGACGGCCTGACCGCGCTGACCGGCGAGACCGGCGCCGGCAAATCCATCCTTCTCGACGCGTTGGCGCTGGCGCTCGGCGGGCGCGGCGACGCCGGGCTGGTGCGCAACGGCACCTCCCAGGGCCAGGTGACGGCCGTGTTCGATCCGCCGATGGACCATCCGGCGCGGGCACTCCTTGCCGAGAACGAGATCGAGGCCGACGGCGATCTGATCCTGCGCCGGGTGCAGAACGCGGACGGGCGCTCGCGCGCCTTCGTCAACGACCAGCCGGTGGGCGTCGCCATGATGCGGCGGATCGGCGCGAGCCTCGTCGAAATCCACGGCCAGCACGACGACCGGGCGCTTGTCGATGCCAGCGCCCATCGCAGCCTGCTCGACGCCTTCGGCGGGCTTGAAGCCGACGCCGCCAGGGTGGCGGCGATCCACGAGGCGGTGCGCGTCGCGGCGAGTGCCCTCAAGAAGCACCAGACACGGATCGAGGAGGCGCGTCGGGAGGCGGACTTTTTGCGGACCAGCGTCGAGGAACTCACGCAGCTTGCGCCGCAGTCGGGCGAAGAGACCGAGCTTGCCGAGCGGCGCCAGGCGATGATGCAGGCGGAAAAGATCGCCGGCGACATCAACGACGCCTACGAGACGATTTCCGGCCAGGCCTCTCCGGTGCCGGAGCTGTCCGGCGTGCTGCGGCGGCTTGAGCGCAAGATTCCGGAAGCGCCCGGCGTCCTTGAGGGCGTCGTCGATGCGCTCGGGCGGGCGATCGATTCCCTTGAGGACGCCCGCGCCGGGCTGGAGGCCGCGATCGCTGCGTCCGAATTCGATCCGCGTGTGCTTGAGCAGACCGAAGAGCGGTTGTTCGCGTTGCGCGGGGCTGCACGAAAATTCCGGGTGCCGGTGGAGGACCTGTCGGCGCTCGCGGCACAGATGGCCGCCGACCTCGCCGATCTCGATGCCGGCGAGGAAAAGCTGGCAGGGCTGGAGGCCGAACTCGCTGATGCCCGCAAAGCCTATGTCAAGGCGGCCAAGGACCTCTCTGCGAAGCGGCAAAAGACGGCCAAGGCACTGGAGGCCTCGGTGGACAAAGAGTTGCCGGCGCTGAAGCTGGAGCGGGCGCATTTTTCCGTCTCCATCGAGACCGACGAGGGATCGGAAAGCCCTGACGGGTTCGATACCATCGAGTTCTGGGTGCAGACCAATCCGGGCACGCGACCGGGGCCGATGGTCAAGGTGGCGTCCGGCGGCGAGCTTGCCCGGTTCCTGCTGGCGCTCAAGGTCTCGCTCGCCGACAAGGGCTCGGCGCCGACGCTGATCTTCGACGAGATCGACACCGGCGTCGGCGGCGCCGTCGCGGAAGCCATCGGCGTCCGGCTGCGCCGCCTTGCCGAACGGGTGCAGGTCGTCACCGTTACCCATGCGCCGCAGGTGGCGGCCCGCGCGAACGCCCATCTGCGGGTTTCCAAGGCGTCTGTCGGCAAGGAGGCGGTGGCGACGCGGCTCGACACGCTGGGCGAGGCCGAGCGCCAGGAGGAGATCGCCCGCATGCTCTCCGGCAGCACGGTCACCGACGAGGCGCGGGCGGCGGCCGGCAAGCTGCTCATCCATCCGTGAGGGGGTGGGTGGCCCCCAAACGATAAGCACTAGCATCAAGGTCAGCGCATGCGGTTCTGACTGGCGCCCGCACCCCACTCCGCGTCATTGCCGGGCTTGACCCGGCAATCCATGAGGCCTTTCAAAACAATCAGTTGGCAGCTTTTTCGCTCGGCTGACAACACGGTCCGGCCCAGCAGACCGGGAACGCCTGCTGGCCTATTGAAGCGACAATACCTATAGGATAGGCAACATGGATCACCGGGTCTGGGCCCGGTGATGATGCCGAGTGTGTGGGTGTCGGATGCGGTTGGTCGCGGGCGCTTGCCTTGGTCGACCTCCGCGTCATGAAGACGGACGGACGGAACGCCGGGAAACGGTCGCGGGGCGCCGGGCCAACGAGGAGAGAATCGCGTGGCGGACGGGTCGCAAAAGAAGCCGGTTGAAGAGCTCACCGAAGAAGAGGCCGCCGCGGAGCTCGCCCGGCTTGCCGAGGAGATCGCCGGCCACGACCGCCGCTACTATCTGGACGACCAGCCCTCGGTCAGCGATGCGGACTACGACGCGCTGCGCCGCCGCAACCAGGCGATCGAGGAAGCCTTTCCGGAACTGAAGCGCGAGGATTCGCCGACCGAGCGGGTCGGCGCGGCGCCGACGGGGGCGTTTTCCAAGGTCCGGCACGCGGTGCCGATGCTCTCCCTCGACAATGCCTTTTACGACGAGGACGTCGCCGATTTCGCCGCCCGCGTGCGCCGGTTCCTGGGGCTTTCCGCCGACGAGGAGCTTGCCTTCACCGCCGAGCCGAAGATCGACGGCCTGTCGCTGACGCTACGCTACGAGAACCGCAAGCTGGTGGTGGCCGCGACCCGCGGCGACGGCACGGAGGGCGAGAACGTCACCGCCAACGCGCGGACCATCGACGACATCCCGGTGACGCTGCCTGAACGCGCGCCTGAACTCGTGGAGGTGCGCGGCGAGGTCTATATGACCCACCAGGCGTTCGAGGAGCTCAATGCGCGCCAGGAGGCGGCCGGCAAGCAGACCTACGTCAATCCGCGCAACACGGCGGCCGGGTCCCTGCGCCAGCTCGATGCGTCTGTCACCGCCGAACGGCCCTTGAAATTCTTCGCCTATGCCTGGGGCGAGATGAGCGAATTGCCGGCCGACACGCAGTATGAGGTGGTCTCCGCCTTTGGCGATTGGGGTTTTTCGGTCAATCCGGCGATGCGGCTCTGCCGGACCATCGAGGAGATGCTCCAGACCTATCGCGAGATCGAGGAGGGCCGGGCGAGGCTCGACTACGACATCGACGGCGTCGTCTACAAGGTCGACCGGCTCGACCTGCAGCGCCGGCTCGGCTTCGTCTCGCGCTCGCCGCGCTGGGCCATCGCCCATAAGTTTCCGGCGGAGCGGGCGACGACCGTCGTCAACGCCATCGAGATCAATGTGGGGCGCACCGGCACGCTGACGCCGGTGGCGAAACTGCAGCCGGTGACGGTCGGCGGCGTCGTCGTTGCCAACGCGACGCTGCACAACGAGGACTATATCGCCGGCATCGGCGGCAAGGGTGAGGTGATCCGCGACGGCAAGGACATCCGCGTCGGCGACACCGTCACCGTGCAGCGGGCCGGCGACGTCATCCCGCAGATCGTCGATGTCGACCTCGACAAGCGGCCGGAGGACTCGGCTCCTTACGAGTTCCCGACGACCTGTCCGGTCTGCGGCTCCCATGCCGTGCGCGAGGTGGCGGAAAAGACCGGTCGGATCGATGCGCGGCGGCGCTGCACCGGCGCGTTAATCTGCCCGGCCCAGGCGATGGAGCGGCTGAAGCATTTCGTCGCCCGCGATGCCTTCGACATTGAGGGGCTCGGCGCCAAGCAGGTGGAGACTTTTTATCAGGACGGGCTGATCAAGCAGCCGGCCGACATCTTCCGGCTTCGGGACGAGGACGCCAAATCCCTCAAGAAGCTGAAGGACCGCGAGGGCTGGGGGCCGAAGTCGGTGGACAATCTCTTTGCCGCCATCGACGAGCGGCGCTCCATCGACCTCTACCGCTTCATCTATGGCCTCGGCATCCGCCATGTGGGCGAGACGACGGCAAAACTGCTCGCGCGCTCCTATGGGAGCTTTGCCGCCTTCCGCGAGGCGATGGAAGCGGCGACGGACCGGGAAAACGAGGCCTGGGCCGACCTCAACAACATCGACGGCATCGGCGAGGTGGTGGCCGACGCCATCGTCGAGTTCTTCGCCGAGGAGCACAATCGCGAGGCGATCGACGCGCTGCTTGCCGAGGTGACGCCCCAGGAGGCCGAGACGATCGCGGCGGACGGCTCGCCCGTTGCCGGCAAGACGGTGGTCTTTACCGGTTCCCTGGAGCGCATGACCCGCGACGAGGCCAAGGCCATGGCCGAGCGCTTCGGCGCCAAGGTCTCCGGCTCGGTGTCGAAGAAGACCGATCTCCTCGTTGCCGGTCCGGGCGCGGGCTCGAAGCTGACCAAGGCCAAGGACCTCGGCGTGGAGGTCATCGACGAGGACGGCTGGTTCGATCTGGTGGGGGCTTAAGAGGTGCTTTCGTGGGATTGAGTATCCGTCATCGCGAGGAGCCGTAGGCGACGCGGCGATCCAATGCCGCTTGCTCGGAGTGCGCGGCTTTCTGGATTGCCGCGTTCGCTTCGCTCACTCGCAATGACGTATTTCGGATAATATTGCTTGTGCGTTTGGCGCCCTAAAGCCGCCTGACAAGATAGCGCACGGTCTTGCCGCGGTTGGAGAGATGTGCCTGCCCCGCCTCCTCGAAGCCCAGTTTCGCGTGGAAGGCGGCGGAGCCGGGATTCGGCGGTTCGAGATTGACCTCACAGCCGATCACGGTGCGATCTGCGGTGCGCGCTCTTCGAAAGAGTTCCTCATACATCTGGCGGCCGAGGGCCCGGCCCTTCTGCCCGGCGGAAACGACGATCCGGTCGACATAGACGAAGCGCGGAAACCGGTCGGCGAACCAGGCAAAGTTCGGGTTCTCGTAGCCGGCCCGCTCGTCGAACGCGATCAGGAAGCCCGATGACGGCGGAATGTAGCCCGCAAGGAACGCGTCGGAGACGAGGTCGTGCCATGCGGCTGCCGTCAGCAACGAGGTTTCGCGGCTGTGGTCGTTGTTGAGGGCGAGCAACGCCGCGTGTATATCGGCGTCGGCGGTTGCGATATCGCGGATTCTGGACGCCATCGTGCCTGCTGTTCTTACTCGGCCGCGATGACGAACACCGACCAGACCCATTTCGCCTCGGCGTCTTCGGAGGCCGTGCCGTCGCCGGTGTCGTAGAGCAGCCAGGCCGGGCCTCGGCCGCCGATGGCGAGCGGCGTGCCGTCCATCTCGATCGCCAGCACCCAGTCCCTGGCCGCACGGTCGGCGGGGCTGAGCGTGACGCCGTAGCCGTCGAGGGCAAAGAGCGTGACCGTGGCGTCGTCGGCGACGCCGGCGGCGTCAAGCACGTCCTTCAAGGGCGGCCCGGATGCGGTCACGGGTTTTGGCCAGGGCGCGGCCTTGGCGGTGACGGTCCGCTGCGGCAGGGCCTTCAGGGCCGCCCGGTCGAAGGCGAAGGCCTTTTCGAACTCCTTGCCGTGGAACTTGAAGAAGGCGTCGCGAAACGGATCGAACCCCGGTCGGTTGCTGGTGCCGACCTTACCGATGACGGTGAGCGTCGCCGGCGCCGCGTCGTCGGCGCGGGCCGGCGCGTGCAGCATCAGGACCGTCGCGACGGCGGCGAAAAAGACGAAGACTCTCATGGCTGGCTTTCCTCCCCCGGCGTTCTTTTGCCCGGGCAGGATGACAGGGCGGCCGCGAATGGGAAGGGGATTTGCGCCAAGCCGTCCGCCGGCGAGGGCCGGCACGCATCATTTCTTGGTGAGGTCGACCTTGTAGCCCATGTTTTCCGCGTTGGAATAGGAGCAGTTGGCGCAGATTTCGTGCTTTTTCAGGTAGCCATCGCGGCGGGCTTTCGCGGCTTCGTCGGAGCGGTAGGCGGCCAGAAAACCGCCGTCCTTGATGTTGGGCATCGCGACCTTCTGGTCGTAGTCGATGCAGCAAAGGCCGAGGGAGCCGTCCCAGAAGACGAGGGTGGCGGCCACCGGCTCGTCGCAGAGCGGGGAGACGGTGTTGGCGACGTTGCGGCGCAGTTCCGGCGATTTCGGGATGAACCGCTCGGCCGTCCGCTTTTCCTCCTCACTGGTGTAAGTGCCGGAGGAAAAGGTCTTGAAGCGGATGCGGTCGATGCCGATCTCCTTTGCCCAGGCGGTGATGTCGTCGACCTGGTGCTCCGAATAGGCGGTCAGAAGTGTCTGCAGAATGCACAAGGGGTTTTCGGCGCCGAGATGGGCGCGGGTGCGCATGAACATCTCGATGTTGCGCTTGACCTGGTCGAAGTTCGACCGCACCCGGTAGGCTTCCTGGGCCTCCTTGTCGAAGCCGTCCATGCACAGATAGACGCGGGAGAGGCCGGCGCCGATCAGCTCCTCGGCGAGCCGCTCCGACAGCTTGGTGCAGTTGGTGGACAGGAACGTCTTGTGGCCGGCGCCGGAGGCGCGCGCGACGAGGCGCGGCAGGATCGGGTTCAGCGTCGGCTCGCCGGAAAAGTTGAAGAAGATCTCCGGCTTTTCCGCCGCGCCCTCGAAATCGCCGATGATGCGCTCGAAGGTCTCCATCGTCATCATGCCGCGGCGGCGGGTCATGGCGATCGTCACCGGACAGACCGGACAGCGCAGATTGCACGAATTGGTGACGTCGATGACGATGATCTTCGGCGCCTCCTTGAAGGCGGACAGCGGCAACACGTCCGGCTCGCTGGTGGCTTCGCCGCTTTTCAGCCGCAGTTCAGGCTTCGTCATTATCGCACCGTTGGCAGTCATGGCTGGAGTTCCCCAGCCATATAACATTGCAAAGCCAATGGTAAAGGCGGGCACATCCTTACGCCTGCCGGGTGCGCCGCCGGGCGAGGCCGTGTCGGCGGCCTTCGTCCCTTGAGATGTTTACATTTCGTTCCGAATCCTTTTGTTGCCGCACGGACGCGCTATAGTTCCGAATCAGATGACCAGAGATTCCAGATACCAGCACGCACAGCGCCCCGACCTTCGCCGGAGGGCCCGCTGATGGCCGGCGCCAGCGAACCGGTCGCCGGCGGCATTGCCGCGCGGGCGCTTTCCGCCCGCGGGGGCTGGCCGGAGTACCTTGCCGACCTCAACCCGGAGCAGCGGGCAGCCGTCGAAGCCCTCGACGGCCCTGTGCTGGTGCTTGCCGGCGCCGGCACCGGCAAGACGCGGGTGCTGACGACGCGCATCGCTCACATTCTTGCGAGCGGGCGGGCCTGGCCGAGCCAGATCCTTGCCGTCACCTTCACCAACAAGGCGGCGCGGGAAATGCGCGAGCGGATCGGCCGGCTGGTCGGCGGCTCGGTGGAGGGCATGCCCTGGCTCGGCACGTTCCACGCCATCGGCACCAAGATCCTGAGGCGCCACGCCGAGCTGGTCGACCTGCGCTCGGACTTCACCATCCTCGACACCGACGACCAGATCCGCCTCATCAAGCAGGTGATCCAGGCCGACGGCCTCGACGACAAGCGCTGGCCGGCGCGCCAGTTCGCCGGACGAATCGACCACTGGAAGAATCGCGGGCTTATGCCGGAGGACCTTTCCGAGGGCGAGGGCCGCACCTTCGGCAATGGTCGCGGGCGTATCCTCTATGCGGCCTACCAGGAGCGGCTGAAGACGCTGAACGCCTGCGACTTCGGCGATCTCCTCTGCCACGTCATCAAGCTGTTCCGGAAGAACCACGACGTCTTGGCTGACTTCCAGGGCCGGTTCCGGTTCATGCTGGTCGACGAGTATCAGGACACCAACGTCGCCCAGTATCTGTTCCTGAGGCTCCTCGCCCAGAACAATCCGAACCTTTGCTGCGTCGGCGACGACGACCAGTCGATCTATGGCTGGCGCGGGGCGGAGGTCGACAACATCCTGCGCTTCGAGCACGACTTTCCGGGCGCGACCGTGATCCGGCTGGAGCGCAACTACCGCTCCACCGCGCATATTCTGGGTGCGGCCTCCCACCTCATCGCCCATAATGACGGGCGGCTCGGCAAGACGCTGTTCACCGAAGCCGACGACCCGGACGCCGACCGGGTCGCGGTGCGGGCGTCCTGGGATTCGGAGGAGGAGGCGCGCCAGATCGGCGACGAGATCGAGGCGCTGCAGGGCAAGGGCCATTCGCTCGACCAGATGGCGATCCTCGTTCGCGCATCGTTCCAGATGCGCGAGTTCGAGGACCGGTTCGTGACCCTCGGCCTGCCCTACCGGGTGATCGGCGGCCCGCGCTTTTACGAGCGCATGGAGATCCGCGACGCGCTCGCCTATTTCCGCGCCACGCTGCAGCCGGCCGACGATTTGGCGTTCGAGCGCATCGTCAACAAGCCGAAGAGGGGCCTCGGCGAGGTCACCCTGAAGCTGGTCCACGAGCAGGCGCGGGCGCGCAACATCCCGCTGATGCAGGCGGCGAGCGACCTCGTCCAGACCGAGGAGATGCGGCCGCAGGCGCGCAACTCGCTTGCCGGCGTCCTGAAATCCTTTTCCCGCTGGCGCGATCTCATCGAGACCCTGCCGCACACCGAGCTTGCCGAGATGATCCTCGATGAGTCCGGCTACACGGAGATGTGGCAGAACGACCGTTCGCCGGACGCGCCGGGGCGGCTGGAGAACCTGAAGGAACTCATCCGCTCCATGGAGGAGTTCGACACCCTGCAAGGGTTCCTGGAGCACGTCTCGCTGGTGATGGACGCGGACCGGGCCGACGGCGCCGATGCCGTCAATCTGATGACGCTGCATTCGGCCAAGGGCCTGGAATTCGACACCGTGTTCCTGCCCGGCTGGGAGGAGGGCCTGTTCCCGCACCAGCGCGCCCTCGACGAGGGTGGGCGCTCGGGGCTCGAAGAGGAGCGGCGCCTTGCCTATGTGGGCCTGACGCGGGCGCGGGACCGCGTCCACGTGTTCTTTGCCTCCAACCGGCGCATCCACGGCATGTGGCAGTCCTCGGTGCCCTCGCGGTTCCTCGACGAGCTGCCGGCAGAGCATGTCGACGTCGTCGAGCAGAACACAAACTATGGCGGCTATGGCGGCCGGCCCTACGGCGCCAGCCGCTTCGACAAGGCCGAGGCGTTCTCGTCAAGCAGCTATACGACCCCCGGCTGGCAACGGGCGCAGAAATCCGGCCGCCCGCAACGTCCGCCCCAGGGCCGGGCACCGATGATCGAGGGCGAACTGGTCGCCAAGAGCGTCACGGCGACCGAGAGCCTTTTCTCGGTCGGTGAGCGGGTCTTCCATATGAAATTCGGCTATGGCGCGATTTCCCAGATCGACGGCAACAAGCTGACCATCGATTTCGAAAAGGCCGGGCGAAAAAGGGTGCTGGATTCGTTCGTGGAGCGGCATTGAGGACGGTGCTGCGGTGGTCCCGCTAGCGGTCTTCTGGACCGCTCGCCAAGAGCACCGCCGTCACCCCGGACTTGATCCGGGGCCTATTGCCCCTCTCGGCACGGTATGCCGGTCGATGGTAGGACGAGGGCGTGGTCCGGAGATCGGCCGTGTGAAGGGCCGATGCGGGCTACAATGTTGCGGCGGGCAATGGATCCCGCCTCTCCGCTTCGTTCCGGCCGGGATGACGGAAATGGAAGCTGGGCGTATGGAAATCCGCGCCGAGCTGGTCGCCCTGGATTGCTTCGCTGCGCTCGCAATGACGGTCTATTGCTGATTCATCAATAGTTTCAGAGTCATTGCGAGGAGGCCGACAGGCCGACGCGGCAATCCATAAACGGCCTCGACACGTGCCAACCGCAATAGCCGCCTCACAACGTCAGAACGAACTCGTCATATTCCTTCGACACGGACCTGAGCAGATCGTCGATGGCCGCGGTGGAGCGGGCAAGGCCCTCTTTCCGGTTCTTTTCCGCCTTCTCCTTGGCGAGCAGCTCGGCATAGAGCGGCTCGATCGTGTTTGTCAGGATGTCGCGGTCCGGCACCCTTCGGTTGGAGTGGTAGCCGACGATGTTGCCGCTGGCATCGAAGGACGGGGTGGCGTGGGCGAACACCCAGTAGTAGCGGCCGTCCCGGGCCATGTTCTTGACGTAGCCGAAAATCTCCCGGCCGTCGGCGATGGTGTCCCAGAGCAGCTTGAAGACGGCGCGCGGCATGTCCGGATGGCGGATGATGTTGTGCGGCTGGCCGATGAGTTCCTTCTCCGAATAGCCGGCAACATTCAGAAAGACGCGATTGGCGTAGGTGATCCGGCCCTTCAGGTCGGTCTTGGATACAATGATATCATCGTCTGCGAAGAATATTTCTTCGTCTATGGTCTCAATCTTGTTGGCCATGCCAAACTGTCCTGGGCTTTGCGATCCATTATGCTTGCACTGTGAAATTATATATTTGAGATATTGTTAAATCATGCCGTTGCATTCGCGGGATCCCCTTGGCGCGGCATCCCCTTGGCGCGGCAAACCCGCAAAAACGATTCTTCCGGACGACAAAACCCATTATGGTCCGCCGGCCGCGACCGTCGTCGCGACAGAGACATTCGGAGGCGAGGGATGTTCCGGGCGGTTGCCTATCTCAGCGAGCCGGAAGCGCGGATGCTGTCCGCGATCTTCATGGAGGACGAGACCAGCGGCGCGCTGGCGTCCGCCGCCCTTGAGGAAAGCGAGACCCGCTGGTTCTGCGAGGTGCTGTTCGACGAGGCACCGGACGCGGCCACGCTCGACGCCTATGCGCGCGACATGACGGGCCTTGAGGCCTCGTTCGAGGTCATGGCGCTGCCCGATATCGATTGGGTGGCCAAGAGCCTTGAGGGGCTGACCGCGGTGACGGCCGGCCGGTTCGTGGTGCACGGCGCCCATGAGCGGGCGGCCGTGCCGGCCAACGCCGTCGGTATCGAGATCGAGGCCGGCCAGGCCTTCGGCACGGGCCACCACGCGACCACCTGGGGCTGCCTTTCCGCCATCGACCGGCTGACCAGGAAGCGGGCCTACAAACATCCGCTCGACCTCGGCTGCGGCTCCGGCGTGCTCGCCATCGGCCTTGCCAGGGTGCTGCGGGGAAAGGTGCTGGCCAGCGATATCGATCCGCTCGCCGTG
Organism: Rhodobium gokarnense; assembly: GCF_025961475.1. Classification (NCBI taxonomy): domain Bacteria; kingdom Pseudomonadati; phylum Pseudomonadota; class Alphaproteobacteria; order Hyphomicrobiales; family Rhodobiaceae; genus Rhodobium; species Rhodobium gokarnense. Next base: position 313,838 of record NZ_JAOQNS010000003.1, on the reverse strand, counting down.
CGGGTGGCGCGGGGCAATGCCCGCCTCAACGGGGTTTCGGCGTTTGTGACGACGGTGGTTGCCGGCGGCATGCAGCACCGGGCGATCGCCGGCGCGGCTCCGTTCGACCTTATCGTCGCGAACATCCTCGCCCGGCCGCTGAGGGCGCTCGCCTTCGACATCGCGCGCGCGATGTCGCCCGGCGGCGACCTCATCCTGTCGGGCCTGCAGCTTGGCGACGTGCGCCGCATCCATGCGACCTACCGGGCCGCAGGGTTTTCGCGCATCGCCGAGATCCGCCGCGACGGCTGGGCGACACTTATACTGAGGTTCGGGTGAAAAACGGGACCGCCGGAACGCTTCGGCGGCGGTGTCCCATCCGTACCGGGGTCGGGGGCGTACCCCCGAGCCGGTCGGTTCGATTTCTTGTAAAGTTGGCGGGTTCGCCCGGATCAGTACGGGAAGGGATTGGCCCCTTCAGCCTCGATCTTCTTGCGGTCGTAACCCAGCTCGGCGAGCGTGTCGTCGTCGAGGGTCAACAGATAGCCGTTGACGTATTTCTTGGCCTGAAGCTCGCGACCCTTGGTCACCTTGTCAAGCATCCGCCGCAAAGCGGAGGAGGTGGACGTGGTTACTTTGGTCGTAAGTTCTGCCGTGGATGCTATTGCAGTCGCCATGATACGATATCCTTTTATCGTGGCGGGCGATCATCCCTAGACGCAAATAAGTATAAGAACGAAATTGATATTCGGTATCCCCGGAACGGAATGCCAGACTTGCGTTTTTCGCAGGTGCGAACGGCCTTTTTCGCGGTGCAGCATAATTGATGTGCGGAAACCGCCGGTTTTTGATGCTTAATGCCGATTTGCTGAGCAGATGCCACTCCACCGTTGCAGGGCGGGAAATCCCATCGTATGGAACGCGGATGTACCAGTCCTTTGATGACATTGCCGACCCCGCCGCGGCGCTGCCGCGTATACAGCGCCTGCGCGAGGAGATGGCGCAGCGCTCGCTCGACGGGTTCCTCGTGCCGCGCGCCGACGAGCACCAGGGCGAGTATGTGCCGCCCAATGCCGAACGCCTCAGCTACATCTCCGGCTTTACCGGGTCCGCCGGCCTTGCCGTCGTGCTGGCCAATGAGGCGGCGGTGTTCGTCGACGGCCGCTACACCGTGCAGGTGGTCGAGCAGGTCGATGCCGACACATTCCAGGCCATCCACATGGCCGACCAGATGCCGCGCGACTGGCTGAAGGAACGGCTAAGTGAGGGCATGCGCATCGGCTACGACCCGATGCTGCATCCGCTTGGCGAGGTCCGCAAATACGAGGCGCTGTGCGCGGAGGCGGGCGCTGAGTTCGTGCCCTGCGAGACCAATCCGCTCGACGCCACCTGGGACGACCGGCCGGCGCCGCCACTCGGCCCCGTGCATCTCCACCCGATCGACTATGCCGGCGAGGAGGCGAGCGACAAGATCGCCCGGATCAATGGCGTCCTTGGCGAGAAGAAAGCCGATGCGGCGGTGCTGACGACGCCGGAATCGATCTGCTGGCTGTTCAACATCCGCGGCTCCGACGTTACCCATGTGCCGCTGGTGACGAGCTTTGCGATCCTCAACCGGGAGGCAAAACCGCAGCTCTTCGTCGACGGCCGCAAGCTCTCCAATGCCGTGCGCGATGCACTTTCCGGCCTTGCCGAGATTTCCGAGCCCGATGCGCTCCTTGCCGGGCTCGATGCGCTCGGCGCGGCGAAGGCCCGCGTGCTGGTCGACCCGAACATTGCCGGGGCGGCGATCCCGCGGCGCATCGAGGCGGCCGGCGGCACGGTTGTCGAAGGCGCCGATCCGGTGCTGCTGCCGAAGGCGACCAAGAACGCCGCGGAGATCGACGGCGCCCGCGCCGCCCATGCCCGCGACGGCGTCGCGCTCGCAAAATTCCTCGCCTGGTTCGACAGGACCGCGCCGGGCGGCGAGCTCACCGAGATCGCGGCGGCCAAGAAGCTCGAAGAGTTCCGCGCGGCCTCCGGCATGCTGAAGGATCTCTCCTTCGATTCCATTTCCGCCGCCGGTCCGCACGCGGCGATCCCGCATTACCGGGTCAGCTATTCCAGCAATCTCCGGATCGAGCCGGGCATGCTCTACCTGATCGATTCCGGCGGCCAGTATCTGGACGGCACCACGGACGTCACCCGCACCATTGCGGTCGGCGAGCCGAGCGCGGAAATGCGCGACCGCTTCACCCGCGTCCTCAAGGGCCATATCGCCATTTCGACGGCGAAATTCCCGAAGAACACCTCCGGCGCGCAGCTCGACGCTCTGGCGCGGATGGCGCTGTGGAAGGCCGGGCTCGATTTCGACCACGGCACCGGCCACGGCGTCGGCGCCTATCTCTCCGTCCACGAGGGACCGCAGCGCATCTCCAAGGCCGGCACGGTGCCGCTGGAAGCCGGTATGATCGTCTCCAACGAGCCGGGCTACTACAAGGCCGGCCATTTCGGCATCCGCATCGAGAACCTGGAACTCGTCACGGACCCTTGCGCGGTGCCGGACGGCGAGCGGGCGATGCATGCCATGGAGACGCTGACGCTGGCACCGATCGACCGGCACCTGATCGTCGCCGAAATGCTGACGGCGGAGGAGCGCGGCTGGCTCGACACCTACCATGCCCTCGTCTTCACCGAGATCGGCCCGCAGGTCGACAACGGCACCTATCGCTGGCTGGAAAAGGCAACGCGGCCGATCGCCGGCTGACGCATCCGATCTTTTCGAAAAACGCTCGGCTTTGTAGCTTCGGCTACAGAGCGCCGGCAGCGGTCTGCCTAGGGTCCCTTCCAGGAACACGAAACGGGAAGGAGAGACCAATGAACGCCCTTTTCAAGACCGGGCTTTGCCTGATGCTGGCCCTTGTTGCCGTCCGCGCCACGCCGGCGGTTGCCGGCGACCTCGACGACGAGACGATCTTCGCCATTTTCGACCAGGCCAACATGGCCGACATCGCCACCGGCCGGCTCGGCTGGAAGAAGGGCGAGAGCGAGGAAGTGCGGGCGCTGGCGAAGATGGTCGTGACCGACCACAGCGCCGTACAGAGAATGGGCCGCGACGTCGCCGCCAAGATGGGCGTCCTCGGAACGCCGCCGGACGGCGACGGGTCCTGGGCCGCCCAGGCCGCGGCGCTGGAAAAGCTCGACAAGCTGTCCGGCCGGGAATTCGACGAGGCCTATCTGCGCTACGAAATCGCCTACCACACCGCCGTCATCGAGGCGATCGAGACGACGCTGTTGCCGGCGATCGAGGACGCGGACTTCAAGGCGCTGGTGGAAAAGGTGCTGCCCGGGTTCAAGCATCACCTCGCCGCCACCAGGCAGGCGGCCGACGCGATGGGCGTCGGCTACTGACCGCTCACCGCATTGACGCGGGCCCGGAATTGGCGCTCCCTCAGCCGGAGCGCCGGTAACGGGCCGGCGCCGGTCGGGGGCGTTGGCCAATGGGCGAGGACGCGATGCGGTTCGTGGAGCGCATGAGCGAAGGGGGGCGGGCGCTCCTAGCCGAGCGTCTCGTGCGCAAGTCCTTTGCCAGGGGGAGCCGGGTGATCGACCGGGGCGATGCCGTCTCCGGCGCCTATTTCGTGCTCGACGGCGCGTTGCGGGTGTTCACGGTCGGCGCAAGCGGCAAGCAGGCAACGCTCTACCGGATCGAACCCGGCGAGACATGCGTCCTCGCACTCAACGCGCTCTTCAACGACGTGCTCTATCCGGCCTTCGTGGAGGCGGCGGCCGACACCACGATCGGCATCGTGCCGGGCAGCACCTATCGCGTTCTGTTCGCCGGCGAGGCACCGGTCCAGGACCTGACCGTGCGGGCGCTGTCCTCCGCCGTCTTCGGCATCATGACCGAACTGGAACGGCACACCACCCAGACCGTCGCCCAGCGGCTTTCCGGCTACCTCATCCTGAAGGCGGCGGCCGACGGCACGGTCCGGAACACCCAGCAGGAGCTTGCCGCGGAAATCGGCACGACGCGCGAGGTGATCGGCCGGCTGATGGCGCAGTTCGCCGAACAGGGGCTGGTGAAGACGGAACGCGGCCGCATCACGCTGGTCGACCGCCGGCGCCTCGGCGCCGTGCCGAGCCCTGCCGGGGATGCGCTTTGATCCGGTCTCTGGCGGTTTTCTTGCCGCCGTTCTCAAGGCAGGATAGAAATACCGACGGGGGATATTCGTTTTATCCGGAGATCTGACGGGCCGACGCGCGGCGGCTCCGGGCGGAGGTGTCGATGTCGAGATCCGCACTGTCCTACCTGAAGGCGCCGCTGTGGGCCGCAGAGCTTGCTACCGGCGCCAAGTCGTTCCAGGCCAATCCGATCATCGGCAGCCCGGCGCTCAACAAGCGCGGCCTCCACGTGGCGCGCATCCGCGCCGCGGAGCGGATGGCCGACTGGCGGCGGGCGCAGATGCGCCATCTGGCAACGCCGGAGGACCGCGAGGCATTCGCGCGCGACGGCTTCGTCGTCAAGAAGAACGTCCTTTCCGACGGCGATTTCGCCAAGCTGCGCGAGGAACTGGTCGAGGGCACCTTCGAGGCGCGGGAAATGCGCCAGGGCGCCACCGTCACCCGCTTCGTGCCGCTCGACCGCGCGCTGCTGGAGCGCCTGCCGGTGACGCGCGAGCTGGTAACCGGGCCGCTGTTCCAGGGCCTGCTGCGCTACATGGCCTCGTTCAACGCCGAGCCGATCCTGTTCCTGCACATCGTCCTCACCGATCCCACCCGCGGCGACCAGGACCCGCAGACGGCGGTTCATTCGGATACCTTCCAGCCGACGGCCAAGTGCTGGTTCTTCATGCACGACATCGCCGAGGACGAGGGGCCCTACACCTACGTGCCCGGCTCGCACCGGATGACGCCGGGACGGATCGCCTGGGAATACAAGAAGAGCCTGACGGCGCACGCCGATCCGGTCGTCTACCATGCCCGGGGCTCGTTCCGGGCGACCCTGGAGGACCTTGAGGAGATGGGCTTTCCGGCGCCGGTCTCCGTCGCCGTGCCGGCCAACAGCTTCGTCGTCGCCGACACCCACGGCTTCCACGCCCGCGCCGTCAGCACCAAGCCGACGGTGCGCTTCGGTATCTACGGCTCGCTGCGCGGCAGCCCGTTCGCGCCGCTGACCGGCCTCGATGTGGCGCGGCTGCCGATGATGTCCAACCGCAAGGTCGCCTGGTACGTCAACTGGCTCGATCTCAGGGAAAGGCTCGGCGGCAAGAAGACGCCGCTGCAGCCGGCCGGGCCCATGAAACCCATGGACCCGGTGAAGCGCTAGGCCGGCCTCGGTTGCGCCGGCTCAGGCGCTGCGCACCTGCTTCAGGAAGGTCGTCATTTCCGTGCGCAGCCGGTCGGCCTGCTGGCCGAGGGCCTCGGCAGATGCCTGGACGCCGCCGGAGGACGCTGACGTCTCCGCCGCCATGCCGCGAATGTCGGAAATGGAGCCGGTCACCGCATTCGTGCCCTCGGCGGCCTGGCTGACGCTGCGGGCGATCTCCTGGGTCGCGGCGGACTGCTCGTCGACGGCGGCGGAGATTGCCGAGGCGATTTCGTTCAGGCTGGTGATGGTGTCGGAGATGGTGCCGATGGCCTCGGACGACTGTGACGTGGTCGACTGGATCTCGCCGATCTGCTCGGAGATCTCCGTTGTCGCCTTGGCGGTCTGCTCGGCGAGCGTCTTGACCTCCGAGGCGACGACCGCAAAGCCCCTGCCGGCCTCGCCGGCGCGGGCGGCCTCGATGGTGGCGTTGAGGGCAAGGAGATTGGTCTGTTCGGCAATGTCCTGGATCAGGGTGATGATGTCGCCGATTCGGTTGGCGGCATTGGACAGGGCATTAACCCGGTCGACGGTGGCCTGGGCCTCGCTGACTGCACGGTTCGACATTTCCGAGGACTGGGCGACCTGACGGCCGACCTCCTGGACGGAGGAGGCCAGTTCCTCGGTGGCCGAGGCGACCGACTGGACATTGCTGTTGGTGTCCTCGGACATGCGCGAGACGGAGGACGCCCGGTCGGAGGTCTGCTCGCTGGAGGCGTTCATGGTGCGCGAGGCTTCCTGCAGGTCGGCGACGGCGGACGAGACGGCGTCGGCGATCGAGCCGATATTGCGTTCGAAGTCGTCGGCGAGCTCGGACATCGCCTCGCGCTTTTCCTCTTCGGCCTTTTCGCGCATGGCCGTCTGCTGGCTCTCCAGGCGCTTGCGCTCGATGAGGTTTTGCTTGAATACGCGGACCGAGGCGGTGAGGTCGCCGACCTCGTCGTGCAGCGTCCAGTCGGGCACGTCGGCATCGGCATTGCCCTTGGCGAGTTCCTTGGTCACCGCACCGAGCCTGGAAAGGCGACGGGCGAGGGCGCGGGCGACGAAGAGATATGCCAGCACGCCGAAGATGATGGTGACAACGGCGATGGCCGCCATGACCAGGCCCGCGACAGCGGTCTCGTCCTTCAGGTTCTGCATCCGGACGTCGATGTGCTCGTGGATGACGGTCTCGGCCGCGTCGGCATCCTCCATCAGCGCTTCATAGGTCTGGTCGAAGGCTTCGTCGGAAGCCGAACCGGCCTTGCCGACCATATTGGTCTTTGTGTGGCGCTCTTCGGCGACCGCGATCAACCGGTCGATATCCTCGGTGATGGCCGCAATGTCGGCGGACGGGGCCGTGGCAAGGCCGGCGACCTGCTGCTTTGCGGCATCGAGGTTCCCGGTCACCTTGCCGAAATCCTCATCGTCGTCGCCGCCGAGAATTTCGGCGATCCGCCAATGGGCCTCGGCGAGATGGAAACGGGCCGCGCCAACCCGGCGCTGGGCGTCGGCGTCGCCGGCAAGCGCCGGTCGGTCGCCGAGGGCGCCGATCCTATCGGTCAGGTCGGCGGAAAGCGTATCGTAGGTCTCGTCTGACTTCGTTCCGGACCCTTGCGCAAGGGCGCGGGAGGCGTAGCGCTCCTTGGCGGCGGCAACGAAGATTTCGAGATCCTTGTGGACCTTGCCGATTTTCTCGCGCACGACATCCGACTCCGTCGGGTGGAATGTCCCCTCGTCGTTCTTGCCGCCCTCCAGGATGGCTTTTACGTAGAACGCGGTCTCGCCCAGCAGCTTCCAGACCTCGTCGATGCTCTCGCCCTCATCGCCGGCCATGATCTCCTCGAACAGGAGATGGGCCTGGGTGGCGGTCAGTTTGATTTCCATGGCCGCATCGCCGAGCGGCGCCAGCTTGACGCCGGCTTCGACGCCGTCATTGCCGACGATCTCGGTCGCCCGATAGCCGACCATGCCGGTGACGATCACAAGGAGCAGAAGCCCCGCGAAAACGAAGGCCATCTTGCGCGCTATTGTCAGTCTCATTGCCGAATCCCTTCCCCAAAAAGACCGATGCGAGGCCTTCTTGTCCGGGAATTTACTTGCTGCAACCTTTTTAAATTACTAATCGTAAGTGAAATAAACCGTATTCAATGGTCTCCTCAAAGTTTTAATGCACAGTATACAGTGCAGCAAGAGCAATATCTGCACTTTTACCTAAAGCGGCTCGGCAAAACCGGTCGTTTCGGCAAGGGCATGGATGATGTGGCAGTCGCCGATCTGGTCGGCGTGGCAGGTGGTGACGATGCGGGTCAGTTCCGCCTCCAGGCGCTTCAACTGGGCGATGCGGGCGCGGATGTGCTCCAGATGGGCGCCGGCGATGCGGTGGGCTTCGTCGCAGGGCATCTCGGGCTGCTGGCTGAGGGTCAGAAGCTCGCGGATGGCGTCGAGGGAGAGGCCGAGGTCGCGGGCATGGCGGATGAAGGCGAGGCGTTCCAGGGCCGCCCTGCCGTAGCGGCGCTGGTTGCCTCGGGAGCGCTCGGCCGGCGGCAGCAGGCCGATCTCCTCGTAATAGCGGATGGTCGGCACCTTGACCTCGGTGCGCTGCGACAGTTCGCCAATAGAAAGCATGTGCAATCTCCCCTTGAACCTCTAGTGACTAGAGATATTATGTAGTGGTCCGAACCGAAGTAAAGAGGTCGGACCATGGGTTCCTGTTGCTCCCACTCGCATGCATCCTTCGACGGAATGTCGGCTGACTACAAGCGCCGGCTCTGGGCCGTGATCGCGCTCAATGCCGGCATGTTTTTCGTGGAAATGACCGCCGGCCAGATGGCGCGCTCCCAGGCGCTGCAGGCCGACGCGCTCGATTTCCTCGGCGACGCCTTGACCTACGGGCTGTCGCTGGCGGTGATCGGTGCGTCCGTCACCTGGCGCACCAATGCCGCGCTCGCCAAGGGCGTCAGCCTGTCGCTGATGGGCCTCTTCGTGCTCGGCATGACGGTCTACCGGGTCGTCTTCGTGGGCGTGCCGGAGGCCGAGGTGATGGGCGTTGTCGGCGTGATGGCGCTCGCCGCCAACCTCGCCAGCGTGCTGCTTTTGATGCGCTACAAGGACGGCGATGCCAATGTGCGCTCCGTCTGGCTGTGCTCGCGCAACGATGCGATCGGCAATGTGGCGGTGATGCTGGCGGCCGGCGCCGTGTGGGCGACCGGCACCGGCTGGCCGGACCTCGTCGTCGCCGCGGCGATGGCGGCGCTGTTCCTCTCCTCCTCCTGGCAGATCGTCACCCAGGCGCTCGCCGAAAAGCGCGCGGAGACTGCCGCCGCGGCGGAGTGAGGGAGGCCTCGGGGGCGCCGGCTTCGATTACCGGTGCTCCTCGACATTGGCCTCGATGAGGGCGGAGTTGAAATAGCGCAGCGCCCTGATGTGCCAGGCGCGGCCGATGACCCTGGTCGGGTCGCGCCGGTCGACCACGTAAAGGCTCGACCGGCCGCTGGCATCGAAGGCGCGCAGGGCCGTTTCAAGGGTGTCGGCGGGCCTCAGATACGCCTCGCCCTCCTCCGGCCTGAACTCCGGCACCTCCTCGTCCTCCTTCAGCCGTTCCATGAAGTCGGAGACGTGGACGCGCTTGACCAGCCATTTGTGGGCGCCCTCCTGCAGGACGATGCCGCGCATTTCCAGTTGCCAGTGGAAATAGGAGCGGCCGTGGATCGCCTGGGTGATGCCGGTGGCGATCGACACGGTGATGAGGAGGGCGATGGACAGGGCGTAGCCGCCGGTCAGCTCGAAGACGATCATTGCCGTGGAGATCGGCGCGCCGAGGGTGGCGGCAGCGACCGCGCCCATGCCGAGGATGGCATAAAGGCCCTCGCTGGAGGCGAGTTCGGGAAAGGCTCTGGCGGCGATGATGCCGAAGGCGCCGCCGGTCATGGCGCCGATATAGAGCGTCGGCGAGAAGATGCCGCCGCCGAAGCGCGAGGCCAGCGTGATCGCCGTCGCCGCGGTCTTGGCGATGAGCAGCGAGATCAGCAGCGTCAGCGGCAGCTCGGTCTTCAGCGCCATGTCGGTGGCGTGGTAGCCGACGCCAAGGACCTGCGGGAAGACGAGGGCGATGAGGCCGACCGCAAGGCCGCCGGCCATCGGCCGCATCCAGAAGCGCAGCGGCATGTTGCGCTCGACCCAGTCGGTGCCGATCAGCGCGAACTGGAAGAGGACCGCGACGAGGGCGCAGGTGAGGCCGAGCAGCGCAAAGGCCGGCAGCTCCCAGTAGGAGGTGATCTGGTAATCTGGGATGGCGAAGGCGGCGGCGCCACCGAACCACAGGCGCGACAGCATCGTGCCGAGCACGGAGGAAATGACGATCGGCACGAAAGCCGAGAGGGCATAGTGGCCGAGGATCACCTCATGGGCGAACAGGGCGCCGGCGATCGGCGCGTTGAACGAGGCCGAGACGGCGCTGGCGACGCCGCAGGCGAGCATCACCCGGCGCGCCGAATCGGGCAGCCGGAACGCCTGGCAGATGGCGGCGCCGAGGGTGGCGCCGAGATGCACCACCGGGCCCTCGCGGCCGGCGCTGCCGCCGACGCCGAGGGAGAACACGGTGACGGCCGCCGACGAGATGCCGGGCCAGAATTTGAGGCCGCGTCCGCCATTGGCGCGGGCCTCGATGACGTCGGCGACGCCGCCGGCGCGGCGGCCGGGATGCACATGCTCCAGATAGAGCCCGACGAGAAGGCCGCCGACGGCGGGCGTCAGCACGATGACGTACCAGGGAGCTGCCGCGGTCGCTTCGGCGACCTGTTCGCTCATGGTGCCGAGCCAGACCCACTGCACGGCGCCGATGCCGACGCGAAAGACGATCGCCGCGGCTGACACGCAGACACCGATGATGATCGCAAGCAGCCAGATGGTCGGCTGGCGGGTGGTCAGGAACAGCCGGACGTTCGGCTGCATCCACTTCACGGCGGTGGTCGGCAGCAGTTTGAAATTTTGCCAGAACATGATCCTCGCCACCGCCGCTCAGGCGCTTTGTTCGCTGGCCTTGCGGGCGATGCGGATGGCGCGGCCGGCGCGCTCGGGCCGGCCGAGCTTCGTCGCCGCACCCTGGAGGGCGTCGAGCCGTTCGCGAATCGGCGCCGGCCAGGGCGCGGTGCGCCGGCTCTCCATGTCGACATGGAGGAACATCTGTTCCGACGTCGCCGACAGGAAGCCTTCCTCGGCGTGGTAGAGCTCCTGCCAGGAATGCAGGCGCTTGTCGTCGACGTCGAGGATGCGGCTCTCCACATGGACCGGCGCGCCTTCGGCGAGCTCGCGGACGTAGCAGATATGGGCCTCGACGGTGAAGAAGGAGGCGTTCTCGCTCGCCACATAGTCGGGGCCGAGGCCGGCGGCGAGGAAGAATTCGTCGATCGCGGTATCGAAAAGGACGTTGTAATAGGCCATGTTGAGATGGCCGTTGTAATCGATCCATTCCGGCAGCACCGTCTTCCGGGAAGACCGGAACGGCGCCGTGTCTGCGCCGCTCGAAAGGGCGGGGGTGCCGGACATGGAGAGCCTCCTTGGCGACGCTTTCAAAGGGGACGGCGGCCCGCTCCGTGCGGCCCCACATGAAGCCTTTGCCGTCATTCAGGGTTTTTTGATAAGTTGCACACAATGGCGCGGTCGCACAATGACTCGGCAAGGGGAATCGGGACCCGGCGCCCGCATCTGACACGGTACCTCAGGGAGACAGGCCGATGGCGACATCCGCGATGCTGGTTGCGCGCGACGACGCGGCAATCGAGACGGCGGTCGCGCGCCTCACGGAGCGATTCGGCACGCGCTGTGCCACCGGCGAAGCGATCCGCGAACAGCACGGCCACACCACCACTTATCTCACCAACCAGCCGCCCGATGCGGTGGTGTTCGCCTCCTCGACCGAGGAGGTCGCCGACATCGTGCGAACGTGCGCCGAATTCGGCGTGCCGGTGATTCCGTTCGGCACGGGCACATCGCTGGAAGGCCACCTCAATGCGCCCGCCGGCGGCATCTCCATCGACCTGTCGGGCATGAACAAGATCGTCGCCGTCAATGCCGAGGACCTCGACTGCACGGTGGAGGCGGGCGTCACGCGCATGCAGCTCAACGAGCATCTGCGCGACCAGGGCCTGTTCTTCCCGATCGATCCGGGGGCCGACGCCAGCCTTGGCGGGATGGCCGCGACCCGGGCCTCGGGCACCAACGCCGTGCGTTACGGCACCATGAAGGACAACGTGCTGGCGCTGACCGCGGTGATGCCGGACGGGAGCATCGTCAAGACGGGCTCGCGGGCGCGCAAGTCCTCGGCCGGCTACGACCTTACCCGGCTCCTTGTCGGCTCGGAGGGAACGCTCGCCGTCATCGCTGAGGTGACGCTGAAGCTTTCCGGCATTCCGGAGGCGGTCTCGGCCGGTGTCTGCCCGTTCCCGGATGTGGAATCGGCCTGCAACGCCGTCATCATGACCATCCAGTCCGGGCTCCCCGTGGCGCGGATCGAGTTCCTCGACGAGCACCAGGTGCGCGCCTGCAACGCCTATTCCAAGCTGGATCTCGCCGAGATGCCGACCCTCTTCCTGGAGTTTCACGGCACGGAGGCCGGCGTTGCCGAACAGGCCGACCGCTTCGGCGAGATCGCGGAAGAGTTCGGCGGCGGGCCGTTCGACTGGGCGACCAAGACGGAGGACCGCTCGCGGCTGTGGAAGGCGCGGCACGAGGCCTACTGGGCCTCGCTCAGGCTGAAGCCGGCGGCCAAGGGCGTTTCCACCGACGTCTGCGTGCCGATCTCGCGGCTTGCCGAATGCGTCATGGCGACGCGCGCCGACATCGAGGAGAACGGCTTCACCGCGACCATGGTCGGCCATGTGGGCGACGGCAATTTCCATGTGCTGGTGCTGTTCGATCCGGACAATCCGGACGAGATGGCGGCGACGGACGGCTTCATCGAGCGACTCAACTGGCGCGCCATCGAGATGGGCGGCACCTGCACCGGCGAGCACGGCATCGGCCAGGGCAAGATGAAATACATGGCCCGCGAGCACGGACCGGCGCTCGACATCATGCGCACCCTCAAGCGCGCCATCGACCCCAAGAACATCATGAACCCCGGCAAGATCTTCACCCTTGACGGCTGAGCGCCGGCAGGAGACCAACCCTTTGCGTCCTTTCGCCCCGACATCTGACACCTGACCCTGACGGAGACCGGCTCTGAATTCCGTCTACATCACCGTCGGCCTGGCGATCATCGCCGTCCTCGTCGCAGCGCTGATCGGGCCGCTGTTCATCGACTGGACGGCCTATCGCGACGTCTTCGAGCGCCACGCCGAGCAGCTTATCGGGCGCCAGGTGAAGATCCTCGGCGATGCCGACGCCTACCTGCTGCCGACGCCGTCGATCACCTTCACCGACATGCGCATCGGCGATGCCGAAAACCCGCTGATGATCGTCTCGCGGTTCTCCGCCCGCGTCGAGCTGGCGCCGCTCCTGAAGGGCGAGGTCAAGGTCATCGACATGACCCTGGAGCGGCCGGACGTGCGGCTTGCCGTCGACGACAACGGGCAGCTCACGGCGCTCGGCGAGGACGGCAAGGCGACCCGGCTCTCCGGTTTCGATCCGGCGGCCGTCGCTTTCGAAGAGGTCGAGGTGGTCAACGGCGCGGTGCAGATCTCCGATGCCCGCTCGGCAAAGGTCTACCGCCTTTCCGACGTCGACCTTTCGGTGTCCGCGCGGGCGCTGGTCGGGCCGTTCCGGGCCGAGGGAGCGGTCACTGTCGGCGGCCAGAGGCACCGGGTGAAGCTGGCGAGCGGCACGCTCCGGCCCGATGGGGCGATCCGCGTCAAGGCGCAGATCAATCCGACCGAGCGCCCGGTGGAGGTCCGGCTCGACGGCCTTGTCTCGGCCAAGGACCTGATGCCGCGCTATGCCGGCGATTTCCAGATCGAGCGGCTGCAGCCGCGCACGGCCGAGGACGGGGCGAGCGACGAGGCGTTCGACGTGGCCGTGCCGCCCGGAACGCCCTGGCGGGTCGCGGGCCGGTTCGACCTTTCCGGCGACGCGCTCTCGGTGGAGGACTACGAACTCACCTACGGCTCTGAAGACCGGCGCTTCAACCTGACCGGCGGCGGCCGGCTGGAAGCGGGACCGGAGCCGCGCTTCGATCTGGAGGTTAAGGCCCAGCAGATCGACCTCGACCGCATGCTCGCCGAGCCCGGTACGCCGGCCGGAACGCTGCATTCGGGCGGTGCGGTGGCGACCCTTGGCGCCTTCTTCGACAGCCTTTCCGCCCTGCCGCGGCCGCCGATCGGCGGGCGCATCTCCGTCGACCTGCCGGGCGTCGTCGTTGCCGGCGGCGCCATCCAGCAGCTCCGCTTCGATGCGACGCCGACGACCGACGGCTGGTACATCTCCGAGCTCGACGGCCAGTTGCCGGGGCGCACGCGGATCGGCCTCGACGGCGAGATCGGCCTTGGCGAGAGGAGCCGCTTCGAAGGCGACCTGAGGCTTTCCGTGGAGCAGCCGGCGGCGCTCGCCAACTGGTGGCGCGGCGGCGGCTCGCTCGCCGGGGCGCGGCTCGACCCGCTCGACGTGCGCGGCCGGCTGACCATCGGCGGGACCGGCATCGCGCTCACCGGCATGCGGCTGAAGACCGAACTGTCGCTCGGCACCGGCAGCATCTCCTGGCGCCCGGCGCGCAGCGGCGCCAACGCCGCCTTCGTGCTCGACCTCAATGCCGACCGGTTCGAACTCGCCCAGCTCGGCGCGGCAACGCGGCTGGCGCTTGCCGGTTATGGCGGCAACGCAAAGGCAGATGGCGAGGGGACCGGCGACGGCATCACCGATATCGACGTCAGGGTCCGGGTCGGCACGCTGATCTCCGACGATGTGGAGGCGAGCGGCGTCGAGGCCGTCGTCAACTTCTCCGGCGACACGCTGCGCATCGACCGGATGATCCTGGCCGATCTTGCCGGCGCGCGGGTCGTTGCCGACGGCACCATCAAACAGGCGCTGACGACGCCGGACGGTGACATCGAACTGGCGCTGACGGCGGACAAGCTCGACGGCCTCGCCAATCTCATTATCGACCTTTATCCGGATTCCGACCTCGCCCGGCGGCTGACGGCAGCTTCCGGCCTGCTCGGGCCGGCGATTGTCCAGGGCAAGCTCTCCGGGCGCGCCGTCGACGACGTCAGCACCGTGACCCTCAATGTCAGCGGCGATGTCGGCGGCTCGGAACTGCATGTCGCCGGCACCTTCGACGGCCGCGTCGACAAGTGGCGCGCCGCGAAGACCTCGTTCGATGCCGCGCTGTCCGGACCCGACAGCGGCCGGCTCCTTGGCCAGCTCGGTTTCGAGGTGCTGCCGCTTACCGACATTCCGGCCGGCCGGATCACGCTGAAGTCTGCCGGCACGCCCGGGACGGGGCTCGACGTTACCGGCTCGGCGACCGTCGCCGACGCCACGCTCCGGGTTTCCGGGACGGCGAAATTCCCGCAAGGGGGCGGGCTCTCCTACGACCTTTCCGGCGAACTGCAGAGCGACGACCTGTCGCCGCTGGCGCTGCTGACCGGAAGGGTGCTGCCGGTCACGGCCGGCACCGTCCCGGCGCGGCTTTCGGCCGAGATCGTCGGCAGCGGCGCGGATGCGCGCGTCAACGGTATCGCCGGCCGCATCGCCGATATCGGCATCGCCGGGTCGGGCACGGCGGATTTCGGCGGCCAGGTGCCGCGGCTCGACGGCGAGCTCGCGCTCGATGCGGTCGACCTCCGGTTCCTCACCGAGCTTGCCTTCGGCGCCGATAGCTGGGCCATGCAGGACCTTTCCGGCGATGCGTCGAACCGCTGGCCGACGGCGCCCTTCGGCGCGCCGCTCCTCGGCTTCGTCTCCGCCGACGTCAAGGTCACGGCGAGTCGCTTCTGGCTTACCGACAGGACGGCGCTGGAGGATGCCTCCTTCCGTATCGACCTGACGCCGAACGGCATGGCGCTCGACAAGGTTGGCGGTTCAATGCTCGGCGGCAAGGCGGAGGCCGCGTTGCAGGTCAAGCGCTCGGACGCCGGAGAGGCGGTGCTTGCCGCGACCTTCAAGGTCACCGGCGGGGATGTGGAAAAAATCGCCTGGCAGGTGGACGGTCAGTCGCTCGCCACCGGGCGGTTCGACCTTGCCACCGACGTCAACGCCACCGGCCGCTCGATCGCGTCCATGGTCTCCGCGCTCACCGGCGGCGGCACGCTGACGCTGCGCGACGGGCGTATTTCCGGCATCAACGCCAAGGCCTTCGACAGGGTCGTCGAAGCGGTCGACGGCGGGCTGGCGCTGGAGGACGAGGCGATCAAGGCGGCCTTCACCGAGGCGTTCTTTGCCGGCCAGGTGCCGTTTCAGCGCATCGAGGCGGTGCTCGGGATCGCTTCCGGCACAGTCCGGGCACGCAACGTGTCTTTCGAAGCGCCGCCGCTGAAGGCGCTCGGCTCGGCCTCGCTCAATCTTTCCGACAATGCCTTCGAGAGCGACTGGACGTTCGGATTCCGGCCGCCGGACGACGCCGTCTCCGCGGCCGAGCCGCAAGCGCTTCTGGCGTTCCGCGGCAGGCGCGCCGATCCGGCCCTTTCGGTCGACATCGCGCCGCTGATGTCCTACCTCACCCTTCGCGCTTACGAGGAGGAGGTCGACAAGGTCGAGGCGCTTCAGGCGGAGATCCTGGAGCGGCAGCGGCTGACGCGGGAGCTGCGGCGCCAGCGCGAGGAGAAGGCCCGCCGCGAGGAGGCGGCACGGCAGAAGGCGGCCGAGGAAGAGGCCCGCCGGCAGCGCGAAGCCGAGGAGGCCGCGCGCCGGGAGGAACGGGAGCGCGAACGGCGCGCCCGCGAGCGCTTCAGCCGGGAGAACCGGGATCTGCTGCGGCCGCGCACGCTCGACGATCAGGTGCGCGATGCCATCCGGGACTCGCGCCCGACCGGCGGCGGGCTCGCGCCGCTGCCGCAAGGCATCGACGTGCCGCCGCCGCCGGGCGCAGGCGGTCCGTCCGACTTCCCGGGGGCATCGCAATCCTTCGATGCGCGCTCGCCGACGCCGTTCGATGCGCCGGCAACGGGCCAGCCGCTGCAATTGCTGCCGGCGAATTGAGTCTCAAAGCGGATTTTCGGGAGTTTGCAGTCCCGGTGCCCGCGGCGAGGTGGCCGCAGGGGCGCGTCGTCGGGCGGCCGGAGCGGCCCCCGCGCGGACCGGCTATTCGGCGGCGTTGAGCGCGCCGATACCGTGGCCGCGGTAATATTCCAGAACGGCACAACGGACCGCCGAGGCGAGGTTCGGATGGGCGCCGGTGGCATCGATGTCCGCGATCAGCCGCGACAGCGAGACGTTCTTCTGCCGGGCCATGTCGCCAAGGGCGTCCCAGAATTCCGATTCCAACGCCAGGCTGGTCCGGTGGCCGTTGATGGTGAGTGACCGTTTCTGCATGGGAGCAGTATCCCGACGAAAATCGCCAAGAAAAAGGCAACGTGGAATTTCGCGGGACGGGGGTGTCGCAATCAGCGGAAAATCGCGTCGCGTCGTCAATGAAAGGTTTCGGCGGCTACATAAAAAGCCGTGGCTAGCCGGCCTTGTCGTCCTCGCCGTCGGGTCCGGCATCGCCGAGGCGATGGCCGTCGATATGGCGGATCTCGGCGTCGCGGCGCTGGTCCTCGGCGGCCTTTTCGCCCTTTGTGCGGCCGAATCGGGTGCGGTTCTCCTCGGCCGTGCGCTCCTTGGCGGCGCGGTCGTGTTTTTTGCGGGCCTGGCGGAAGTTGATGACGTCGCCCATGGCCGGTCTCCGGTCAGGATTTCTTGCGGAAGGCATCGAGGGAGACGACGTCGGCGCCGGCCGGCTTTTCCTCGCCGTCGTCGCCGTCCTTGTCCCCGTCTTCTGTCTCTGACTTGCCGGATGCCTCGGACTTGTCGTTCCTGGCAGCCTCGTCCCCGGCCTTTTCCGGCTCGGCCGCGGAGGCGTCGTCGTTGCCGCTTTCGGCAAGCGCCCTGACGGTCGCCTCCATGGTGTCGGCCGCGGTCTCGTTTTCCTCCACGGCGCGCATCAGCGGCGCGGTCTCGCCCTCGCCTTCCTGGCCGTCGGCCTCGTCCTCATCCGGCCGGTAGGGCTCGAATTGCAGGTTGAACTGGACGTGGGGGTCGAAGAAGCCCTTCACGGCCTTGAAGGGGATGTGCAGGTGTTCCGGCACGCCGCCGAAGGACAGGCCGATCTCGAAGGTCGTCTCGGTCACCACCAGATCCCAGAACTGGTGCTGCAGGACGATGGTCATGTCCTTGGGGTATTTGCTGCGGATGCGGTTGGAGACCCGGACGCCGGGGGCGGAGGTCTCGAACGAGATATAGAAATGGTGATCGCCCGGCAGCCCGGTGCGGGCGACCTCGTGCAGGACCTTGCGGACGATGCCCCTCAGGGCCTCCTGCACAAGAATGTCATAGCGGATCAGGTCTTCGGCCATCGTGTTTCGCGCATTCGGCTGGAGAGTGTCCGTCGATCGGGAATCGACCTTTCTTAACAATGGACCCAAACGGCAGAGAATCCCAGACAAAATCAACGCCGGAGTTTGCGTCGAAGGGCCGCCACAGACGCGGCGCGGGCGACAGGTCGGGTCCGGGAAAGTGGGAGCTTCTGTTGCCAGGTGCTCCCGAACCCCGCCTGACCGGGCTAACGGCCAGGGCTTCAAAAGAGGTTATCGCACTGCGTTACGCAGCGAGACGAGCCTCAGCATAGTTGTCGTTTGCAACTATTGAGATGGCCCGATAACGGCGGAACCATGCCGAGCGAAAACGCGCCCTTTACACCCTCGTCGATCCTATTTCGCCCCCGCCGCAACCCAAAGTTCCCGCTTTCGCATGGCCTTTGGGCTGTGGTGGAGGCGCCGGGTACCGCCCCCGGGTCCGATAGGTTTATTGCGACGGTCATTTATCGCCATAGCCGGCGAACCGGCTCCCCCAATATAGGAAAAACCGGTCCGACATGCAAAGGGATGCGCTGCGGTCCCTCATCCTTTTGCGATGTGACTTGCGCCGGCGCGCGCAAGGGTGATGCTATCTCTCCCACGCGAATCGCCGGAGGACACGGGTGCGGGCCTATCTCGATCTGTTGCAGCGCATATTGGACGACGGGGTCGACAAGGCCGACCGGACCGGCACCGGCACGCGCTCGGTGTTCGGCCACCAGATGCGCTTCGACCTCGCCGACGGCTTTCCGCTCGTCACCACCAAGAAGCTGCATCTGAAATCGATCATCCACGAGCTTTTGTGGTTCCTCGCCGGCGACACCAACATCGCCTATCTGAACGCGGCCGGGGTGTCGATCTGGGACGAGTGGGCCGACGAGAACGGCGATCTCGGCCCGGTCTATGGCCGGCAGTGGCGGAGCTGGGCGGCGCCGGACGGACGCACCATCGACCAGATCGCCTGGGTCGCCAAGGAAATCCGGCGCAATCCGGATTCGCGCCGGCTGATCGTCACGGCCTGGAACCCGGCGGACATCGAGCGCATGGCGCTGCCGCCGTGCCACTGCCTGTTCCAGTTCTATGTCGCCGACGGAAAGCTCTCCTGCCAGCTCTACCAGCGGTCCGCCGATGTCTTCCTCGGCGTGCCGTTCAACATCGCGTCCTACGCGCTGCTGACATTGATGATGGCGCAGGTGAGCGGCCTGAAGCCCGGCGACTTCGTCCACAGCTTCGGCGACGCGCACCTCTATTCCAATCATTTCGACCAGGCGCGGCTACAGCTTTCCCGCGCGCCGCGCCCGCTGCCGCAGATGGCGCTCAATCCTGAGGTCGGCTCGATCTTCGACTTCGTCTATGACGATTTCCAGCTCACCGGCTACGACCCGCACCCGCACATCAAGGCGGCGGTCGCGGTTTGAGGGCCGATCCGAAGGCGGGGATCTTTCCGCAGGACTCGAAGGGGATCGCGTCCGCCGCCAGGTTCTGGTGGCTGCGGCGGGGGGGATGCGCAGCCGGCGACGGACGCGAAGGGTGCCCGACGACGCGTCGGGACGGAGTGGCCCGGGGCTATACGACGACGAGGCCGAACAGAACCAGCAGGAACAGGATCAGCACGATGCCGATCAAGAGGCGGGCGCCGGTCGCGGCGACGCCGGAGATGGTGTTGAACCCCAGAAGGCCCGCCACGGCGGCGATGACGAGCAGAATAAGAATCCATTTGATCATTGGTCGGCTCCTTGCAACGGGTGCGCTCCAGGACGCTGGCGCGCCGGCGTTTCGCCATGCTCAACGGTGGCGACCGGTAGATGGTTCCCGCAGCCGGTGCGATCGGCCGACGGTTTCAGGGAGTGACGATTGATGGGATTGCGTATTTGTCTGGTCGCTGCAGTGGCGGAAAACAACGTCATCGGCAGCGGCGGCGGCATGCCCTGGCGGCTGCCGAGCGACCTCAGGCGGTTCAAGGAACTGACCATGGGAAAGCCGATCCTGATGGGCCGCAAGACCTACGAGTCCATCGGCAAGCCGCTTCCCGGCCGCACCAACATCGTGCTGACCAATTCCGACGACTTCCACGCCGAGGGCATCCGGATCGTTCATTCGGTGGTCGAGGCGATGGACGTTGCCGAGGAAGCGGCCGGCAAGGCGGACGCCGAAGAGGTGATGGTGATCGGCGGCGCAAGCCTCTACGAGCGTCTGATGGACCGGGCGGAGCGGCTCTATGTCACCCATGTGGCCGGGACGCCGGCGGGCGACACCTATTTTCCGGAGATCGACCCTGAGGTCTGGTCGTGCCTGACGCGCGAGCCGATGATCCGCGGCGTCGACGACAGCACCGGGACCTCCTTTGCCATTTACGACCGGATCAAAACCGACCAGGCGGCCGAGGAGTAACCGGCCGGCGGCGCACAGGGGCCGAAAACGCGGAACGCCCCGTTGACGTTACGGTTCCGCCGCCCCACTTGTCGGGAACCTTTTGGTTTTTCCAGCAGGAACGTCGTGCGCGACACGGCCGGTCGGTTGGGGACCGTTCGTTGAAACGCCGGGTGGCATCGCCTATAACCCGCGCCAAACCCATACCTGTGCCGACGGCAAGGCTGGCCGCCGGCGAATGATTTCGGAGACACAGATAAATGCCTTGGAGTAACCAGAGCGGCGGAGGCGGCAACGGCCCCTGGGGGTCCGGCGGTGGCGGCGGCCCGTGGGGCAGCGGACCGCAGCGCGGCGGCGGCGGTGGCGGCGGACAGCCGCCCGACCTTGAGGAACTGCTGCGCCGGACGCAGGAAAAGCTGAAATCGTCGCTGCCGGGTGGCGGCTCGACGCCGCTGATCGCCGGGCTGATTGCCGTTGCGGCGGTGGCGATCTGGTTGTTCCAGTCGATCTACACCGTGCAGCCGGACGAACTCGGCGTCGAACTGGTGTTCGGCAAGCCGAAGCAGGAATTCAACCAGCAGGGCATCCATTTCCACTGGTGGCCGGTCGAGACCGTCGAGATCGTCAAGATCATCGAGAACAAGGAAGAGATCGGCGTCGGACGCGGCCGCGAGCGCGGCAGCACCTCGTCGAGCCTGATGCTTTCCGGCGACCAGAACATCGTCAATGTCGAGTTCTCGGTGCTGTGGAAGGTCGCCGATCCGGGCAAGTACCTATTCAATGTGCGCGACCCGCACAGCCTCATCCGCAGCATCGCCGAAAGCGCCATGCGCGAGGTGGTCGGCCGGCGGCCGGCCGAGGACGTGTTCCGTAAGGACCGTCAGGGCATCGAAGATGCGGTGCGCGCCCAGATGCAGACCTCGCTCGACGATTACGGCGCCGGCGTCGACATCTCCGGCATCAAGCTGGAGGCCGCCGACCCGCCGGCCGAAGTCGCCGACGCCTTCGAGGAGGTGCAGCGCGCCGAGCAGGACGAGGACCGCTTCAAGCGCGAGGCCGACGCCTACGCCAACCAGCGCCTCGGCGAGGCGCGCGGCCAGGCCGCCCAGATCCAGGAGGAAGCCAAGGGCTACAAGGACCGGGTGACCAAGGAGGCCGAAGGTGAGGCCCAGCGCTTCGTCTCCGTCTACAACGAATACGACAAGGCAAAGGACGTCACCAAGCGGCGCCTTTATCTGGAAACCATGGAGCGGGTTCTGAAGTCGTCGAACAAGGTCATCGTCGAGGACAAGGCCGGTTCGGGGGTCGTGCCCTATCTGCCGCTGACCGAACTCGACCGTAACCGCCGTGACGGCGCGCGCCAGGGGAGCAACTGACCATGAAGAAGCTTCCGATCATCCTCGGCGGCATCGCCGTCCTCGCGCTGCTCGTCTATTCGTCGATCTTCGTCGTTAACGCGCGCGAGCAGGCGATCGTCGTCCGCCTCGGCCAGATCCGCACCGTGATCACGGAGCCCGGCATCTATTTCAAGGTGCCGACCAACTTCTTCGAGCAGGTGCAGATCATCGAGAACCGGCTGCTGCGCATGGACCTGGAAAACATCAACGTCCAGGTCAGCGACGGCAAGCGCTACGTCGTCGATGCGTTCCTGGTGTTCAAGATCATCGATCCGCGCAGGTTCCGCGAGAGCGTCTCCGGTAGCCTGGCGCTGGTCGAGCAACGACTGATCACCCGCCTCAACGCGGCCCTGCGCCGGGTCTACGGCCTCAGGAGCTTCGAGGACGCCCTGTCGGCGCAGCGGGCGGAAATGATGCGCGACGTGCGCGACCAGATCCGGCCCGATGCGTCCAGCCTCGGCATCGATATCGTCGATGTGCGCATTCGTCGCACCGACCTCCTTCCGGAAGTCAGCCAGCAGACCTTTGAGCGCATGAAGGCGGAACGTCTTGCCCGGGCCGCGCAGATCCGCGCCAATGGTCGCCAGGAAGCCCAGCGCATCCGCGCCGAGGCCGACCGCAAGGCGGTGGTGCTGGTCGCCGAGGCCAACCGGATCTCGGAGATCCTGCGCGGTGAGGGCGAGGGCGATCGCAACCGCATCTTCGCCGAGGCCTTCCAGCGCGATCCGGAGTTCTTCGCCTTCTACCGCTCCATGAAGGCCTACGAGACCGCGATCGAGGAATCCGGCACCACTATGGTGCTGTCGCCGGACAGCGAGTTCTTCCGCTTCTTCCGCGATCCGGGCGAGACGGGCGGCTATCGTGTCGATCCGTCGGCGAGCGACAGCGGTGCGGAGGCTCCGGCCGACGCTGCCGCCACGGGCGATGCCGCCGAGACGCCGGCGACCCCGGCTTCGGCTCCGGCGGATGCCAGTGAGGACACCGGCGCCGCCCAGCCGGCGCAATGAGCGACCTCTTCGTTGCGCTCGGACTGGTGCTGGCGATCGAGGGGACGTTCTATGCCCTCGCGCCCGGCACGCTGAAAGAGCTGATGCGTCAGATGCAGGACGTTCCGGAGCAGACATTGAGGACCGGCGGGATCATCGCGATCGCCGCCGGCCTCGTCGTCGTCTGGCTGGTGCGCGGTTGATGGAACACCTTCTCAAGGGAAAGAAAAGCGATGGGATTGATCAGCATTGACGTTGCCGGCAAGGCGGTCCGCACGGCCGTCGTCGCCGCGCTCCTGGCGACCGGCGGTGCCGGCGCGGCCATGGCCCAATCGGCGGTCGCGGAGCCGGATGCCTCTGCCGAGGCCGCCCGGCCGGCAATGCCGATGCGTCACGGCCCGGACTCGGTCGCGGACCTCGCCGAACGGCTGCTCGATGCGGTGGTCAACGTCTCGACGACGCAGATCGTCGCCGACCAGCGCTCGGTGAAGCCGCCGAAGCTGCCCGAGGGCTCGCCGTTCCAGGAGTTCTTCGAGGACTTCTTCAACCGGCGCGGCCGGCGCAACCAGCCCAATGGCGGCGTGCCCCGGCGGGTGCAGTCGCTCGGCTCCGGCTTCGTCGTCGACGGCAAGAACGGCATCATCGTCACCAACAACCACGTCATCGACAAGGCCGACGAGATCGTCATCAACTTCAATGACGGCACCAAGCTGACGGCGGAACTGCTCGGCACCGATTCCAAGACCGACCTCGCCGTGCTCAAGGTCAAGCCGGTCAAGCCGCTGAAGGCGGTGAAGTTCGGCGACAGCCAGAAGATCCGGGTCGGCGACTGGGTGATGGCGATCGGCAACCCGTTCAATCTCGGCGGCACGGTCACCGTCGGCATCGTCTCGGCCCGCAACCGCGACATCCGCTCCGGTCCCTATGACGACTACATCCAGACCGACGCGGCCATCAACCGCGGCAATTCCGGCGGTCCGCTGTTCAACATGTATGGCGAGGTCGTCGGCATCAACACGGCGATCATCTCGCCGTCGGGCGGCTCCATCGGCATCGGTTTCGCCATCCCCTCGCAGATCGCCACGAAGGTCATCAACCAGCTCCGCGAGTATGGCGAGACCCGGCGTGGCTGGCTCGGCGTGCGCATCCAGCAGGTCAACGACGACATCGCCGACAGCCTCGGCCTCGACGAAGCCTATGGTGCGCTGGTCGCGGGCGTTACCCCGGACGGTCCGGCCGCCAAGGGCGGCATCCAGCCGGGCGACCTGATCCTGGAGTTCGACGGCCGCAAGGTGGACTCCATGCGCGAGCTGCCGCGCATGGTCGCGGAGACCGAGATCAGCAAGGAGGTCGCGGTCAGGGTCCTGCGCAAGGGCAAGGAAATGACGCTTGCGATCACCCTCGGCCGGCTCGAGGACTTCGAGAACGGCAACAAGGAAGACGAGCAGGTCGAGGAAGAGCAGGAGCCGGAAGCCGCCCAGACCGGCGAGGCGCTCGGCATGGTGCTGGCTGAACTCGATCCGGCCCTCAGGGCCCAGTTCAAGATCGACGACAGCGTCACCGGCGTCGTCGTCACCGAGGTCGATCCGGCGAGCCCGGCGGCGGAGAAGCGGGTCCAGGCCGGCGACGTCATCGTCGAGGTCGCCCAGGAGGCCGTCGCGACGCCGGCCGACGTGGAGGGGCGGATCAAGGACCTCGCCGACGACGGCAGGCGCTCGGTGCTGCTGCTCTTATCCAACGGTACGGGCGAACTGCGCTTCGTCGCCGTGCGGTTCGACGAGATCGCCGAGCCGGAGGAGGACAAGGAGCCGGCCCAATAGGGCCGGCGCCAAGCCTCGATACTGCCTAATGGGTGAATTCGCTCTGCCGGTAGCCCTGGGCATAAAGCAGGGCGGTCAGGTCGCCATGGTCGATGCGGATGTCCGCCGCCTCGGCGAGCGTCGGCTTGGCGTGGTAGGCAACGCCCAGCCCGGCCTCCTCCACCATCATCAGATCGTTGGCGCCGTCGCCGACGGCCAGCGTCTGGCGCGGCAGCAGGCCGAGACGGTCGCGCAGGGCGCGCAGCCGATTGAGCTTGGCTTCGGCGCCGAGAATCGGCTCCACCACATGGCCGCTCAGCCGGCCGCCGTCGACGACGAGGCGGTTGGCGTGGTGCTCGTTGAAGCCGACGATGCGGGCGATCTCCTGCGTAAATACCGTGAAGCCGCCGGAGACGAGGGCGCAGTGAACGCCGTTCGCGCGCATCGTGCGCACGAGGGTCCGCGCGCCGGGCGTCAGGCTGATGCGCTCCACGATGATGCGCTTGAAGAGGGTGGTGTCGAGGCCCTTCAGGAGCGCGACCCGCTCCCTCAAGGCGCCGGCGAAATCGAGCTCGCCGCGCATCGCCGCCTCGGTGATCGCGGCGACCTTGTCTTTCAGCTTCACTTCCGCGGCGAGTTCGTCGATGCATTCCTGCTCGATCATGGTGGAGTCCATGTCGGCAAGGAACAGTTTTTTGCGGCGGTCGAGCGTGTCGACGACCGCAAGGTCTACGGGGGCGCCGGCAAGGGCCTCGACGATTGTGCTGCGAACGGTGGTGCGATCCGCATCGGCACCAAGCGCGATATCGCAGGCGATGCCTGGCGCCAGCCAGTCCGGTGCGCCGCCGCCGACGGCGCGGCGGGCGGTCTCGGCAAGGGCGTCGCTCAGTTCCGGGCGCGCCGGATTGGCGATGAGTGTGGCGACGATGGGCACTGAGACGGTCCGGCGTCGGGAGAACGGGAAGAGCGCGGTCCTTATCGCAGGACCGACCGCGAGCGGCAAGTCGGCTCTGGCGCTCAGCCTGGCCGAAGCCGATAACGGCGTCATCATCAACGCCGATTCCATGCAGGTCTATCGCGATCTTCGGATCCTGACGGCGCGCCCGGACGAGGACGAGACCGCGCGTGTGCCGCACCGGCTCTACGGCCATGTGGATGCCTCAGAGCCCTATTCCGTCGGCCGCTGGCTGGACGACGTCAAGAACGTGCTGGACGAGGCGGCCCTCGCGCGCCGCCTGCCGATCCTCGTCGGCGGCACCGGGCTCTATTTCAAGGCGCTGACGGAGGGGCTGACGGAGATCCCGCCGATCCCGGAGAATGTGCGCATCTACTGGCGCGACATGGCGGCGGCGGAGCCATCCGAGGCGCTCCACGCCAAGCTCGCCCAGCTCGACCCGGAAATGGCCGAACGGCTCAACCCGGGCGACGCGCAGCGGATCGCAAGGGCGCTTGAAGTCGTCACCGCCACCGGCAAGTCGCTCGCCGCCTTCCATGAAGAGGCGAGCCGGCCACTGATCGACCCGGAGGATGCGGAGCGGATCGTGCTGTCGCCGGAGCGACCCGAACTGCACCGGCGCATCGAGGCACGGTTCCGGCAGATGGCGGAGGCCGGTGCGCTCGATGAGGTCGCCGCGCTCACCGCCCGCAATCTCGATCCGCAACTGCCGGCGATGAAGGCGATCGGGGTCCGTCCGCTCGCCGCCCACCTTTCCGGCGCCTGCGATCTCGAAGCGGCGATTTCCCGCTCCGTCGTGGAGACCCGCCGCTACGCCAAGCGCCAGCTCACCTGGTTTCGCGGTCAGATGGGCGATTGGGACTGGCGGGAGGTCTGACGGTTCGGGCTGGCGATCAGCGATGGCGTCGTTCAGGTTCGACCAGGCGTCTATTTTGCCTGACCTTGGCCCTTGCGACGTTTCATCCAGTCTTGCCCGGTACTTCGGCCTTGACCCTCAATGCCGCCGGACATAAAGTCCGCAGCGATTTGGAATTCGGGAGAGCGCAAACCATGCGCATGATCATTCTCGTAGTAAGGGAGCGCGCCACCGGGACGGTCATTTGACCGCCAGGAACGGGTGAGCGCGCGCAGGGGCCGATTTCGGGCCCCTTTTTTGTTTCCGGATCAAAAAAGACCGACAACCAGCCAAAAGACCGACCAGTCACACGAAGACACACAAGGGACCTCATGCCATGACACGGGAAATGACCGGAGCCGAGATGGTCATCCAAGCCTTGATCGATCAGGGCGTCGAGCACATTTTCGGCTATCCCGGGGGCGCCGTTCTGCCGATCTATGACGAGCTTTTCCAGCAGGAAAAGGTCGAGCATATCCTCGTTCGGCACGAGCAGGGCGCCGGCCATGCCGCGGAGGGCTATGCGCGCTCGACCGGAAAGTGCGGCGTTGCGCTCGTGACCTCCGGTCCCGCCGCCACCAACATGGTGACGCCGCTGACCGACGCGCTGATGGATTCCATCCCGCTCGTGTGCATCACCGGCCAGGTGCCGACCAGCCTGATCGGCTCTGACGCGTTCCAGGAGTGCGATACCGTCGGCATCACCCGGCCCTGCACCAAGTACAACTGGCTCGTCCGCGACGTGAACGACCTCGCCCGCATCCTGCACGAGGCCTTCGTCGTCGCAACGACCGGCCGGCCGGGTCCGGTCGTGGTCGACATCCCCAAGGACGTGCAGTTCGCCACGGGCACCTATCAGCCGCCGAAAAAGCGCACCAATGGCGACATCGCCAGCTCCTATAGGGGCTACCGGCCGCAGTTGAAGGGCGATCCGGCGGCGATCCGCGAGGCGGTCGACCTGATCGCCGGCGCCAAGAAGCCGGTGTTCTATACCGGCGGCGGCGTCGTCAATTCCGGCCGGGCGGCGAGCCAGCTCCTGCGCGATCTGGTCGAACTGACCGGCTATCCGATCACCTCCACGCTGATGGGCCTCGGCGCCTATCCGGCCTCCGGCAAGAACTGGCTCGGCATGCTGGGCATGCACGGCACGTTCGAGGCCAACAACGCCATGCACGACTGCGACGTGATGATCTGCGTCGGCGCCCGCTTCGACGACCGCATCACCGGCCGGCTCGATGCCTTCTCGCCCCATTCCAAGAAGATCCACATCGACATCGATCCGTCCTCGATCAACAAGAACGTCCATGTGGACATTCCGATCGTCGGCGACATCGGCCACGTGCTGGAGGACATGGTGCGGCTGTGGCGGTCCGAATCCAAGCAGGTCGACAAGAAGGCGCTGGCCTCGTGGTGGAAGGAGATCGAGGGCTGGCGCGCCAAGCGCTGCCTCAACTACCGGGCCAACAACGACGTGATCATGCCGCAATACGCCATCCAGCGGCTCTATCAGGCGACCAAGGGCAAGGACACCTACATCTCCACCGAGGTCGGCCAGCACCAGATGTGGGCGGCCCAGTTCTACGGCTTCGACGAGCCGAACCGTTGGATGACGTCGGGCGGCCTCGGCACTATGGGCTACGGCCTGCCGGCGGCGGTCGGCATCCAGGTCGCGCACCGGGATTCGCTCGTCATCGACATTGCCGGCGATGCCTCGGTGCTGATGACGATCCAGGAGTTTTCCACGGCAGTGCAGCACGACCTGCCGATCAAGATCTTCATCCTCAACAACAAATATATGGGCATGGTGCGCCAGTGGCAGCAATTGCTGCACGGCAACCGGCTGTCCCATTCCTATGTGGAGTCGCAGCCCGATTTCGTGAAGCTGGCGGAGGCCTATGGCGGCGTCGGCCTGCGCGCCAAGACCCCGGCCGAACTCGACGACAAGATCGACGAGATGATCGACACCAGGCGGCCGGTGATCTTCGACTGCCAGGTCGTCAATGTGGAGAACTGCTTCCCGATGATCCCCTCGGGCGAAGCGCACAACAACATGCTCCTTGGTGAAAACGTCACCGACGAGGAGGTCGCGAACGCCATCGGCGAAGAGGGCAAGATGCTGGTCTAACGGCCGTTCGGCCGGGGAGCGCGGAAAGCGGTCCCAGGCCTCGCCATCTCATCCCCGGGCCTCGCCCTGCCGACCCGTTTTCGAAAAGAGATACGCCATGAACGCACAATCCGCCGGCTCCGCCTATTTCTTCGCCTCGTCCTCCGAAGAGCCTGTCACCCACACCCTATCGGTGCTTGTCGACAACGAACCGGGCGTCCTTGCCCGCGTGGTCGGGCTGTTCTCCGGCCGCGGCTACAACATCGAATCGCTGACGGTGACGGAAACCGAGCACCAGAAGCACCTGTCGCGGATCACCATCGTCACCACCGGCAAGCCGATGATCCTCGACCAGATCAAGAACCAGCTCGGCCGCATGGTGCCGGTGCACCGGGTCACCGACCTGACCGACACCGGCCGTCCGCTGGAGCGCGAGCTGGCCCTGGTCAAGGTCGTCGGGCGCGGCGACAACCGGGTCGAGGCGCTCAGGCTCGCCGAGATCTACGAGGCCAAGGTGATCGACGCGACGACGGAGCACTTCGTGTTCCAGGTCACCGGCACCAGCTACAAGGTCGGCGAGTTCCTCGACATCATGCAGAATCTCGGCATGGTCGAAGTGGCCCGCACGGGCGTCGCCGCCATGCAGCGCGGCCAGGAGGCGCTGTAGCCGGCGGACGGTCGCGCGGTGCGACACCTCGGCGCCCCTTGCCCTGAATCAGTCGGCTGACCTCGAACGACGCGGCATTCGTCGCTATCCTGCAACCTTAAGGACGTGTCGCGCTGGCGCGCGACAGGCTCTCCCATGGGGCGGGCCGGTACGTTTCCGGGTTGAGGGGGAAGAGCGATGGCTGGCGGCAAGGGGGTTCGGTTGCTCATGCTTGCCGCGCTCGGCCTTGCGTTTGGCCCGCATTTGATCTCATCCGCACTGGCGGTGAGCGTGGAGCGTACGCCAAGCCGGCCCAGCCTTGAGAAGCCGGTCTACGGAAAGATCATGGAAACCGGCGAGATCTTTCGCGGCGTTGCGCGCGACAGCCGCGGGCGCCGGGGCCGGGTCCGACTGATGTCGTCCTTCTTCGACCTTTGCACCGGCACCTACAAATACCAGCGGGTGTCGGGGACGGCGGAACTGCGGTGCCGGTCGGGGCGCCGGGCAAGGCTCTTTTTTGTCTTCCACGATGGCACCGGTGTCGGCTGTGCGAAGGTGTCGAAGACGGAAACGCTTCGTTTCAGCTTCGGGCGGAATGCGGAAAAGGACCAGCTCAACCTGAAGATGGACTGCTTCTGGGAGTCCGAGCGACCCTGGCCGCCGTTCGGCGGCTCCGCCGGTGCGGAGTGAGGCGGGCGCCCCTGAGTTTGCCGTCCGGCGACCGTTTCTCTTGCGACTCGCCGGCGGCTAGGGTTTACCTCACCCCATGAAATGGTCCGCCGAACAGGATGCCGCGCTGAAGGCCGTGTCGGGTTGGCTGAAGAGGCCCGACAGGCAGATCTTTCGCCTGTTCGGCTATGCCGGCACCGGCAAGACGACGCTCGCCCGCCACTTTGCCGAATCCGTCGACGGGGAGGTGCTGTTCGCGGCCTTTACCGGCAAGGCGGCGCAGGTGATGCGCTCGCGCGGGGCGGAGAATGCGCGGACCCTCCATTCCCTGATCTACCGGCCGCGCGGCGAGGAGGCCTCGGAGGAGACCGGCGAGGTCTCGCCGCTGTTTTCCCTGTCGCGCAACAGCCCGGTCGCCAAGGCGAGCCTCGTCATCGTCGACGAATGCTCCATGGTCGACGAGGAACTCGGCCGCGATCTCCTCTCCTTCGGAACGCCCGTCCTCGTCCTTGGCGATCCGGGCCAGTTGCCGCCGATCTCCGGCGGCGGCTTCTTCACCGAGGCGGAACCCGATGCGCTGCTCACCGAGGTGCACCGGCAGGCGCGGGACAATCCGATCATCGCGCTCGCCATGGACGTGCGGCTCGGCCAGACCCTCGATTGCGGCAGCTATGGCGACAGCGCGGTGATTTCCAAGAGTGACGTGGAGACCGACAAGGTGCTGGCCGCCGACCAGGTGCTGGTCGGGCTCAACCGCACGCGGCGGCGCTACAATCAGCGGCTTCGCGAGCTGAAGGGCTTTGCCGGCTCGCTGCCGGCGGCCGGCGACAAGCTGGTGTGCCTCAGGAACAACGCCCAGAAGGGCCTCCTCAACGGCAGCCTCTGGCAGGTCACCCATGTGGCGGCCTCGAAGCGCAAGACCCTGCTCGGGCCCTCGCTCGCCATGGTCGTCAAGGCCGAGGACGAGGGGCCCTACGGTCCGTCGGTCAAGGTCAAGGTGGCACAGGCCGCCTTCGAGGGCGAGGGCGAGATTCCCTGGACGGTGCGGCGCAAGTTCGACGAGTTCGACTACGGCTATGCGCTCACCACCCACAAGGCGCAGGGTTCGCAATGGGACGAGGTGATGCTGTTCGACGAGAGCTTCGCCTTCAAGGAGCATCGGGAACGCTGGCTCTATACGGCGATCACCCGCGCCGCGGAACGCATCACCATCGTCAGGTAGGCCCGTGCCCGCCCGATAGGTCCCGTGCAGACCGGCCATGCGGGGATTCGGCTCGCAACGGCTTTGCCGGCATGCTATCAGCGGCTTTTCGCGCTTGCGCGCCCCAACGACACGCCCACTGGTACACTCCCATGCCGACCCGTCTTTCCGTCAATCTCAATGCCGTCGCCCAGCTCCGCAACCGGCGCGACCTGCCCTGGCCGAGCGTTACCGGCATCGGCCGCATCGCGCTGGAAGCCGGCGCACACGGGCTGACCTGCCATCCGCGTCCGGACGAGCGCCACATCCGCCGCTCCGACGTGCCGGAACTTGCCGCGCTCGTTGCCGAATTCCCGGGCGCGGAGTTCAACATCGAGGGCTATCCGGCCGAGGAGTTCCTGGCGATCGTGGAAGCGGCGAGGCCCGACCAGGTGACGCTGGTGCCGGATGATCCCTCGCAGTCGACCTCCGACCATGGCTGGGACGTTGCTGCAAACCGGGCGTTCCTGACCGACGTGATCGCGCGGCTGAAGGCCGGCGGCATGCGGGTTTCCCTGTTCGTCGATCCGGACGATCCGGCCCAGCCGTCCTTGGCTGCCGAAGTCGGGGCCGACCGGGTGGAGATCTATACCGGGCCCTATGGCGCGACCTATGACGATCCGGCGGGCGCGGCGAAAATGCTGGCGGCGATCTCGGACACGGCCGAGGCGGCAAAGGCGGCGGGCCTTGGCATCAATGCCGGCCACGACCTCACCCTCTTCAACCTGCCGCAGCTCATCGGCCGCGTGCCCTATGTCGCGGAGGTCTCCATCGGCCATGGCATCACGGCCGATGCGCTGATCTTCGGCATGGCCGAGACCGTGCGGCTCTACCGTCAGGCGGCGGGCAACCCGGTCTGAGGCCGGTAATCGTATACAGACAATATTGCACCGCGTGGTGGTTGGCGTAGACTGACGTTCTCCTCAACCGAAAGGGAGCGTCATGCCCAGCAACCGCACGCTTGTCATTTCCGCTGCGTTCGTCGCGCTGTTCATGGTCGTTGCCGGCGTCGTCGTGATCGCCAACCGGCCGGACCCCAACGCCCGGCCGTATCTCCAGATCCAGGGCGGCGGCTTCATCTTCAACTACCGCGTCGCGGAGATGTTCTACGGCTTCACCGCCCGCATCATGCGGCCGATCTCGGTCGGCACCGTCATCGAGGCGACCTTCGAGGACCCGGCCGGCGGCGATCCCATCGTCGTCGCCCAGCGGATCGGCAGCCGCGTGCCCACCGTCATGGTGCGCTCGCCGGCCGTCCACGGGGTGGAAAAGGGCAAGCCCTACGACGTCACGATCCGCCTCCTCGACCGCGACGACGGCACGGAAATGGCACGCTATCAGCGCAGCTTTTCCTCCAATATCGGCGAAGAGGTGATGCCGAAAAAGCCGCTCACCATCGGCCCCGGCTACCACCGACCGCCGCCGGAGTAGGGGGGGTATTTTCGCTCACGGCAGACGCGCTCCGCGCGTGCCTCCGCGGGGGCGGCGCATAGGCGCCGGCGGCCATTCGGCCTTGCGAAGCCTTGCGGCTTCGAATGCTCGGTCACTTGAGTTCGTTGCGCTCGTGGCGTCCGGGGCCGCGCCTACACATTGGCGTGACGTCAGGGCGGCTGCCTTCCCCGATTTGCGGAAATTAGATACCGTTTTGTCGTTTCGAAAAACGGTCATTTCAACGGGGAGGAAATCCATGGCCATTCGGGGAATCTTGTGTGCGCTTTTTCTCGGGGCGCTTCTTGCCGCATCCGTGATCAGTGGCCCGGCATCGGCGATGAGCCTCGGCTTTTCCTGGGGGCCGACCAAAAAATGTTTCGATTCCAAGTCGCCGCCGATGCGGGTTGGCAAGGTGCCCAAGGGAACAAAGAAGCTCCGGTTTCGGATGGTCGACCTCAACGCGCCGAACTATCCCCATGGCGGCGGCACCGTCACCTGGCGTGGCAAGCGGAACATTCCCTACGGCGCGTTCCGCTACAAGGGACCGTGCCCGCCGAGCCGGCACACCTACCAGTTCAC
The DNA here is from genome assembly GCF_025961475.1 of Rhodobium gokarnense. NCBI lineage: Bacteria > Pseudomonadati > Pseudomonadota > Alphaproteobacteria > Hyphomicrobiales > Rhodobiaceae > Rhodobium > Rhodobium gokarnense. The sequence goes on along the minus strand of NZ_JAOQNS010000003.1, from coordinate 280,977 downwards.
CGTCGAGGCGCTCGGCGCCGGAAACAAGGTGCTCGGCCGAGCAAAGGCCCGGCGCGCGTTTCCGTAGGGCGATTGCGCCCGGCGATCAGTCGGCCTTGCGAAGCCTTGTGACTTCGGTATCTCCAGCATCGCATTCGAACGTCATTGCGAGCGGAGCGAAGCAATCCAGGGGCCAACTGCTCCGAGCAAGCGGCCCTGGATCGCCGCGTCGCCTTCGGCTCCTCGCGATGACGGAAGTGCTTGTGAATCGATTGAACGCAGGCACAAAAAAGGCCTCCGGCGCGGCGCGCCGAAGGCCCTCTTGTCTGACCGCGCCGCGATTTACGTGCGCGAGGCCTGGTAGATGCTCTCGATGGCGGCATCGAGCGTCTTGTTGAATTCCTCGTCGCTCTGCTGGGCCGAGAGGCCCTCGCTCAGGGCGCGCGAGAAGCTGGCGACCATGCCGTTCTGGCGGGCGAGGCGCTGGTTGGCTTCCTCGCGGGAATAGCCGCCGGAGAGCGCCACGACCTTCAGGACGTTCGGATGGTCGATGCAGGGCTTGTAGAAGTTGTCGACCTCCGGCAGCGTCAGCTTCAGCATGACGAGCTTGCCCTCGCCGAGCTGGTCGAGGTGCTTCATCAGGGCCTTGAGGAGCAACTCTTCGGCGCCGGACTTGTCCGGGCTCTTGATGTCGACTTCCGGCTCGATGATCGGCACGAGGTCCGCAGCGACGATCTGGTTGCCGATCTCGAACTGCTGGTCGACGACGGCGTCGACGCCGGTCGGGTTAGACGTCTTGATGACGGAGCGCATCTTGGTGCCGAAGACGTTCTTGGCCTTGGCGCGGACCAGGAGGTCGGCAAGGTCCGGCATCGGCTTCATCACCTGGGCGCCGTCCTTCTCGTCGGCAAGGCCCTTGTCGACCTTGAGGAACGGAACGACGTTCTTGACGTCCCAGAGGTAGTCGGCGGTGCCCTTGCCTTCGACTTCGCGGTCCATGGTCATCTCGAACAGGATTGCGCCGATCAGCCGGTCGCCGGTGAAGGCCGGGCTGGTCATGATCCGGGTGCGCATCTCGTGGACGAGGTCGAACATTTCCGCATCGTTGCTGTAGGCGTCGGCATTGACGCCATAGGCGGCGAGCGCCTTCGGCGTGCTGCCGCCGCTCTGGTCGAGCGCAGCGATGAAACCGTTCTCGGTGCGAATCTTGTTAATCTGGTCTGTGTTGATGCTCACGGTGACCTCTACTGGTTGCGTGCTTGGGAGATTGCGAAATCGAATCGCGCGCCAGCGTGTAACGGAGCGAAGCCGCGTCCTTACAGCCGACAGCAGATGGGGCATGCACCGATCTTAGCGAATCTGCGCCGTCAAATCGATTGATTTCTGACTCGTTCCGGCGGCTGCAGCGTTGCGGGCAATCGCTGCTGGCCGCCTGGCCAGTCGGCTGTGCCTGCGTCAGACAACTCTCTTATGGCAGGCAATTAGCTCGCGTTTTTTGAGATGGATTTTCATGAATTACTTATAAATTCATTTATGAGCCAAGTCGTTTCTTGCCATTTGGAATGCTAAGTGCGTCTTCGTTCGTGCTTTTTTATCTGTGTTTTCTTGCTCAGCGAATTCGTAAATTAGATAACCTTCTCGTACTTGGAAATCATTTTTTTAAACCAAGTTTTGTCTACGATAGGTTTAAGATCATCATCCTGCATCATATAGCTGATACTTGGAAGCGTGCCGGTCTCAAAGCCCTCTGAAAGCAGTTTCTTACACTCTTGAAAATTCCCGGAAATAGAGCAGAAGCAAATATAGTTGTATGGCCTGGTTTTATCCATTTCCCTGAGCTTTTTCCAAATATTCCTTGTTTCGTGAATAATTTCCTTGTTTCCTGAGATTTTATATAATTCAATATAGGCAACAATACCATTGTATAAAAATTTCGACGTTTCAACTCGTGATCTTGACGCTTTGAAATAGCTGATAGCTTTCTCCAAAGAGCTAGCTTTTTTATCTTCTAAATATTTTATAATGTATATATTGAGCTTATTGTTTATATTTGAATAACTCGAATTGAATTTCAGCGCTAAATCAATGTATTCGAGAGCCATGTTAAGTATATTATCAGAATCTTTTCCGTTATTTTGTTTATGATGCACCGTGTTCCACAATTTATAACTCATTTCGGAGTAAGCCCATGACAATAATTCCTTATGGTATTTTGACCTTTCGATTTTAGATCTGTTTTCACTGCTTTCATATAGTGCTATTGCCTTTTCGAACTCAAGAGAAATCATATAATATTCAAACTCAGGTATGTCTTTATGTCTATTCTTCCAATTTCTTGAAATATAATCAATTTTTTTCTTGACAAAATAGCTGATATTGATTTTTTCTTCATCGTTTGATGGACGGAAAGCGGCAATGTCGCCAATCCAATCGGAGATTAATTCCAACGGTTCTGACAGAATCCGTGGTGGCCAGCACTCCAACCCTCTAGCTAGGTTCACCATGTAAGAGTCAAATTCTACATTACCGAAAAATTTTGTATGCGGTTTTGAAAGTAATTTATCCAAATGAGGCTTAGGAGATAATTCGTATCCTAGCCATGTGAGGGACTCTCGACCTCTAAACTCTTTTTCCATAATCTTGAATAATTGGTCAGATTCTCCACTATAGCCAATAACTGCAAGAGGAGCTGTATTAATTGCATTTGTCATTAGCGGGCGGAGTCGCCTCATATGCGCGTTAGTCTGTTGTTCGTCACTCATTTGGACCAGTCCATAGCTCTGTCCATGGAGATGAACTATAGATGGATTGGCGATTAAATCGAAATCCTTAAATCCAGCATTTGAAAAATCATAAATGGCTGGATGGAAGCCAATTAAACTACACGCTCTCTGTAGCTGAAGGTCAAAATTCAAATTGAGAACCTTACTTATATAACCTGCTTCCATAATTCTTGCTAAGGCAATATATCCCCACGTAAGTTTCTTGTTGCTCGTAATGTCAATTATCAAATCTCGGCGTTCTGATGTCGGTATCAAATTTATGATCTTACGATAATCTTTCTTGTCTTCATCCGAAATGTTGGAGTATGAGCTGGGATACCTCTTCGCGATTAACTCTATAATGCCATCCGCAGATGGAATGCCGCAGGAGATCGAGCATCCAGCTCCAATCAGTAAATTGCCGGCTGTTCCCCTATTTTTTTTCGCGGCGGACAAGCGTTCAACTGACCAAGCTACCGCTTCTTCAATGTGTTTTGACATCCCCACTGCCCCATCGCTTCTAGATTGTTGTCGGAAACATACATTTGTAGCGAACGAGTATGCAATTCTAAATTGGCGCTCGCGGATTGCGATATTCTTTCGCAGGTAGCGGCGTTCCTCCCGGCGAAAGGGACTCATCGCTTGACATTGAGCTGCGTATGCGTACGGTACCGTACGGTTCGGTTGGCCGGGGCGGCAACGGCTCGATCTTGTGTATCCGGGGATCTCGGGCGGATGCCTTGCGTGCGTCCTGGGCCTCTGAGATGGCGGGGGACGTCGTGATGGTGTGGGCGAGGCCGCGAGTGGTCAGAGTGTGGTCGGCTGTGGGAGATTTCGTGGAGCAGCTAAGCGCGGCTAGAGTTGCACGTCCGCGCGGCGGGCCGCCGCGGATTGCGCGGTCGGGCCAATGAGACTGAATGCGAAGGCGCCGGCGGCAGGGAAGCAGATCGATCAGGTGGATTTCAGCGAGCGGCAGAACGCCGTGCTGGAAAGCGCCCTGCAGTTGCTCGTCGAGGGCGGCGAGCGGGCGCTGACGACGGCCGGCATCGCGCGCGCCGCCAACTGCTCCAAGGAAAGCCTCTACCGCTGGTTCGGCGACCGGGATGGCTTGCTTGCCGCCGTCGTCTCGTTCCAGGCGCGCAAGGTCCGTTTCCCCGATGAGGTCATCGGCGGGCGGGAGACCGTGCGCGAGCGGCTTGTCCTCTTCGGCACCGACCTCTTGACGGTGCTTGCCGGCGATGCCTCGCTCGCGCTCAACCGGCTGGCCATCGGCCAGGCCAACCGGGACGACGCCCGGCTCGGCCATCTGCTGCTGGAACACGGCCGTGGCCGCATCGAGCGCCGCGCCCATGCCGTGCTGGAGACCGGGCGCCGACGCGGCCACCTCGTCTATACCGACGTGGAGACCGCCTACCGCACCCTTTATGGCCTCATCATCGGCGACACCCATACCCGCATGCTGCTCGGCGCCGCACCGCGGCCCTCCGAACGCGATTTCGCCGCTCTTGCGGAGGTCGCCGTCGACCATTTCTTCCGGCTCTTCGGGGCCGATACCGCCACCCGGGAGGCCGGCAGCGCGCCGGAGCCCGACTGATCCACCACCGGGGCGCCCGATGGGAGGGGCGCTGCAAACACCAGACAACAAAAGAGAAGGACTTTCGAAATGCGCGTTTATTACGATCGTGATGCCGACCTCAACCTGATCAAGGGCAAGAAGGTCACCATCGTCGGCTATGGCAGCCAGGGCCGCGCCCACGCCCTCAACCTCAAGGATTCCGGCGTTGCCGAGGTTGCCGTGGCGCTGCGCCCCGGCTCCTCCACCGCCGCCAAGGTCGAGGCCGACGGCCTCAAGGTCCTCAGCGTCGCCGAGGCCGCCGGCTGGGCCGACGTCATGATGATGGCCACCCCGGACGAACTGCAGGCCGACATCTACCGCGACGAGATCGCCCCGAACATCCGCGACGGAGCCGCGATCGCCTTCGCCCACGGCCTCAACATCCACTTCAACCTGATCGAGCCGAAGGACACCGTCGACGTCATCATGGTCGCGCCGAAGGGCCCCGGCCACACCGTGCGCAGCGAGTACCAGCGCGGCGGCGGCGTGCCGTGCCTGATGGCCGTCGACCACGACGCCTCCGGCAACGCCCACGACATCGCGCTGGCCTATGCGTCCGCGATCGGCGGGGGCCGCTCCGGCATCATCGAGACCACCTTCAAGGAAGAGTGCGAGACCGACCTCTTCGGCGAGCAGGTGGTGCTCTGCGGTGGCCTGGTGGAGCTGATCCGCGCCGGCTTCGAGACCCTGGTCGAGGCCGGCTACGCGCCGGAAATGGCCTATTTCGAGTGCCTGCACGAGGTCAAGCTGATCGTCGACCTGATCTATGAGGGCGGCATCGCCAACATGAACTACTCGATCTCCAACACGGCGGAATATGGCGAGTACGTCTCCGGCCCGCGCGTCGTCAATGCCGAGACCAAGGCGGAGATGAAGCGCATCCTCTCCGACATCCAGTCCGGCCGCTTCACCCGCGACTGGATGCTGGAGTGCAAGTCCGGCCAGCCCTCCTTCAAGGCGACCCGGCGCATCAACGACGCCCACCAGATCGAGCAGGTCGGCGAAAAGCTGCGCGGCATGATGCCGTGGATCAAGGAAAAGGCCCTTGTCGACAAGAGCCGGAACTAGTCAGGCCATACGGGTTGTCCGGAGGGCGCGGCCGGCGGAAGCCGCCGCGCTCTCCGAGCTCGCCATGCGGTCCAAGGCGGTGTGGGGCTACAACGCAGCCTTCATGGACGCCTGCCGCAAGGAGCTCACGGTCCCGGCCGAGGCCATCCGCTGCAACGAGATCTGGCTGTGCGAGATCGGCCGCAACGCCGCCGGCTTCTACGAGCTGATGCCGGACGTCGACAGCGGCCATGGCGAGGTGCGGATGTGCTTCGTCGATCCGAACTTCCTGCGCCGCGGCGTCGGGCGCACGCTGTGGCGGCACATGGAGGAGCGGGCGCGGCTTTCCGGCGTCAATCGCCTCGGCCTCGATGCCGATCCCAATGCCGTGCCGTTCTATGCGGCGATGGGCATGGCGGTGACCGGCGAGGCGCCGTCCGGCTCGATCGCCGGCCGGATGCTGCCGCGCATGGAAAAGACGCTCTGAGCGAAGACCCCTTCGACGGTTGACGGCGGGCCGGCCGCCATGAGAGGCAGGCGCAGCGCCGTCAGATATCGTGGAGGGTTCTCATGCCGGTTCGCATTGCCACCTTCAACGTGGAAAACCTCCTGTCGCGGTTCAGTTTCGAGCAGGAACTCGACGCGCTGCGCCGGGAGGGCGCGCTCAACCTGCTGGAAATCCCCGACAAGCAGACCTTCATCGACCTGGAAATGGCGCGCCGGGTGGTGATGACCGACGACGCCCGCCAGTCGACGGCGCTCGCCATTCGCGATACGCACGCCGATATCGTCTGCCTGCAGGAGGTGGAGTCGCTGAAGGTGCTGAGGGACTTCGAAAAGTTCTACCTGCACCACCTCGCCAATCTCGACTATCCCTGGAAGCGGCTGATCGAGGGCAACGACGCCCGCGGCATCGACGTCGCCGCGCTTGCCAAGCGCGACTACCCGATCATGGCGCGCAGCCATGCGGGCCTGACCTTCGACGACCTCGGCGTCTACGACCACGACCTCAACCTTGCCGGCATCAACCGGTCGGACCGGGTGTTCCGCCGCGACTGCCTGGAGCTCGACACCCGCGTCGACGGCCGGCCGCTGACCATCTATGTCTGCCATTTCAAGTCGATGGGGTTCCGGCGCGAGCCGGGCATTCCCTACGGCACCAACGATCCGCGCGACATCACCATGCCGATCCGCTGGGCCGAGGCGACGGCGGTGCGGCGCATCATCGAGGACCGGTTCGGCAAGGACGGCGCGGCACGGGCCAACTGGGTCATCTGCGGCGACCTCAACGACCACGTCTACAAGGAAGGCAACAAGGTCTCGCCGACCGGCGTCGACCCGCTGCTGAACGGCGGCTTCTCCGTCAACCTGATCGAGCGGCTACAACCCGGCGAGCGCTGGACGCACTATTATCCCAAGGACAACCACCGCACCCAGCTCGACTACATCCTCGTCTCGCCGGCGCTGGCGGCGGCCAATCCGGACGCCAAGCCTGAGATCGTGCGTTCCGGCATGCCGTTCCGGGTGCCCGGCACCGACGGCATTGCGCGCTATCCGCGCACCGGCTGGGCGCGGCCGAAGGCGAGCGACCACTGCCCGATGGCGGTGACGCTGTCGATGGCGTGAGGCATTTGCCGGGACTGCCTGACGACTTTCCTGTCTATATTTCCGGTTGTATCATGCGATGGTCGTTCCAACGGGGATTGCCATCATGGCCGATGTATTCGGATGGAACCAGGTCGTCGCGGTGACGGCGATGGTCGCGGGTGGTGCGCTCGGCGGCTATGTGAGTTCGATCCTGGCGCGGTTCGCGCCGGTGGACGATCCGGACCCACCGGCGGCGCCCATCGTCACGGTGAAGGAATCCATCACCGCAGGCATCGCTTCGGCCTTCGTCGTGCCGGTGTTCCTGAGCGTTGCGTCCATGGGCGTCCAGGAATCCCTGATCTCCAACGTCTTCCAGCCGATTTCCTCGAACGACTGCGAGGTCGTCAACGGCGTAAATCTGTGCCGGAGCTTCCTGCCGTCGCTGATGCTGCTCGTTGCCTTCTGCGTCGTCGTCGGCGCCAGCTACCGGGCGTTCTTTGCCAGCCTCAGCCGCCGCCTGCTGGAATCGCTGCAGTCGGAGGTCAAGGAACTCGACAACGAGCTGCAGAACCGGGCGGCGGCTGGCGAGATCCCAAAGGTCGCCGAACCGCCCGCCGGCACCGTGACGTTTTCGGGTGCAGAGGGGGTCGTTTTTCACAGCCTGCTCGATCAGCCGCGCACCCGCGGGGCCGTCGAAGCGCTCGCGACCAATGAGAACGTGGTGCCGGAAAAGGCCGGCGAAGCACTCGCGGAGTTGGTGTCCATGGGACTCGTGGAAGAAGTGCGGTCGATCGCGCAGCCCGGCAAGACGCGCTTCCGGATCAATGCCGATGCGGTCAAGGCGAGGGTAAGCAAGGACGCCAACGCGGACCAGCCGACCTTCTACGTGAAATAGGAGTTCGTTTGCCAAGGCGCGGGATTTCTCCCGTCTGCGCCCCCACGGCGCAGCCGGCGCGGTTGCAAATGGGGGGTAATCGGCTAATGGTCGTCGGATTGACCGATCCCTGTCCGGAGTTCCCATGCCGCGCGCCTATGCCGTCCTCGACGTTTTTACCGACACGCCGCTTGCCGGCAATCCGCTGGCCGTGGTGCTGGACGCCGAGGGGCTTGAGGACGACCGCATGCAGGCGATCGCGCGCGAGTTCAACCTGTCGGAGACCGTCTTCGTTCTGCCGCCGGAAAACCCGGCCGCCTCGGCGAAGGTCCGCATCTTCACCCCGGCCCAGGAACTGCCCTTTGCCGGCCACCCCACCGTCGGCACGGCGGTGCTCCTCGCCACCGACCGGTTCGGCGGCAATGGCGACGTGGAGGCCATGGTGGTGCTGGAGGAAACGGTCGGCCCCGTGCGCTGCGGCGTCCGGGTGCGCCGCGGCAAGCCCGGCTATGCGGAGTTCGACGTGCCGAAGCTGGCCAAGCCCTGCGGCGAGGCGCGGGAAAAGGAGCTGATCGCCGCCGCCCTGTCGCTGGAGCCGCGCGAGATCGGCTTCGAAAATCACAAGCCGAGCATGTTCGATGCCGGCGTGCCCTATACCTTCGTGCCGGTCTCCGGGCTCGACGCCATCGCCCGGGCCCATGCGGTCAACCGCGCCTGGCCGTCCGGTTTCGGCACCGAGCAGCACAGCAACGCCTTCCTCTATTGCCGGGAGACGCTGCACCACGACTATTCGTTCCATGCGCGCATGTTCGGGCCGATCTTCGGCATCCGCGAGGACCCGGCGACCGGCTCGGCCGTTGCCGCCTTTGCCGGCGTCGTCAAGGCGTTCGACGGGCTGACCGAGGGCACCCACCTGATCCGCGTGGAGCAGGGCTACGAGATGGGCCGGCCGTCGCGGATCGATCTGGAGATCGACATCGCCAAGGGCGCGCTGAAGGCCGAACGCATCGGCGGCAAGGCGGTGATCGTCGCGCGGGGAACTCTGGAGGTTTGATCGGGTTCTTTTTCGAAGAGCCCATGTTGGTTTGCGTTCAGACGCCACGCAGGCCACGGCGCATCGGCGCCGACGTGCTTCGACGCCGGTCTGTGCAAATCGACTATGTCGGATTTGCGGGCGGGCTTGCGACACCTGACGACGCCGACCGGACCTCATAAGCATGCTTGGCGGTGATCCTCTCTTGCAATCCGGCCGCGATTTCGGATAAAGACGTGTTAACGACCCGGTAACCGGCGTCGGCCAAGCTCTCCCGCAAGGGCTATTTGTCGCAACGCCGACCAGACGGAAGACGAAGGACCATTTGATGATCGCCGCTCGGCATACCGAGATTTTCGCGATCGCCGCGCCCCGGCGCGGAACCCTTCCGCTCGCCGGCTCGCTTCTCCTCCTTATCTGCCCCTGAGCGTCGGCAGCCCCGTAACAGGGCGGGCACTTAGGGGATAAGCGCAAAGACCGAAGTTTCCTCACAGCGTTTTGAGATAAGTCCGGCCATGAGCGCCTTGCGCCGCCGGAGAAGACGAGAAAGGACCCGCTCCGATGAGCGAATTCACCGTTACCGAGACGAAGGCCAACCACGTCAAGATCTTCGACACCACCCTGCGCGACGGCGAGCAGTCGCCCGGCGCCTCCATGTCCCTGGGCGAGAAGCTGCAGGTCGCCGAGATCCTCGACGAGATGGGCGTCGACGTCATCGAGGCCGGCTTCCCGATCGCCTCCAACGGCGATTTCGAGGCCGTCTCGGAGGTCGCAAAGACCGTCAAGAACTCCGTCGTCTGCGGTCTCGCCCGCGCCGGCGCCAAGGACATCGACCGGGCGGCCGAGGCCATCGTCCATGCCAAGCGGCCGCGCATCCACACCTTCATCTCCACCAGCCCGGTGCACATGAAGTACAAGCTGCAGATGGAGGCGGATGCGGTCTATGAGGCGGTGATCGCCAGCGTCACCCGCGCCCGCAACCACACCGACGACGTGGAGTGGAGCGCGGAGGACGGCACCCGCACCGAGTTCGACTTCCTGTGCCGCTGTACCGAAGCCGCCATCAAGGCCGGCGCCACCACCATCAACATTCCCGATACCGTCGGCTACACGGTGCCGGAGGAATATTACGCGCTGTTCCAGAGCCTGATGGAGCGCGTACCGGGCGCCGACACGGTCACCTTCTCCACCCATTGCCACAACGACCTCGGCATGGCGGTCGCCAATTCGCTGGCCGGCGTCAATGCCGGTGCGCGGCAGATCGAATGCACGATCAACGGCATCGGCGAGCGGGCCGGCAATGCGGCGCTGGAAGAGATCGTGATGGCGATCAAGACGCGCGGCGACAAGCTGCCCTACTGGACCTCGATCGACAGCACGTTTTTGACCCGCGCTTCCAAGCTGGTCTCGGCCGTCACCTCGTTTCCGGTGCAGTACAACAAGGCGATCGTCGGCAAGAACGCCTTTGCGCACGAATCCGGCATCCACCAGGACGGCATGCTGAAGCACACCGAGACCTACGAGATCATGACGCCGGAGTCCGTCGGCGTTGCTGCGACCTCGCTGGTCATGGGCAAGCATTCCGGCCGCCACGCGTTCAGGGAGAAGCTGAAGGAGCTGGGCTACGACATGGGCGACAACGCCTTCGAGGACGCCTTCAAGCGCTTCAAGGCGCTGGCCGACAAGAAGAAGCACGTCTATGACGAGGACATCGAGGCCCTGGTCGACGACGAGATCGGCACCGCGGACGACCTCATCAAGGTGATGGCGCTGACGGTGATCGCCGGCTCCATGGGCCCGCAGATGGCGACCCTGACCCTCAACATCGACGGCGAGCATCGCACGGTGCAGGCGATGGGCAACGGCCCGGTCGACGCCACCTTCAACGCCATCAAGGAGATGGTGCCGCACGACGCCAAGCTGCAGCTCTACCAGGTGCATGCGGTGACCGAGGGCACCGACGCCCAGGCCGAGGTCTCGGTGAAGCTGGAAGAGGACGGCAAGACCGTGATCGGCCGCGGTGCCGACCCGGACACCCTGGTCTCCTCGGCCCGCGCCTATGTCCACGCCCTCAACAAGCTCATCACCAAGCGCGAGCGCACCAAGCCGGAAGCGCTGAAGGCGGGGTAAGGGGCTCCGTCTTTACGGTGACGATCAAAGGCCGGTCCGGACACTCCGGGCCGGCTTTTTTTATATCGTGCTCCTCCAGCGCAAGAGATGGCTTGCACATCTCCGGCAGTCGGTGCTGCCGAAGCCCGGAACCGGCACGTCGATGTTGCGGAACGCCGAAAGCTTCGAGACGAGGGCGCACTCGTCGCCGTCCGGCACGGCGGCGGCCTCGATGGTTCCGGCGGCGATCGTGAGGGCGTCGATGTGCCACCGGTTTTTTTTCTCGCGGCGCAGGTGCCGGCCGAGCCGTGCCGCGATGCCGCCGGGGCCGCGGGCGCTGCCGCAATAGAGATACCAGCCGGGGGGGAGCATCGCCTCGCCGAAGCGGGCGGGAAGGGCGGCCGGTTCGGCAAGACCGAGAACCAGCACATAGGCGCCGGGTGCGCGGGGCAATTGGAGCTCTCCGCCGCCGCCTTCCGCGCCGCGAACGACCCGTGCGCCGAGCCCGGCGCGGGCGAGCAGGCGGTGAAGATCGGGCGGAACCATCAGCGCGGACATGGCGACAGTGTTAGCCGCAAAATCCATAGCCGGAAACGGTTGCCAAACGAAATGATCGTCCCTATAAAGCGCCGGTGCGGCGCGATTGGTGGCCGCATTCCTGACATTCAGGGCGCATAGCTCAGTTGGTAGAGCAGCTGACTCTTAATCAGCGGGTCCAAGGTTCGAGTCCTTGTGCGCCCACCAATCCTCTCTCTTTTTTGTCTCACGCCAGTTCGCTGCGCTCACGGCTCCGACGGGCGGCGCATTGGCGCCGGCGGCCGGTCGGCCTTGCGAAGCCTGGGGCTTCGTCATACGGCCAATGCCGTCCTCAACCAGGCGGGCTACCGAAACGGTTCTGATCGGCTGACGCTACCCCGCGTTTCTCTCCCGCGCCACCTTCTGTCGCCTTACCCTCGTAAAACTCATGGAAATATGCGAGCGGCGGATGTGGCCGGCGGCGGAGAGGTCGCCGATCTCGACGGCCGCGCAGATGTCGGCGACTTCGCGGGCGAAGATCTCGACTTCTTCGACGAGGTCCATCTGCGAGATGGAGCGCAGCCAGATGCGGGAGGTCTGGTAGTAGAGGCGTTCGGAAATTTCCCGCAACGGCTCGCTCGCCGTCAGCCGCATCAGGGCATGGAAGAAATCCATGTTGATTTCGGCAAACGCGCGGGGCCTCGGATCGTCGACGAGGGCGCAGCTCCGGGCCTTCAGGTCGCGGAACAATTGTACGGTCTCCGCGCTCGGCGACACCGGCGAGAGGTGGCCGACCATTTCGGCCAGCTCCATGCGCAACTGGTAGACCTGCTGCAATTCCTCCACGTCGACATCGGTGACGAGGGTGCCGACGCTCTGCACCGACCGTAGGAGGCCTTCCGCCTCCAGCCAGCCGAGCACACGGCGCAGCGGCGTGCGGCTGATGCCGAACTCCCGCGCAAGGTCCGCCTCGCGCAGCCTGGTGCCGGGCGGATAGTCGAGCAGGCAGATGCGGTTGCGCAGTTCGATGTGGAGCCGCTCGAAGCGCTCGCGGGCGCCGCCGGCGGGTCGGATCTCCGGCGGCACGTCGGCGGGAGCCGACTCTCTTGCCGGCACGCCCGGCGCGATGTCGTCTGTGACCCGGTCGTGGTCGTCCTCGTTCGTCATTTACGCGATCAGCCTTTCTTCCAGTCCTCTTAGCATGGCAAGGCAGCTTTCGAGCTGATCGAGGGTGACGAATTCGTCGGGCTTGTGGGCCTGCTCTACCGAACCCGGGCCGCAGACGACGGCGGACATGCCGAGCTCCTGGAAGAGGCCGGCTTCCGTGCCGAAGGCGATGACGTCGGCCTCGTTCGACCCGGTCAGTTCGGAGACGATGCGCAGCGCCTCGTTGTCGTCTGCGGGCTCCAGGCCGACAACCTCGCCGATGACGTGGGTGAGGATGTCGGCCTCCGGCGAGACGGCGCGCATGTCCGGCAACAGGGTGTCGCTGACATAGGCGTCGATGGCGGCGCGCAGACGGACGCGGTCCTCGGCGCGCACCGGCCGCATCTCCCAGTCGACCGTGCAAAGGCCGGGAATGACGTTGTGGGCGACGCCGCCGGCGATGCGGCCGACCTGCAGGCTGGTCCAGGGCGGATCGAAGCGGCTGCCGGCGGGCGCCCAGCACTTCATGTCCTCGCGCAGTTCCATCAGCTTGGCGACGTAGCGCACGGCGTATTCCACAGCGTTGACGCCATGGTCGGGCATGGAGCCGTGGCCTTCCAGCCCGGTGAAGGTGGTGGTGTATTCGCAGCAGCCCTTGTGGCCCTCGACGATGCGCATTTCCGTCGGCTCGCCGATGATGACGACGGATGGTTTTGTGTCCATGCGCCCCATCTCGTCGACCAGATGCCGGGCGCCGAGGCAGCCGACCTCCTCGTCATAGGTGAAGATGAAATGGAGCGGGCGGGAGAGTGGACGCTCGGCAAACAGTGGGGCGACGGCGAGGGACGCGGCAATGAACCCCTTCATGTCGCAGGTGCCGCGGCCATAGAGGCGGCCGTTCTCCTCGCGCAATTCGAACGGGTCCGACGACCAGTCCTGATCGGCGACGGGGACCACGTCGGAGTGGCCGGAGAGCGCGATGCCGCCGTCCTCTTCCGGGCCGAGGCTGGCGATCAGGTTGGCCTTGTGGCCGGTCTCGTCGAGGATCACCGAGGTGCGGGCGCCGAGCGCGCCGAGATGGTCGGCGGCATAGGCGATGAGCTCCAGATTGCTGTCGGCGGAGACGGTCGGAAAGGCGATGAGGTCGCGAAGGATGTCGCGCGTGTCGTCGATCAGGGTCATTGCGGGTTCAGTTCTTCACGAAGAGCTCGCGCGGCCGGTTGCAGAGGCACTCGGCCGGGCCGTCCGGCCTGATCAGGATGCTTTCGGTGATTTCCAGCCCCCAGTCGTTCATCCACAGGCCCGGCATGAAGTGGAAGGTCATGCCCGGCTCCAGCACGGTGTCGTCCTCGACGCGGATGGAAATGGTGCGCTCGCCCCAGTCGGGCGGGTAGGAGAGGCCGATCGGGTAGCCGGCGCGGGCGGCGCGGTCGATGCCGGCGCGGGCGAGCGGGGCGCCGAGGGCGCGGGCGATGTCGGCGGCGGTGTTGCCGGGCCGGGCGGCCTCAAGGCCTGCGCTGAGGCCCTCGACGAGGGCAGCTTCGGCGTCTTTCATGTATTGCGGCGGGGTGCCGAGGAAGACCGTGCGGCAGAACGGGGCGTGGTAGCGCCGGTAGCAGCCGGCGATCTCGAAGAAGGTGGCGGTGCCGGTCTCGAAGGTGCGGCCGTCCCAGGTCAGGTGCGGCGCCGCGGCGTCCGACCCGCTCGGCAGCAGCGGCACGATGGCCGGGTAGTCGCCCCACAGGTCGCCGGTGCCGTCGTCCATGCCGCGCACGGCGTCGGCGTGGATCTGCGCGACCATGTCGTTCTTCTTCATGCCCGGCTCGATGCGCTCCAGGATGCCGTCGACGATGCGCTCCGAAATGCGCGCGGCGCGGCGCATGAAGACGATCTCTTCGTCGGACTTCACAGCGCGTTGCCAGTTGACGAGGGCGGTGGCGTCGACGAGGTCGGCATCCGGCAGTTCCGATTGCAGCACCAGGTAAGCCTTGGCCGAAAAGTAATAGTTCTCAAGCTCAAGGCCGAGGCGCTTGGTCGCATAGCCGCGCTCGCGGATGAGCGCGGCAAGGGTCTCCATCGGGTGGCAATGCACCGACTGGACGTAGTGGTCGGGATAGCGCGCGACCCGGTCGTCCGTCATCCAGCAGGTGCGGACCGCACCGTTGGCGTCCTGGTTGCGGCCCCACCAGACCGGGTCCTCGTCATGGAACACCAGGACGCCCTGGTGGACGTAGAAGGACCAGCCGTCATAGCCGGTCAGCCAGGCCATGTTGGAGGGGTCCTCGACGAACAGGACGTCGATGTCGGCGGCGGCCATGGCGCTGCGCACCTTGTTGAGGCGCCGCTGGTATTCGGATGACGAGAAGGGGAGCTGGGAGGCCGGCATCGGCGGTTTCCTTGCACTGCACAAGAGACAAGCGACTGCCCGATTTGTACACAGCCGGCTGCCCCGGTGAATAGCGAAAAATACAATCCGGCCGATTTCCGTGAAGAAAATCAAGCTCGCCCCGTTGACTCCTTGTTCTGGGAGGTCATGCTGTACACAACAAACCCATCCAGAACATTACGCATATCAAACAGAGGGAAACGGAGCACCAGATGAAGAGCATCTTCCTGAAAGGTATCGCCGCAGCATCCATGGCCGTCGCCGCCTTCGCGACCGTACCGGCCAAGGCCGGTCCGCTGATGGACCGGATCGAGGCCGGCGAGACGATCCGTCTCGGTTTCGCCAACGAGATTCCCTGGGCCTATCCGGGCGAGAACAACAAGCCGCTGGGCTTCGCCAACGCCTTCACCATCGGTGTCCTGAAGACCATGGGCTATGAGAACATCGAGCCGGTCGTCACCGAATGGGGCGGCCTGATCCCGGGCCTGAAGGCCAACCGCTTCGACGTCATCACCGGCGGCATGTACATCCTGAAGAGCCGCTGCGAGAACATCGCGTTCTCCGATCCGATGGGCAAGTTCGGCGATGCCTTCATCGTGCCGAAGGGCAATCCGAAGGGCATCAGCAACTACCAGGACATCAAGGAGAAGGACGCCGTCTTCGTCACCGGCGCCGGCTACAACTCCATCGAGGCCGCCAAGAAGGAAGGCGTTCCGGATGCCAACGTCATGGCCGTTCCGGGGCCGACCGAGATCCTCGCCGCGGTCCGCGCGGGCCGGGCCGATGCCGGCGGCGTCACCTACTTCACGGCGCTGAACCTTGCCAAGGAAGCCGACGACATCGAGGTCACCGATCCGTCCGCTCTGCCGGACTGGACCCTCAACTGGGTCGGCATCGGCTTCCGCGACGCCGACAAGGACTTCCTTGAGAAGTTCAACGAGGCCGAGGCCAAATATCTCGGCTCGGAGCAGATGATGAAGGACGTGGCCGAGTACGGCTACACGGAGTCCCAGCTTCCGGGCGACAAGACCACAGAGTGGGTCTGCAACAACCGCTGATCCGAGATCGCGAATACCGAACGGGATGGGTGGCCGCTGAAGGCGCGCCGCCCGTCCGCCGTGCCGGCAGGCGCCGGTGCGACTTCCCGGTTCATTCCACTCGGATAGGCGGCCATGAGCTATTTCGAGTATCTCGCAGAATACGGTCCGCGCTTCGTCGACGGCACCATCATCACCGCGCTGCAGACGATCCTCGCCGCCGTGCTGGCGATCGTCATCGCCTTCGTCGCCGGGCTGATGCGGATGTCGAAGAATCCGCTCATCCGCGGTTTCGCCACCGTCTATATCGAGATCTTCCGCGGCACGTCGCTCTTGGTCCAGCTTTACTGGATCTTCTTCGTGCTGCCGCTGTTCGGCATCACGCTTGAGAAATTCACCGCCGGCTTCGTCGCCGTCGGCATGAATCTCGGGGCTTACGGCGCGGAGCTGGTGCGCGGCGGCATCCTGTCGGTTCCGCGCGGACAGTGGGAAGCGGCGCTCGCCCTCAACATGTCGCCGACCAAGCGGATGGTGCGGATTATCTTCCCGCAGGCCCTGCTCAACATGCTGCCGCCCTGGGGCAACCTCCTGATCGAGCTTTTGAAGGGAACGGCGCTGGTCTCGCTGATCTCGGTCTCCGACCTGATGTTCGAGGCCAAGCAGATCAACAGCACCACGTTCCTGTCCATCCAGGCCTTCGGGACGGCGCTCATCATCTATTACGTGATGGCCCGGTTCGCGATCACGCCGTTCATGCGCTGGCTGGAGCGGTTCATGGCGCGCAAGCTGGGGAGGGCCTGAGGCATGGGTTTCGACTGGCGCTGGGACTTCACCTTCGAGATCCTGCCGCGGCTCTTGCTGGCGACCCTCAACACGCTGCTCGCCGCCGGCCTCGGCTATGCCATAGCGGTCGTCCTCGGGCTCGCGCTGGCGCTCGCCCAGCGCACGCCCTCCAGGGTGCTGACCCGCGGCGTGCGCGAGGTGGTGGAGTTCATCCGCTCCACGCCGCTCGTGCTGCAGATCTTCTTCGTCTATTACGTCGGCCCGCAATTCGGCATCCGGCTGTCGCCCTGGACGAGCGGCATGATCGCCATCGGCCTGCACTACGCGTCCTATCTCTCCGAGGTCTATCGCGGCGGGCTGGAGAGCGTGCCGAAGGGCCAGTGGGAGGCGGCGCGGGCGCTCAATTTCAGCACCGCGCGAACCTATTTCCGCATCATCATTCCGCAGGCACTGCCGCCCTCGCTCGCCGGCATGGGCAATTACCTCGTCGGCATCTTCAAGGACACGCCGATGCTGTCCGTCATCGGCGTTGCGGAACTCATGCATACGGCCAACGCCATCGGCTCAGAGAGCTACCGCTTCCTGGAGCCCTACACGCTGGTCGGCGTCATCTTCCTCCTCATCTCGCTGCCAACCGCTGCCCTGATCCGGGTCTTTGAGGCCTGGGTGCGCAAGAAACTCGGGTTGATCTGATGTCAGAAGACATGTCCGCCTATCCCCTCCGGCTGGAAGGGGACGATGTCCCGATGGTCCGGTTCATGAACGTCACCAAGAGCTACGGGGCGCTGGTCGTGCTCGATTCGCTCGACCTCGACGTCGCCGCCGGCGAAATGGTCTCCGTCATCGGCCCGTCCGGCTCCGGCAAGACGACGGTGCTGCGCATGCTGATGACGCTGGAGACGATCAATGGCGGCGTCATCTATGTGGACGGCAAGCCGCTCACCCACATGGAAAAGGGCGGCGTGCTGGTGCCGGCCTCGGAGAAATATCTGCGCAAGATGCGCGCCGACATCGGCATGTGCTTCCAGCACTTCAACCTGTTCCCGCACATGACGGCGCTGGAAAACTGCATGGAGGCGCCGGTCCACGTGCTCGGGCTTTCCAAGAAGGAGGCGCGCGAGCGCTCGCTGGAACTCCTTCAGATGGTGGGGCTGGAAGACAAGGTCGACCAGCACCCGTCGCGGCTTTCCGGCGGCCAGCAGCAGCGCGTGGCGATCGCCCGGGCGCTGGCCATGCGGCCGAAGGTGATGCTGTTCGACGAGGTGACCTCTGCGCTCGACCCGGAGGTCATCGGCGAGGTGACAAACGTCATCCGCGAACTGGTCGACAAGCATAACCTGACGATGCTGATGGTGACCCACCAGATGGGGTTTGCGAAGGAAATCTCCGACCGGGTTTGCTTCTTCTTCGGCGGTAAGATCGAGGAGCAGGGCAGCCCCGACGAGCTATTCGGCAATCCGCAGAAGGAACGCACCCAGCAATTCCTCTCCGCGGTCATGGAGGCGGGATGAGCGTCAGCCTTGCGGACATCCTCGCCGCAAGAAAGAGGATCTCCGGAACCGTCATCCGCACGCCGCTGGTTCCCTCGCCGCATCTTTCCGGCCTTTGCGGCCACGACTTCCTCCTCAAGCTGGAAAACACCCAGCCGATCGGTGCCTTCAAGCTGCGCGGCGCGGTCAATGCCGTCTTCTCGCTGCCGGGCGACGTTGCCGGTGTCACCTGCTGCTCCACCGGCAATCATGGCCGCGGTGTTGCCTATGCGGCGCGGGCGCGGGGGCTAAGAGCCGTCATCTGCATGTCTTCGCTGGTGCCGCAAACGAAGGTCGATGGCATCCGGGCGCTCGGCGCGGAGGTGCGCATCGTCGGTGCGAGCCAGGACGATGCCTTGGAGGAAAGCCTTCGGCTCTGCGCCGAGGAGGGGCTGACGGAGATCTCGCCCTTCGACGATCCGCTGGTGATCGCCGGCCAGGGCACCATCGGGCTGGAACTGATGGAGGACCGGCCGGATCTTGACATGGTGCTGGTGCCGCTCTCCGGCGGCGGGCTTGCCGGCGGCATCGCGCTGGCGGTGAAGGCCGCCAATCCGAAGGCGCGCGTGATCGGGATATCCATGGACCGGGGCGCGGCAATGCATGCGTCCATCAAGGCCGGCCACCCGGTGGAGGTCGAAGAGGTGGAGAGCCTTGCCGATTCCCTCGGCGGCGGCATCGGGCTTCAGAACCGGCTGTCATTTGCGCTCTGCCGCGACCTCCTCGACGAGGTGGTGCTGGTCACGGAAGAGGAAATCTACCGGGCCATGCAGACGCTCTATTACGAGGACCGGCTGGTGGCGGAGGGCGCCTGCGTCGTCGGCATCGCCGCGCTTCAGGCCGGCAAGCTGCCGAAGCCGGAAGGACCGGCCGCCACCGTGATTACCGGACGGAATGTCGACATGCAGGTCTTCACGCAAGTGATCACTGGGGCGGACGTGATGCTCGGCGATCTCACCATCAAGGGGATGCCCTATGGCGCGTGACATCCTCGTCGTCACCGAGGCGGAACTGAGGGAGGCGGTTAAGCTCGACCTAACCGCCATCGACGTGGTCGAGAAAGCGTTCGCGGCGCTCGCCAGCGGCTCCGTCGTGATGCCGCCGATCCTTTCCATGGCGATCCCGGAGGCGAATGGCGAGGTCGACGTCAAGACCGCCTATATTCCCGGCTTCGACGGTTTCGCGATCAAGGTCAGCCCCGGCTTCTTCGACAACCCGTCCCTCGGGCTGCCGAGCCTCAACGGGCTGATGATCCTGTTCTCGGCCAGGACCGGGCTCGTCGAGGCGCTGTTCCTCGACAATGGCTATCTGACGGATGTGCGTACGGCCGCGGCCGGCGCCGTGGCCGCACGGCATATGGCGCCGGAAGAGGTGACGACGGCCGGCGTTCTCGGCACGGGCGTTCAGGCGCGGCTGCAGATCAAGGCGGCGCGGCTGGTGCGGCCGTTCAGCCGCGTGCTGGTCTGGGGCCGCGATCCCGTCAAGGCGGCGGACTGCGCGGCGGACATCGCCGCCGATCTCGGCATTGAGGTTCTTGGCGTCGACGATCCGGCCAAGCTCGTTGCGGACAGCCAGCTCGTCGTCACGACGACGCCGGCGAAGGAGCCGATCCTGTCCGCCGACTGGCTGCATCCCGGCCTTCACATCACCGCCATGGGCTCCGACCAGGGCGAGAAGAACGAGATCGACCCGAGGGCGCTCATTGCCGCCGACGCCTATATCTGCGACCGGGTCAGCCAGTGCGAGGCGCTCGGCGAATTGCGGTCCGCGATTACCGCCGGGCTCTGGACCGGTCCAATGCCGGCCGAACTCGGCGCGGTCGTTACCGGCGAGGTAATCGCGCGCAAAAGTCCCTCGGACGTCACCATCTGCGATCTCACCGGCACCGGTGCGCAGGATACGGCGATCGCCACGCATGCCCGGGCGGTCGCGTTAACGTCTTCCATCGGCACGGCGATATCGGCATGAGGATCGGCGTCTACCAATGCGCGGCGGGCGGGCGCTCCCAGGAGGAGCGGCTGACATGCCTTGCCGAGGCGCTCGGCGATGAAGGTCCCGACATCGTCGTCTGCCCGGAGCTTTTTTCGTCCGGCTACAATATCGGCGACGACCTCATCCGGCTCGCCGAGCCGGTCGAGGGGCCATTCTTCGACGAGGTGGCCAAGCTTGCTGGCAAAACCGGCTCGCTGATCGTCTATGGCTACCCGGAAAAGCTGGACGGCGAGCTCTACAACGCGGCCGCCGCCGTCTCGCCGGAGGGTGTGCTCATCGCCAACCATCGCAAGCAGGCGAACTCCCCAAACAGTTTTGAGACGGCTTATTTCACCACCGGCAAGCGGCCGACGGCCTTCACCTATAGAGGCGTCCGGGTGGCGCTTCTCATCTGCTACGAGGTCGAATTTCCCGAGACCGTCCGCGCCGCGGCTGAGGCCGGCGCCCAACTGGTGCTGGCGCCGACGGCGCTGGTCGATAGCTGGGAGGTGGTGGCGACGAAGATGATCCCGACCCGGGCGTTCGAGAACGGCATCTACCTCGCCTACGCCAATCACGGCGGCACGGAGAACGGCTTTTGCTACTACGGCGGCAGCCGCATCGTCGCGCCGGACGGCACGGAGCCGGCCGTTGCCGGCAGCGGCGAGGAGCTGATCGTCGCCGAGTTCGATGCCGAGCGGGTCAGGGCCGCCCAGGAGCGGCTCCCGTATCTGAAGGACGTTTCCGGGCTGGAGCTTTCCGCTTCCCGCAAACACGAGGCCGCCAATGTACGCAAACCCGTTTTCTGATCAGGAACTGGAGGCTCGGCTGAAGCGCCTTCGCGCCAGGATGGCCGAGCGCGACATCGACCTTGCCCTCCTGTCGACGCCTGAGAACATCTTCTATCTCACCGGCCTCGACCATTGGGGCTATTTCGCGCCGCACCTCCTGATCGTTCCCCTTGAGGGCGACATGACGCTGGTGACGCGGGCCATGGAGCGGGTGACCGTCGAGCACCAGGTGCGCAATGCCCTCTTCGAAGGCCACAGCGACAGCGAGACGGCGGCCGACATGGCGGTCCGGCACCTGCGCGCCCGCTCCACCGCCAAGACGCGGCAGCAGCAGGCCTTGGTCGAGACCGAGCAGGTGATCGACGCGCTGCCGGGCTTTACCCGCAGGATCGGTGTGGAGACCTGGTCGTCGGGACACTCCTACGGCTTCGGCGCGGCGCTCCGGGAAAATGTCGAGCACGCCGTATGGACCGACATCACCGGCATGGCCGACGAGCTGCGCCTCGTGAAGTCACCCGAAGAGCAGGAGATCATGCGCCGGGCGGCCGTCGCCTCGGACGCCGGTACGGCCGCTGCCGTTGCCGCCATCCATGACGGCGCAGCCGAGGCGGACGTGGCGGCGGAGTGCATCGCCGCGATGACTCGCGCGGGCGGTACGCCGCCGGGCTTCGGCCCGTTCATCCGGCCGGAGGCGCGGATGGCCGAGGAGCACACTTCCTGGGGTGACGGCATCTATCGCAAGGGCGAGCGCGTGTTCCTGGAAGTCGCCGGCTGCGTTGCCCGCTACAACGCGCCCCAGGGCCGGCTCGTCAATATCGGCAGCATTCCGGATGAGGACGCCGAGATGGCCGAGGTCTCCAAGGAGGCGTTCGATGCGATCCTGGCGGCCTTGAAGCCGGGCGTTCGCGCCCGCGACGTCTACGACGCATGGCAAAAGGTCGTCGACGATGCCGGCATGCCCCACTACCGGCGCCACCATTGCGGTTACCTCGTCGGCATCGGCTTTCCGCCGTCCTGGACCGGCGGCAACAAGGTCACCGGTCTCCGGCACGATTCCGATCTGGAAATTCAGGAAGGCATGACCTTCCACGCCATGTCCTGGTTCACGGAAACCGGCCGCGGCAATTTCTTCGTTTCGAACACGGTGCTGCTCGGGCCGAACGGCGCGGAGGTGCTGACGAAGACGCCGGCCGGGCCGACGGTGGTTTGAGGAATTTTTGCCGGCTAATTTTTCTCGGCCTTGAGATCCAGCGTCTGTTTCGCCGGCGGCGCCAGTTGCGGCTTGGCGCCCTTCAGAGCCTTCAGCAATAGCCCGACCGTGGTGCCGTTGTGGAGGACGGCGGTGGTGATCGGCGACAGGAAGCCGGCGAGGGCGCCGGCGAGGATGCCGGTGTTGATGCCGGCGGCGAGTTTGAAGTTGGTGTCGACCAGCTTCATGGTCTGGCGCGAAATGTCGATGGAGGCGGCGAGGAGTTCCAGCCGGTCTTCCAGCAGCACCACGTCGGCGGAGGCGCGGGCGATCTCCGCGCCGCGCGGCATGGCGATGCCGACATCGGCCGTGACGAGCGCCGGGCCGTCATTCACGCCGTCGCCGACGAAGGCGACCTTGTGGCCTTCGCCCTGCAGCGCCTCGATGACGCCGGCCTTGCCCTCCGGCTCCATGCCGGCGTGGACCTCGGTGATGCCGAGTTCTTTCGCCAGCGCTGCCGCCTTTACCTCGTTGTCGCCGGTCAGCATGACGATGCGCCTGATGCCGAGGTCGCGCAGCTTCGAGACCTCACGGGCGGCGTTGGCCCGGACCCGGTCCTCCAGGCCGATGACGCCGAGCGGGGCGCCGTCGGCGGCGACGTAGAGCAGGGTCTTTCCCTCCTTCGACAGCCGCTCGATGGTCTCGTCATAGGGCGCGAACGAGATGTTCTCGTGGTCTTCCAGGAAGTGGCGACTGCCGATCTGGATGTCGCCCGCCCCGCGCACCTTGCAACGCATGCCGTGGGCGACGAGGTAGTCCACCTCGCCGTGGTCGATGTGGTTGAACTTGTCCTCGTTGGCGCGGCGCACGATCGCCTCCGCGACCGGGTGGTGGGCGTGCTCCTCGATGGAGGCGGTCATGGCCAGCAGCCGCTTCGGGGTCCAGTGCTTCGTGTCGAAGACGAGGACGTCGACGACGTCGAGTTCGGAATGGGTCAGCGTGCCGGTCTTGTCGAAGACGAAGGCATCGACGGCTGCAAGCTGTTCGATGGTCTGACCGCCCTTGATCAGGAGGCCGGAGGTCGCGGCGTTGTACATGCCGGACTTGAAGGCGAGCGGCGTGCCGAGCTTGATGGCGCAGGAATAGTCGACGAGGAGTACCGACTCCAGCCGGGTGAGGTCGCGGGTCAGCGAATAGACGGCAGCGCCCGTACCGAGCGTGAGATAGACGCGCTTGTCGGCGAGGGCGGCCGAGACGCGCTGGGTTTCCGAGGTCTGGTCGAGGGCCTGCTCGATGAACTTGGAGACCCGCGCCGTCGTCGTCTCCTCGCCGACATGGCGGGCCTCGATGGTCAGTCGTCCGTCCTCCACGACCGAGCCGGAGATCACCCGGTCCATCGGCTCCTTTCGCACCGGCTCCGACTCGCCGGTGATGGAGGCCTGGTTGACGAAGGCGTTGCCGCGCAGGACGAGGCCGTCGACCGGGATGCGCTCGCCGACGCCGACGACGACGCGGTCGTTCTCCCTGATGTCGGTATCGGCGACGCGGGTGAGCTTGCCGCCCTTTTCCACCCAGGCATCGACCGGCTCCGGGCGCAGCAGGTGGCGCAGCATGTCGTCGGATTTCTGGGCCGTGGTGCTTTCCACATAGCCGGCGAGTTTTAGGAGGAACTCGGTGGTGTTCGCCGTCAGGTACTCGCCCTTTGCCGCGGTGAGGCCGATGGCCAGCGCATCGAGGGTTTCCACCTTGATGCCGCGGGTGGCCGCGGCGGCGCCATTGACGAGCGTGCCGGAGATGTTGAGGAAGGTGAGAGCGGCCTTCGCGGTGGGGCCAAGGAACGGCAGCAGCGCGATGAGGGCGCCGTTGGCGATCAGCGGGGCGAGGTCGGCGACCTCGGAGGCCCGGCCGGAGGCCGTCTTCGGCAGCGTCTCGCCGGAAAGCGCCTTCAGCCGCCTGAGGAGCGCGTCGCGAACCTCGCTTCGGCCGTCATAGGCGATGACCAGGCTGGCGGCGCGGTCGTTGATCCTGACGCTGGCAACCCCGTCCTCCGATTCCAGCATCACCTGCAGGAAGCCGAAATTGACCCGCCGATCCCTCAGCAGCGGCAGCTTGAAGCGCAGCCGCCGCGGCGTCTCGTGGACGAGGCGCAGGCCATTGGTAGCGGTCGCGGGCGGGGGAGAGACCGCGTTCATTCAGCGAGCCTTCCGATACGCGGATCAGGGGCGATGCTCGGGGTGGAGCCGGAGATCAGTCCGAGCCCTTTTCCGCCTGGACCTCGGCCTCGGCGTCGCGGAAGCGTTCCTTGACCTCCTCAATGCCGCCCTGCAGGAAATCCCAGGCCCGGACCGAGCCCTTGATGACGGCGTTCTGGACCTTGGGGTTGGTGAGGATATAGGCCGCGGCCGCGCCGATCAGCGCGCCCTTGATGAAGCGCTCGGTGGAGGGCGAGAACATCGTCGATTGCTGCGGGGCCATGGCGCCGTAGCCGTAACCCTGGGGATAGGCGGCGTAGCCGACGGCGCCGCCGGCAAGCGGATAGCCGCCATAGGGCATGTTGCCATGGCCCTGCATCGCCTGGCCCTGATAGGCCTGCCCCCCGGTGCCCTGACCGCCATTGCCCTGGCCGCCATTCATCTGGCCGGCCTGGCCCCACTGGCCCTGGCCCGGATAGGCGCCGCCCTGAGGATTGCCCTGGTTGCTCATTTCTCGTCACCCGTTTTCTCATTGGCGGACTTCGCCAGGTAATACATGACCGCGGCACCGGTGGTGATGGCCGCCGCAGTCGGCAGGACGCCGTTGCCGCCGAGCGCGCGCGCCGCGACATCGGCAGCGGCCGCTGCGGCGCCGGCAAAGAAGGCGGTGCGCGCGGTGTCGCTGAGGGCCTCCTGGCGCGTCATCGTGCCGGCGCGGTAGGCCGGGATGTTACGCGCGGCGGCGCCTGCTCCGCCGATCATGACGCCGATGGTGCCGGCGCGAAGGGCGGGATAGCCCGGCCGCATCTGGGGGCCGAAATAGGCTCGCGGATAGTATCCGTGCATCGGCGTCTATTCCTCGCTCTTGTCGTCGGTGGCGTCGTCGCCCTTGGAGGCGAAGGCGCCGAAGATCGCCTTCTTGACGTCGTCATTGGTGAGAATGAGCACGGCGGCGGCGCCGACGGCGGCGCCCTTCAGGAAGTCGCCATTGCTGAAATCGATGTAGCGCGACAGCGCGGCGAGCGGATTGCCGCCATTGGTCAGCTCGTTGAGGAGGTTGTGCATGCCGGTTACGCCGCCCTGGCTGCCGGCCTGTCCTCCCTGGCCGCCGCCATGGCCCATTCCGCCCTGGCCGCCCATGCCGCCTGCGCCCATGGACCCCTGGCCCATGCCGGGATCGAAGCCGCCCATGGCAGGTCCGTATCCTTGGGGGCCGTAGCCTTGCGGGCCGTAGCCACAGGGATCGGCCGGACCGTAGCCGGCAAAGCCTTGCGGCCCGCCCATCGGCGGCATCGGGGCATAGCCGTAGGGCCAGCCACTCTGTGGGCCGAACGGGGGCGCGCCATAGGGACTCGGCTGCGGCGGCATCTGCGGGCCGCCCATCGGCTGGAATGCCTGGGGCCCGTAGCCTTGCGGACCGGTGTCGGCAGCGCCGTCAGCGCCCGTGGGGCCGCCGAAGGCCTGGCCGGCAAACCCTTGTCCGCCAAAGCCCTGTCCGCCGAAGCCCTGGCCGCCGAAACCCTGTCCCTGGAAATTGAAACCGCCGTCGCCGGCCACCTGACCGGTCTCCGGCCCCTTGTTCTGGTCGCTCATTCTATTCAGCGCTCCCTGTCGCCGGTTTGCGTGGCGCGCGTTTCGGCGTCGTCCTGGTGCTCTTGGCCCGGCGTGCGGTGCTCTTGGCCGCGGACGCCTTTGTCGTCTTGTCCTCGTCCTTTGCCGGCGTATCGCTTGCCGGCTCGTCCGGTTGCGGCGCCGGCTCGCCGGTCTTGCGGGCGAAGGCGCCTTTCAGGACGAGAACGGCGGCGGCGCCGACGAACATGCCGCCGAGGCCTTCAAGGATGTTCTTCTTCACGCCGTGGCGGTGGCCGCCGAAACCGTTTTCGCCGCTCATTTGCCGCCTTCCGTCTTCTTTGCCGGATCGAGCCGGTCGGCCAGGACCTCAAGGCCGTAATAGGCCGCAACGCCGCCGGCAAAGAGCATGCCGAGGCGGGCGATGCCCTCATCTGTCACGGCGCGGGCGGCGACCCCGGAGATCGCGGTCGCCGCGCCGGCCAGAACCGCGCCGCGGGTCGTCTCAAGGGTCATGTCCCATTGCTGGATCTCGCCGCGGCGGACTTTTCTGAGGCCGCTTGCCGCCGCGATCGAGCCGCCGACCACGGCGCCCATCAGGGCGAGCCGGACAAGGTCGGCGCAGACGTCGCCGGAGGCCGGCTGCGGCGCCGGATAGGGGACGGCCGGCACGCCTTGTCCGGCGTATGGCATCTCGGGGTGGTAGGTCATATGTATTCGGCCTTCATGCATCGGCGAGGTCGAGCCGCCGGCGGATTTCCGCCTCGATCGCCGGACGGTCGGCGGTCACGATCTTCGACCACAGGTCGGGCGGAAACGTCTTCGGATCGTAGGTGACGGTGGCCGAGCCCGCGGCCCGGTTGATGCGCACGGCGGTGATGCCCTCAAGGCGCGCCAGAAGGGCCTCGACCGTGCCGGCGGACAATTTCGGCCCGCTCGCCAGCGCTTTCAGGGAAACGGACAACCGGATGCGGCCGGGAATATGGTGGGCGATCCTCAGCATCGGCCGGATCCGCCAGAAGGCGGCGATGAGGTCGGAATCGGCAGGCTCATTCATTTGGTGATTCGTAGTATTCACTGAATAAGCGGGCAACGCGCAGAATCGCACATTGTCAGGATTGCTAGGCAGGGTTTCGGCCCTGCCGCGATCCGCCGTTAGCGGGCGATGCGGGAAAGCTTCAGGAGCGTCAGCACCTTCGGCTCGACGGTCGACTTGACGACGGTGCCGACGACGGCGCTGACCAGCGTCCGGGTGACGGTCTCGCCGATCAGCTTGGAGGAGCCGCCGAAGTTGACGGTGCGCGGTCCGGTCCGATTCGGCGTCTTGTACTCGGCCGAGCAGCCGAGGCCGTCGAGGGCAGCCAGCAGCGTGTCGCGGTCGGTGATCTCGCCGTCGTAGCCGAGGATGATGCTGCCCGATTGCGGGTTGGTCCGGATCGAGCGCACGCCCGGCACGTCTTCCATGGCAAGTGCGATCTCCCGCAGCTTGGCCGCGTCGGCGCGCATCGTCTTGCAGCGAACCCGGAGGCGGCCCGGGACGTGGTGGACGTATTGGCTCATGGCGATCTCCCCGTTTCCGGTCGCCGCCACATATGTATAAGGGATAATGCATATGCGATTGCGATCCATTTGCATTTATGCCGGTTCCGGAGCCCGATTGCAACCCGTTTCGGACAACGAAGGTGGCGGGAGGGGCAGTTGCTCCGGATGGCAGGTGGGGTCCTTCCGGGCCGGAAAAAATGCCCCGCCGGAGGGAGAGGTCCGGCGGGGCGGTCCGCGCATCGCGAGCGTGCGCGATCCTCAGGATCGGCGCTACTGAAGCGTGCCGGCGTTGATCCACAGGACGGCGTCCTGGGAGAGTTCCTTGCCCTCGTGCTCCTTGTCCGGACCGGAGCCGAGGCAGGCAAAGCCCCATACACCGGCGCGCGGGATGCCGAAGGTGAACATGCCGTTCGGATCGGTGATGGCGACGATGGCGCTCGCCGGCACCGGGCCCTTCGCCTCCTTGGCAAAGGCGTTGCCGTCCATGTCGATCTCCGGGTTGATGTATTCGATCTCGCATTCGGCGCCGGCGACCGGCTTGCCCTCGGCGAGGAGCTGGCCGGTGAAGGTGCCGCCGGCATAGGTCTGGTAGGGCTTCGTCAGCGGCACGATCTCGGTCGCAAGGCCGAGCGGCTCGTTCCACGAGGTCGGCATGGCGCCCTTGTTCACATAGGCCTTGGCGATCTGCTGGATGTAGATGTCCTCGCTGCCCTCGTAATAGGGTGCCGGCGTCAATGCGAAGACATAATCGCCGTTGCGGCGGACCTTGTAGGTGGTCTCATAGGCCTTGGCGTCGTTGTGGGCGCCGGTCCAGGTGATCTCCTTCAAGGTGTCCTTCAGGTCCGTGGTCTTGCCCTTGAAGGTGACGGTGAAGGCCTCGGGCAGCCCCATATCCATGACATGGCCGTTTTCCATCGGGTGACCGAAGACCAGCTTGAAGGGGATCTCCGCCGGGTTCTCCAGCATCACCTCGGGGGTATAGACGAGCTGGAAATGGGCGTGGGCGGTGCTCGCCGCGCCGACAAGGACGGCCGCGGTCAGGGCGACAACAGAAGCTCTCATTGGGTCAGACTCCGGTTCTTTTCTCGGTGGTTGGTCGTGGGTGTACGTCATTTCCGGTGCGCTTTTCGCGCGCGCGAACGGCTCCGGCGGCGGTGACGCCGGTGCAGTCAGCCGATCTGGTTGGAGGGGGCGTCGCCTCGGTGACGAGGCGGCGTTATGGGACGGATGGCGTTATTCGACGATGTCGCTGCCGTCGATCTCGATCTCGTGGCCGGGGCCGGCGTCGAACAGGACCTTGTAGTCGCCGTCCGGCTTCTTGAACTCGAACTCGGAGTTCTCGCTCATCTTGCCGTCCAGCACGACCTTGCCGGAAGCATCGAAGACCTTGACCGGGACGCCGGACGCGGAGGAGCCGTCGGAGAAGCCGCCTTCGCACAGGACCGTGCCGTCGCCATTGTCGTAGCAGGAGCACAGCGGCGTGTGCGCGGCGGCGCTGCTCGCGGCAAGGGTTGCAGCCGCGACAAGGAGGGGGACGAATGCGCGCATATCAGGCTTCCTTCTTTCTGCAAATAAGACGCAATACCAGGATATGGTGTATCCTAGACGGGCCGTCGGAGCCTGCAAATGCGACCGAATGTCATTTGACGATATGCTAATGGTCTGACTTTAATCGGAACACCGGCTGCTTTTTTTCCGGTGCGGCCGCGGCCGCCGTCGATCGGATGTTTTGATGCTCCATACGCCTGCCGTTTCCTTTCTGTCCCTCAACGACATCAAGCCCGGATGCCGCGTGCGCATCCGGCGCCACCATTCGGGCGGGGCCGTGCGGCAGCGGCTGATGGATCTCGGCCTGATGCCGAATGTGGACGTCGTCGTGGTGCGCAGCGCGCCGCTCAACGATCCGATCGAGCTCAAACTCGAGGCGGCAAACGTCTCGTTGCGGCGCCAGGAAGCGGCCACGATCGAGGTTTTCGACAATGACGAAGAGTGACTTGCTGGTTGCGCTCGCAGGCCAGCAGAATGCGGGCAAATCCACCCTCTTCAACGTGCTCACCGGGGCCCGGCAGCACGTTGCCAACTATCCCGGCGTCACCGTCGACAAGAAGTACGGCGTCTATCGCGATGCGTCCGGCAAGGTCACCGCGGTCGACCTTCCCGGCACCTACAGCCTGACCTCGTTCTCGCTGGAAGAGCGCGTCGCCCGCGACTTCCTTCTGACCGAAAAGCCCGACGTCACCGTCAATGTGGTCGATGCCTCGAACCTGACGCGCTCGCTGCACCTGACCCTTCAGCTCACCGAAATGGGGCTGCCGACGGTGCTGGCGCTCAACATGATGGACGTGGTGGAGCGGCGCGGCACCAAGATCGATCGCGACCTCCTTGCCGAGCGCCTCGGCGTCCCGGTCGTCGCCACGGTCGGCCGCAAGGGCGAGGGCCGCGAGGCCCTGCGCTCCGCGATCCGCACCGCTTCGGGGACGGAGGCGACGACCCGTTGTGCGGTCGACTACGGCGACCTGGAAACCGACATTTCCGCGCTTGAAGCCGCGCTGGCGCGCCACGAGGCGCTCGCCGACCTGCCGCGGCGCTGGCTGGCACTGAAGCTGCTTGAAGACGACAGGCGCGCCCTGGAAATCGTCCGCGAGCGCCTCGCGGGGAACGCCGCCGACGCACTGATCGCCGATGCCGCCCTTCGCGCCTCCGCCTTCGTGACGGCCAGGGGCATCGACGTTCCTGACCACGTCGTTGCCTGCCGCGACCGGGCGGTGCGGGCGCTTCTCGACGGGGTCTTTGCGGCGGGCACCAGGGAAACCGGCAGCACCGTCACCGAACATATCGACCGCTTCGTGCTCAATCGCTTCGCCGCGCCCCTGTTCCTCGTCTTCACCGTCTTCATGATCTACCAGGTGGCGATCGTCTGGGGCTATGAGCTCACCAACTACACCTGGCCGCTGCTTGCCCATACCCGCGAGTTCATCGCCGGCCTGCTGCCCGACGCCGGCTTCCTCACCGATCCCTACACCCGCTCCATGGGGCTGTGGCTGGTCGATTCGGCGAACACGCTCCTCAACTACGTGCCGATCTTCCTGATCCTGTTCGCGCTGATCGCGATGCTGGAGGATTCCGGCTATATGGCGCGGATCGCCTTCATCCTCGACAAGGTGCTGCACCGCTTCGGGCTGCACGGCCAGAGCACCCTGCCGCTGATCCTCGGCGGCGTCTTTGCCGGCGGCTGCGCCGTCCCAGGCGTCATGGCGACCAAGGGCATTCCCGACAACCGGGCGCGTATGGCGACGATCTTTGCCGTGCCGTTCATGAACTGCCTCGCCAAGGTGCCGCTCTATACGCTGCTGCTCGGCATCTTCTTCGTCGAGAACAAGTCGCTGATGATGTTCTACATCTCGACGATCACGGTGATTTTCGCGCTCCTCGTCTCCAAGCTCCTGACCAAGACCGTGCTCTCCGGCCAGGAGACCTCGCCCTTCGTCATGGAACTGCCGACCTATCACCTGCCGACCGTGAAGGGGGTGGTGCGCCGCGCCGTCGACCGCACGTGGCTCTACGTCAAGAAGGTCGGCACCATCGTCATTGCGGTCGCCGTCGTCGTCTTCACGCTGCTGCAGTTCCCAGGCCTTTCCGACGAGCGCTGGGCGCATTTCGAGGCGGCCGGCAACGAGGCGATCGCCACGTTCCAGGACGCGATGGAGGGCAACGCCTATGCCGATGTGGCGACCGGCGGCAACGTCGTCGCCCTGATCAACTTTTCCAACGACTACAAACGGGCAAAGCTCAACGCCAGCGGCGCCTCCGCTTCCAGTGCCGTCAACGACAGCTTCGAGGCGGCCAACCCGGCCTTTTACGCGCTGGTCCGCCCGCCGCGCGGCGACGCCGACGCCAAGGCGGCGAGCCGGGCGCTGCGCAGCCTCGTCTCGACCCGCAAGACCCTGCGCCGGGAAATGAAGGAGGAGCGCATCCGCTCCTCGCTGCTCGGCTCGATCGGCCGCGGCATGGAACCGGTGACCCAATTCGCCGGCTTCGACTGGAAGATCAACGTGGCCCTCCTGTCGTCCTTTGCGGCCCGGGAATCGAGCGTTGCCACCCTCGGCGTCTTGTTCCAGCAGGACGAGGACCAGAATGCCACGCTGGAGACCCGGATGGGGGCCGAGACCACGGCGGCCGGCGCCACCGCGCTCCTTGCCGTTTCCATGATCCTCTTCTTTGCGCTCTATCCGCCGTGCCTGGCGACAACCGTCATGGTCAAGATCCAGACCGGCTCCTACAAGTGGATGATGTTCTCGATCCTGTTCCCGACCGTGCTTGGGCTGACCGTTTCCAGCGCCGTCTATTCGATCGGCATGGCGACCGGGGCGAGCGGCATAGAGGCGATGACGGCGGTCTATTTCGGCTCGCTGGCGCTGCTGATCGTCGTCGGGCTGTTCGGCCGGCGCCGGCGCAGCGCGTTCCTGCCGACGATCGCGCACCGGCCCTCGCTGAGGACCTGACCCATGGCCGGCGAAACGACTGCCAGCACCGGGATGCCCGCCACCGGCGGCATCATCCGGGAGCGCCACGAGGCGCAGGGGCTCCTCGACTATGCCGTTCTCGGCCTCATCGTCGGTGCCGCGCTCTTCTATCTCTATCGCCGGCTCTGGCGCCGGCGCGGCGACTGCGGCGGCTGCGGCACCAAGGGCTGCCAGATGAAGCCGGTCGCCGACCGGGCCGCCATGTCGCGGGTCCTGGAAGACGACGGCTACAGGACGAAGGGATGACGACCGGCACACCCACGGCAGGGCATCCCGTCCTCCTCGCGCTCGGCGGTCTTTGCGGACCGATGGCCGTGCTGTTGTCGCCGCCGGGCTACGAGCGCCGAGACGGATGAGGCCGGAGATGGCGGCGCGATTCTTTCGAAAGGCAACGCCGCCCGAAACGCTCCTCGTCATCGGCGTCCACCGCGACGAGCGTGCCTTCGGCGAGGCGGTGGCAAAGCGCCTCGATCCAGCCCGCTTCGGGGTCCTCAGGATCGCCGAAGGCATTTCCGGCATGCGGCCGCAGCCGGAGGAGCGCGAGGCGTTCCTGTTGCGACACGGCGCGCTCTACGGCCAGATCCTCGATCATCTCGAGCCGTACCACCGGTGTCTCATCGACCTGCACAGCGGCATCGATCCGCAGGGCCTCCATGCCGATGTCTTTTCCGGCGATCCGGCAACGCTCATGCGGATAGGCGGTGCGGCGGCGGGGCTGGCGGCGCCTGTGCGCTGCATCCAGCTCGTGGCCGACACCGCGGCGGATGCGGGCGATGCACAGGCCTTCCCGGTGGCGCTGGCGGAAATCCCGCAGGCGATCTGGCGCCAGGAGCGCTTCGCCTATCTCGGCATCGAGGTCTATCTCGCCGCGCCCGGTGCGGGCACGCAGGCCGAGGCCGCGTTCGCCGAGCGGCTGATCGAGGCGGCCGTGCGCTCCCCCCTGCCGAACGGGTCCCGCGCCGCGGCGCCGTAACGCGATCTGCCTTTCTTTGCGGCACGGATGGCGCGGAGTGCTCGAAAAGGCGAACGCCGGCCCGGCCCTTCCGCCCGCACTCGACAGAATCCGTTGTTTTTGAGACCGATGGCCCGGCATACGAGCATGTCTAATTTATGCGCATTTCCTTACATGCACATTCGTTAGGCGGCTCTACGGGTTTTTGCACAAGCTTTACCGGCACCACCGAGGGGCAATCTTGCGGAGACGCGCGCGGTAAAAGCGCAAAAAGCGGCAAGAAAGATATATTTAATAAACGGTTAAGAGTTACCGCCGGCCCGCCCCCGCGGATGGCATGGCGGTTGCTATCTCCGGGTCTTGGTAACAGCCAATTCTTTCTGGAGGGATACATGTCGCACTTTTCATCCGCCCTTACCCGGACCGCGGCGGCGCTCGCGGTCGGTGCGGGCCTTGCCTTTGGCACGGCGGCCCATGCCGCCGACACCATCAAGGTCGGCATTCTTCATTCGCTTTCCGGCACCATGGCGATCTCCGAGACCACGCTCAAGGACGTCATGCTGATGCTTATCGAACAGCAGAACGAGGCGGGCGGAGTGCTCGGCAAGCAGCTCGAGGCGGTGGTCGTCGATCCGGCGTCCGACTGGCCGCTGTTTGCGGAAAAGGCGCGTGAACTGATCTCCAACGAACAGGTCGCGGTGGTCTTCGGCTGCTGGACCTCGGTGTCGCGCAAGTCCGTGCTGCCGGTGTTCGAGGAGCTCAACAGCCTCCTCTTCTATCCCGTCCAGTACGAGGGCGAGGAAAGCTCCAAGAACGTCTTCTACACCGGCGCCGCGCCGAACCAGCAGGCGGTTCCGGCCGTCGACTACCTGATGAAGGAAGCGGAAGTGGAGCGCTGGGTGCTCGCCGGCACCGACTACGTCTATCCGCGCACCACCAACAAGATCCTCGAGGCGTACCTGAAGGCAAAGGGCGTCGCCGAGGAAGACATCATGATCAACTACACGCCGTTCGGCCATTCGGACTGGCAGACGATCGTCGCCTCAATCAAGGAGTTCGCCTCCGCCGGCAAGAAGACCGCCGTCGTCTCGACCATCAACGGCGACGCCAACGTGCCGTTCTACAAGGAACTCGCCAACCAGGGCATCAAGGCCGAGGACATCCCGGTCGTCGCCTTCTCCGTCGGTGAGGAGGAACTCGCCGGCCTCGATACCGCGCCGCTGGTCGGACACCTGGCCGCCTGGAACTACTTCCAGAGCGTTGAAAGCGACGAGAACGACGCCTTCGTGGAAGCCTGGAAGGCCTACACCGGGAACCCGGACCGCGTTTCCAACGACCCGATGGAAGCCCATGTGATCGGCTTCAAGATGTGGGTCGAGGCGGTCGAGAAGGCCGGCACCACCGACACCGACGCGGTCGCCGACGCCATGATCGGCATCTCCGTGCCGAACCTTTCCGGCGGCACCGCCACCATGATGCCGAACCATCACCTGACCAAGCCCGTGCTGATCGGCGAGGTGCAGGATGACGGCCAGTTCGAGATCGTCTGGGAGACCCCGGGCACCGTCGTCGGCGATGCCTGGTCGGACTACCTGCCGGGCTCCAAGGACCTGATCTCCGATTGGCGCAAGCCCATGTCCTGCGGCAACTTCAACGTCGCCACCGGCAAGTGCGGCGGCCAGGGCGAATAATCTTTTCTCCCCTGCGGCGGGGGTTTTCTCCCGCCGCTTCGAAACATCCGGGCAGGGGCTCCAGTCGTCCCTTGCCCGCCTTTCCGCCAAAGGGCTCTGCATAGAGGACGTCCCACGGCATGTCCCGCCTTTTCCCGGCCATTCTCGCCCTCGTCTTTCTGGCGCTCGCCAGTGCCGTTCCCGTCGCGGCGGCGGAGGCCGATCTGGCGCCGCTGGTGCAGGCATTTTCCGACCGGAAATACGATCCCAAGGTCGAGGCGATCGAAAAGCTCGGCGCCTCCGGCGACATGCGGGCCGTCGCCATCCTGAAGGCGCTCGGCGACCGCAATCTCTACTATCGAAAGTCCGACGACCGGGTCGTCCTCGGCAAGGAAACCGCCGAGGGGATGGCGATCAGCGATCCCGTCACCGGCGAGGATCTCGGCGTCCTGTCCGAACGGGCGCTCAGAAAGGTCCGGCTCAACAACCGCATGCGCCGCAACATTTCGGCCGCCATCGGCACGCTTACCTTGATGAGCCCCGACGCGGCGATCCGCGCGGATGCCGCCGAATCCATCTTCCAGAGCCGCGACGACGACGACCTGGAAACGCTCGATGCCGCCCTTGCCAAGGAGACCGACCCCGACGTCAAGCGGGCGATGGAGCAGGCGCGGGCGGCCATCGTGCTTGAGAACGGCGGCTCGGACGAGGAGCTGATCGCGGCCATCGACGTGGTCAAGAGCCGCGGCGACCGCGACGCGCTGTCCGTACTGACCGGCATCGCCAGCGGCGACGGCCCGGTCGCCGAGGCCGCGAAGACGGCGGTCACCGGCATCGAGAACCGGCTGGAACTCTGGGGCGCCGCCCAGAACGTCTTTTACGGCCTCAGCCTCGGCTCCGTCCTGTTGCTCGCCGCCATCGGCCTTGCCATCACCTTCGGCGTCATGGGCGTCATCAACATGGCCCATGGCGAGATGATCATGATCGGCGCCTATGTGACCTTCATGGTCCAGGAGCTGATCCGCACCTCCGCGCCCTGGCTGTTCGACTATTCCCTCTTCATCGCCCTGCCGCTCGCCTTCCTGATCGCCGGCCTCGTCGGCATGGCGATCGAGCACGGCGTCATCCGCTTCCTCTACGGGCGGCCGCTGGAGACCCTGCTCGCCACCTGGGGCATCAGCCTCATCCTCCAGCAGGCGGTGCGTTCGATCTTCGGGCCGACCAACCGGGAGGTCGGCACGCCCGACTGGATGAGCAGCTTCTTCAAGCTCGGCGAGCTGACGCTGACCTATAACCGCGTCTACATACTCCTCTTTTCCTTCGCCGTTCTCGCGCTCCTGATGCTGGTGATGCGCTACACGGCCTTCGGCCTGCAAATGCGCGCCGTCACCCAGAACCGGCCGATGGCCGGCTCCATGGGCATCCGCACCGGCTGGGTCGACAAACTGACCTTCGGGCTCGGCTCCGGCATTGCCGGGATCG
Organism: Rhodobium gokarnense; assembly: GCF_025961475.1. Classification (NCBI taxonomy): domain Bacteria; kingdom Pseudomonadati; phylum Pseudomonadota; class Alphaproteobacteria; order Hyphomicrobiales; family Rhodobiaceae; genus Rhodobium; species Rhodobium gokarnense. The sequence goes on along the minus strand of NZ_JAOQNS010000003.1, from coordinate 244,693 downwards.
CCGGCGTTGCGCTCAGCCAGATCGACAATGTCAGCCCCAATCTCGGCCAGTCCTACATCATCGACTCATTCATGGTCGTCGTCTTCGGCGGCGTCGGCAATCTCTGGGGCACCCTCGTCGGCGCCATGACGCTCGGCGTCGCCAACAAGTTCCTCGAACCCTATGCCGGCGCGGTGCTGGCCAAAATCTTCGTGCTGGTCTTCATCATCCTCTTCATCCAGAAGCGCCCGCGCGGTCTCTTTGCCCTCAAGGGCCGGGCGGTGGAGCAATGATGTCCGGGCTCCTCCTCAAATCGCTCGACCGCTATGCGGTGGCGTTCTTCGTCCTGCTGGCGGCCGTCGCCGTGCTGGTCCCGCTCGCCAATCTGACGCTGCCCGCCGGCCATCCGCTGCATGTCTCGACCTATGCGGTGGCGCTCATCGGCAAATATCTCTGCTATGCGCTGCTTGCCCTCTCGGTCGACCTGATCTGGGGCTATGTGGGCATCCTCAGCCTCGGCCACGGCGCGTTCTTTGCCCTCGGCGGCTACGCCATGGGCATGTATCTGATGCGCCAGATCGGCTCGCGAGGCGTCTATGGCAATCCGGTGCTGCCGGACTTCATGGTGTTCCTCGACTGGAAGGAACTCCCCTGGTTCTGGTACGGCTTCGACCAGTTCTGGTTCGCCATGGTGATGGTCGTCGTGGTGCCGGGATTGCTCGCCTTCGTCTTCGGCTGGTTCGCGTTCCGCAGCCGGGTGACGGGCGTCTATCTCTCCATCATTACCCAGGCGCTGACCTTCGCGCTGATGCTCGCCTTCTTCCGCAACGACATGGGCTTTGGCGGCAATAACGGCCTCACCGACTTCAAGGATATTCTGGGCTTCAACCTGCAGGCCGATTCGACCCGCGCCGGGCTGTTCATCGCCTCGACGATCGCGCTCGGCCTCGGCTTCCTCGTCTGCCGGATGCTGGTGCGCTCGCGGCTCGGCCAGGTGCTGATCGCCATCCGCGATGCGGAATCCCGTACCCGCTTCCTCGGCTACCGGGTCGAGGCCTACAAGGTCTTCGTCTTCACGCTGTCCGCCGCTATGGCCGGGGTCGCCGGTGCGCTCTACGTGCCGCAGGTCGGCATCATCAATCCAAGCGAATTCGCGCCGGCCAACTCCATCGAGGTCGTCATCTGGGTCGCCGTCGGCGGCCGGGGGACGCTCTTCGGCCCGGTCATCGGCGCGGTGCTCGTCAACTACGCCAAGACCTATTTCACCGGCGCGCTGCCGGATGCCTGGCTGTTTGCGCTGGGCGGGCTCTTCGTCTTCGTCACCCTGTTCCTGCCCCAGGGCATCGTCGGGGCGGTGCGCCAGGGCTGGGGCAAGGTCTCGCGCCGCAAGCGATCCGGCGACGAACCAGTCAAGCCCGCCTCCCAGGCGGCGGAATAGGAGGGCGCGATGACCAGCGAACAGCTTGCCGCCGGCTCGATCCTCTACCTCGACAACGTCACCGTCAGCTTCGACGGCTTCAAGGCGCTGAACAATCTCTCCTTCGTCGTCGCGCCGGGCGAGATGCGGGCGATCATCGGCCCGAACGGGGCCGGCAAGACGACGATGATGGACGTCGTCACCGGCAAGACGCGACCCGACGAGGGCGACATCCTGTTCGCCGGCCACACGGACCTGACGAAGCTCGACGAGGCCGACATCGCGGAACTCGGCATCGGGAGAAAATTCCAGAAGCCGACGGTGTTCGAAAGCCACACCGTGCGGGGCAATCTGGAACTCGCCCTGAAGACCGACCGGCGCGTCTTCAACGTCCTGTTCGGGTCGAGCCGCGCGGACGAGGCGGAGCGGATCGACGAGATCCTGGAGACCATCCGCCTCAAGGATCGGCGCGACTGGCTCGCCGCCAATCTCAGCCACGGGCAGAAACAATGGCTGGAGATCGGCATGCTGCTCGCCCAGGAGCCGAAGCTCCTCCTCGTCGACGAGCCGGCGGCCGGCATGACCGATGCGGAGACCGCGGAGACAGCCGTGCTCCTGCGCGAGATCGCACAGGAGCAGTCGGTGGTGGTCGTGGAACACGACATGACCTTCGTGCGTGACCTCGGCGTCAAGGTCACGGTGCTGCACGAGGGGCACGTTCTGGCCGAAGGCTCGATGGATGATGTCAGCAACGACGAGAATGTCATCGAGGTTTATCTGGGGCGGTAAGAGGGAGGCGTGACGATGACATTGGCGAACGCATTGCCGTCATTGCGAGGCGCCGAAGGCGCCGCGGCAATCCAGGGGCCGCGGGCTCCGAGCGTGCCGCTCTGGATTGCCGCGCTCGCTTCTCTCGCTCGCAATGACGATAGGTCGGTGAAATTGCAATGCGTTCTGGTGGGTTCATAGAATGCTTGAGGTCCAGAAAATCGATCTGTTCTACGGCGCAGCCCAGGCCCTCTGGGAGGTGTCGCTGACGGCGGAAAAGGGCAAGGTCACCTGCCTGCTCGGCCGCAACGGCGTCGGCAAGACGAGCCTGTTGCGCGCCGTCGTCGGCCAGCATCCGGTGGCCAATGGCGACATCGTCTGGAACGGCAAAAACCTTGCCGGCATGCGCCCGCCCGAACGGGCGCGGGCGAAGATCGCCTATGTGCCCCAAGGGCGCGATGTCTTTCCGCTGTTGACGGTGAAGGAGAACCTTGAGACCGGCTTTGCCGCCCTGCCGCGCTCGGAACGCAAGATCGACGAGGAGATCTATGAGCTCTTCCCGGTGCTGAAAAGCATGCTGGGCCGTCGCGGCGGCGACCTTTCCGGCGGCCAGCAGCAGCAGCTGGCGATCGCCCGTGCCCTCGTCACCAAGCCGGAATTGCTGGTGCTCGACGAGCCGACGGAGGGCATCCAGCCGTCGATCATCAAGGACATCGAGCGGGTCATTGCGCTGCTCAGAGACCGCGGCGGCATGGCGATCCTTTTGGTGGAACAGTATTTCGAATTCGCCCGCGACCTTGCCGACAGCTTTGCCGTCATGGACCGCGGCGAGATCGTCGTTGCCGGCGAGATGGGCGCGGTGCCGGAGGACGAGATCCGGCGCCACCTGACGGTCTGATGGCGCTTGCCCGTCGTGACGCAGCCGTCCGCGCTGTGCTAGGAGTCGGAACCTTCTTTCCTCCGGTTCCCGCCATGGCCGCCGCGATTCCCGAACTACCCGAGCGTTCCTTGCCCAGAGCCCAGCGCTCCGCCGGCACGGCGCGGATTGCGTTCAAGCGGCGCGGGGAAAAAACCGTCATCGACGACCTCTTCCAGTCCGGATGCATGAAGGCGCGATTTCCGCGCAGTTTTGGGGACGCAGCCGAAGCCGTCCTCATCAACACCTCGGGCGGGCTCACCGGCGGTGATCAGATCGGCTCGGAGGTGACTTGGGGCGAAGGCACGGTGGCGTCCGTGACCTCGCAGGCGGCGGAAAGAGTCTACAAGGCGTCGGCAGACGTGGCGAATGTTGAAACGCGCCTGACCGTTGCCGACGATGCCCTCGGCCTCTGGCTGCCGCAGGAAACGATCTTTTTCGACGGCGGTGCGATCCGGCGGACCACCCAGGCCGATGTCGCCGAAGGCGGGCGGCTACTCGCGACCGAGTCCCTCGTCTTCGGGCGTCGCGCCATGGGCGAGGTGGTGGAAATCGGCCTCGTTTCCGACGGCTGGCGCATTCGCTTTGCCGGCAAACTGGTCTTTGCCGACCGCTTCGCCATCGACGGGCCGATCGGCGCGACGCTGAGGCGCCCGGCGATCGCCGGCGGCGCGCGTTCTATCGCGACGCTGCTCTATGTGGGCGCCGACGCCGAGGCGCGTCTTGCGACCTGGCGGGAGCTGACGGCGGGGCTGTCGTCGAACGCCGCCTGCAGCCGCATCGGCCCGGTTCTGGTCACCCGCATCGTCGGCGACACCGGCGATCAGTTGCGGCGCGATCTGCAGTTCCTGCTGACCGAAGTTCTTGCTAGTTTTGCCGACAGCGGCGCAGGCGGGCTCGGCCTGCCCCGCGTCTGGGCGTGCTGACGGCTTTTTTGGATGGAGTTTTAGACGTGAACCTCACACCACGGGAAAAGGACAAGCTCCTCATCAGCGTTGCGGCGATGGTCGCGCGGCGCCGGCTGGAGCGCGGCGTCAAGCTCAACCATCCGGAGGCGGTGGCGCTGATCAGCGACTTCGTCATGGAGGGCGCGCGCGACGGCACCAGCGTCGCGGACCTGATGGCCGCCGGCGCCGGCGTGATCACGCGCGAGCAGGTGATGGACGGGGTGGCGGAGATGATCCACGACGTCCAGGTCGAGGCGACCTTCCCCGACGGCACCAAGCTCGTCACCGTCCACGACCCGATCCGCTAGGAGGAGTCGGTGCTCGACCATTCCGCCATCCTGCAGGCATGCGCATCCTCTCAGGCGTCATTGCCGGGCTTGACCCGGCAATCCATTGGGCCTTTCCGTCTTGCCGCTGACTCACGATGGACCACCGGGTCAAGCCCGGTGGTGACGCCGTGTGTTTGGGCCTTTGCCGGTGCGTTCATGCGAAAGCCGGTGTCCCCTTTCCCTGCCATCCACTCCAGGAGACAGCCATGATCCCCGGAGAAATCATCGCCGCGGACGGCGAGATCGAACTGAACGCCGGCGCGGCGACCGTGACGCTGACCGTCGCCAATACCGGCGACCGGCCGGTGCAGGTCGGCTCCCACTACCATTTCTTCGAGACCAACCCCGCGCTCGACTTTGACCGCGATCAGGCCCGCGGCATGCGGCTCGACATCGCGGCCGGGACGGCCGTGCGCTTCGAGCCCGGCCAGTCGCGCGACGTGACCCTGGTGCCGCTTGCCGGCAAGCGCGAGGTTTATGGCTTCAATCAGAAGGTCATGGGGGCGCTGTAGTGGGCTCTGGTTCGTCCGTCATTGCGAGGAGGCGCCAGCCGACGAAGCAATCCAGAGCAGCTTCGGCGTGCTGCACCGCCGTCTGGATTGCCGCGGCCGCTTCGCGGCCTCGCAATGACGCCGTGAAAAGACCGAAGGGAGGCCGGCCATGCCGATGACGCTTAAAGGCTCCTGCCATTGCGGCGCCGTGCATTTCACGGTGGAAAGCCAGACGCCCTATCCCTACCAGCGCTGCTACTGCTCGATCTGCCGCAAGACCGGCGGAGGCGGCGGCTATGCCATCAACATCATGGGCGATGCGGCAACGCTGACGGTCGAGGGTGAAGCCTCCATCGGCATGTTCCACGCCAGGATCCACCGCGAGGACGGGTCCTGCGAGGTCAGCTCCGGCGAGCGGCGCTACTGCACCAAATGCGGCTCGGCGCTCTGGGTTTCTGACGACGCGTGGCCGGACCTCGTCCACCCCTTCGCTTCTGCCATCGACACCGACCTGCCGACCCCGCCCGAAAACGTCCACATGATGCTTTCCTCCAAGGCCTCCTGGGTGGAACCGCAGATCGGCCCGAACGACCAAGTTTTCGACGTCTATCCGGCGGAATCGATCGAGGACTGGCACCGGAGCCGGAGCCTCTGGATCGACTGATTTTTTGTTTTCAAGGAACACCTTCCCGAAGGGACGATAAGAAATGCCCGCAAAGATCTCCCGCGCCGCCTATGCGGCCATGTACGGCCCGACCACCGGCGACAAGGTGCGGCTCGCCGACACCGACCTCTTCATCGAGGTGGAAAAGGACCTCACCACCTATGGCGAGGAAGTAAAATTCGGCGGCGGCAAGGTGATCCGCGACGGCATGGGCCAGAGCCAGGTGACGCGGGCGGGCGGCGCCATGGACACGGTGATCACCAATGCGCTGATCGTCGATGCCACCGGCATCATCAAGGCCGATGTGGGCCTGAAGGACGGGCGCATCGCGGCGATCGGCAAGGCCGGCAACCCGGACATCCAGCCCGGCGTCGACATCGTCATCGGTCCGTCGACCGAGGCGATCGCCGGCGAGGGCAAGATCCTGACCGCCGGCGCCTTCGATGCGCACATCCACTTCATCTGCCCGCAGCAGATCGAGGAGGCGCTGATGGCGGGCGTCACCACCATGCTCGGCGGCGGCACCGGCCCGGCGCACGGCACGCTCGCGACGACCTGCACCCCCGGCGCCTGGCATATCGGGCGCATGCTGCAGGCGGCGGACGCCTTCCCGGTCAACCTTGCGCTTTCCGGCAAGGGCAATGCGTCGAAGCCCGAGGCCCTCGTTGAGCAGGTCGAGGCCGGGGCGTGCTCCCTGAAGCTGCACGAGGACTGGGGGACGACACCGGCGGCGATCGACTGCTGCCTGTCCGTCGCCGACGACATGGACGTGCAGGTGATGATCCACACCGACACGCTCAACGAGTCCGGCTTCGTGGAGAATACGGTCTCCGCCTTCAAGGACCGCACCATCCACGCCTTCCACACGGAAGGCGCCGGCGGCGGCCACGCGCCGGACATCATCAAGGTCTGCGGCAAGCAGAACGTCATTCCCTCCTCGACCAATCCGACGCGGCCCTACACGGTCAATACGGTCGACGAGCATCTCGACATGCTGATGGTCTGCCACCATCTCGATGCCTCGATCCCGGAGGACATCGCCTTTGCAGAAAGCCGCATCCGCAAGGAGACGATTGCGGCCGAGGACATCCTCCACGACATGGGCGCGTTCTCCATCATCGCCTCGGACAGCCAGGCGATGGGCCGGGTCGGCGAGGTGCTGATCCGCACCTGGCAGACGGCCGACAAGATGAAGAAGCAGCGGGGCCGGCTGCCGGACGAAACCGGCGACAACGACAATCTCCGGGTCAAGCGGTACATCGCCAAATACACCATCAACCCGGCCATCGCCCACGGCATGTCGGCCCATATCGGCAGCGTGGAGGTCGGCAAGCTGGCCGACCTGGTGCTGTGGTCGCCGGCCTTCTTCGGCGTCAAGCCGGACCTTGTCGTCAAGATGGGAACGATCGCGGCGGCGCCGATGGGCGACCCGAACGCGTCCATTCCGACGCCGCAGCCGGTGCACTACCGGCCGATGTTCGGCGCCTTCGGCCGCTCGCTGACGGCAAGCTCGGTCACCTTCGTCTCCGGCGCGGCTGTTGCTGCCGGGATCGGCGAGACGCTGGGGCTTCAGAAGGAGCTGGTCGCCGTCTCCAACACCCGCGGCGGCATCTCCAAGGCCTCCATGGTGCTGAATGCGGCGACGCCGGACATCGAGGTCGATCCGGAGACCTACGAGGTCCGCGCCAACGGCGAGTTGCTCACCTGCGAGCCCGCCGCGGAACTGGCGATGGCGCAGCGGTATTTCTTGTTCTGAGGACCAGAGGCAGCGGAGAGCAGTGGCGACCATGACAAAATTGCGTGCCGCAATGGCCCACGGTCGGTCAGCAAAGGCTCTTGCGCTCCGTCCGCATCCTGCTCGGCGTCACCACCGGGCGTCGACCCGGTGGTCCATGATGACGAGCGGCAAAAACCGGCCTGACGGATTGTTCCGAAAGGCCTCATGGATTGCCGGGTCAAGCCCGGCAATGACGCGGGAGGGCGCGGTCGAGACAAAGCGGGCATTTGTGCCTGCTGCGCACGTTCTGGATTGCTTCGCTTCGCTCGCAATGACGGCGGAGGGAGCTGTGCCGCATCCTATTCAACGTCATTGCGAGGAGGCCGTCAGGCCGACGCGGCAATCCAGCAGCGGCCTTTCGGGAAAACGGGGAGCGTATTCGTGACCGACATGACCATCGCGCGCAGCGTCGTCGATGCGGAACATGCGGCAGGCAAGGCCGTGGGCGACAGCGTGCTTCTCGACTATGAGAGCCGCTATCTGCGCAGAAAAGTGCTGACCACTGCCTCCGGTCAAAAGCTGCTCGTCGATCTTCCGAAGGCCACCGTGCTGAAGGATGGCGATCTTTTGGAAACCGAGGACGGCTCCTTCGTTGCCGTTGCCGCGGCCGACGAGGCGTTGGCGGAGGTCACCGTTGCCGATCCCCATGCCCTCGTCCGGCTCGCCTACCATCTCGGCAACCGGCATCTGCCGGTCCAGATCGCTCCCGACCGGCTCCTGATCGAGCGCGACCACGTCATCGAGGAAATGGTCGCAAAGCTTGGCGCCACCGTCCGCCATGTGGAGGAGCCGTTCAATCCGGAGGGTGGAGCCTATGGCTATGGCCGCACGCATGGGCATGATCACGGGCACGGTCACTCCCATGAGCATGGGCACGACCACGGCCATTCCCACGATCACGGTCATTCCCACCATCACAGCCATTCGCACGGCTGATCGCACACCCCAGAGGCCTTCATGACGCTGTTCGATTCCCGCAACCGCTCGAAATCGCCGCGCCACGAACGCATCTACGCCCTCTACGAAATCGCCCATACCTGCGTCGACTTCCTTGCGGCGATCCTGTTCGTCGTCGGCTCGGCATTGTTCTTCTGGCAGTCGCTCTATATCCCGGCGACCTGGTGTTTCCTCATCGGGTCCTTGTTCTTTCTCGCCAAGCCGGCGCTCAGGCTTGCGCGCGAGCTGCAATATCTCGCCATGGGCGACTATGACGACCTTGCCGAAAGGCTGAACCGGTGAGCGATCCGCTGCTTGCCCTGATGACCTGGCTGTCGCCGGCCTATCCGGTCGGCGCCTACACCTACAGCCATGGGCTCGACCAGGCGGTGGAGGCCGGCCGTGTCCGCGATGCGGCGACCGCCAAGGCCTGGATCGCCGACATCGTGGAACTCGGCGGCGGCTTTTCCGACGCGGTCTTTTTGGGGCACGCGCATCGGGCGGCGATGGAGGGCGACGCGGCGGCACTGGCCGAGACGGCCGAACTCGCCGCCGCCTTTGCCGGGACGGCGGAGCTGGCGCTGGAAAGCCATGCGCAAGGGGCGGCGTTCCTGAAGGTCACGGAGGCGGCATGGCCGACGCCGACGCTCGATGCCCTGAAGGCCGCGTTCAGCGGACCTTACGCCTATCCCGTTGCCGTCGGCGTCGTCGCCGCGGGGCATGGGGTGCCGGTGGAGCTTGCCGCCCGCGCCTATCTGCAGGCCTTTGCCGCCAATCTCGTCTCGGCCGCCGTGCGCCTCGTGCCGCTCGGCCAGACCGACGGCCAGCGCATCACCGCCGCGGTGATGCCTCTGGTGGAGCAAAGCGCGGCGCGGGCGCTGGAAAAGGCCCTTGACGACGTCGCCAACGGGGCGCTCCTTGCCGATCTCTCCTCCATGAAACACGAAACCCAGCATACGAGGCTCTTCCGCTCATGACGGACACCCATAACGGGCCCCTTAGGGTCGGCATCGGCGGGCCGGTCGGCTCCGGCAAGACGGCGCTCACCGACGCGCTCTGCAAGGCGATGCGCGACCGCTATTCCGTCGCCGTCATCACCAACGACATCTACACCCGCGAGGACGCTGAGTTCCTCACCCGGTCGGGCGCGCTGCCGCCGGAGCGCATCACCGGCGTTGAGACCGGCGGCTGCCCGCACACGGCGATCCGCGAGGACGCCTCGATCAACCTTGCGGCGGTCGCGGATATGCAGGCGGCGTTCCCCGACCTCGACATGGTCATCATCGAGTCCGGCGGCGATAACCTTGCCGCCACCTTCTCGCCGGAGCTTGCCGACATCACCATCTACGTCATCGACGTGTCGGCCGGCGACAAGATCCCGCGCAAGGGCGGACCCGGCATCACCCGCTCCGACCTCCTCGTCATCAACAAAATCGATCTTGCTCCGCTGGTCGGCGCCAGCCTTGAGGTGATGGCGCGGGACGCGGAGAAAATGCGCGGCGAGCGCCCGTTCCTCTTCACCGTCGTCACCGACGGCAAGGGGGTTTCCGACGTCGTGGAGTTCATCGAGGAAGCGGGTGGGTTGAGTGCGGGGTGAGGGTGCGAGGGCGGAAGGCCCGTCCTTGTGGCTTTCTGGATCCCTTCGCTCTCGCTATGACGCCGTCAACACTATGATCGTCATCGCGAGGAGGCCGAAGGCCGACGCGGCGATCCAGAGCGGCGTTTGAGGACCGGCAAGTTCGGCTGCGTACTACTCCGCCGTCACCCCGGCCGTAGCGAAGCGGAGAGCCGGGGGCGAGTGCCCTCATCAGCACGGCATGCCGTTGCCGATTCGAGAGGCCGTTTCTGGATTGCTTCGCTGCGCTCGCAATGACAATCGGAGGTTTGCCAGGGGGCATCAACGCGTCAGGCTGCCGAACGACGGCCAGCCTCACTCCTCCTCCTGGTCCTTGCGCTCCACGAGGTCCGGGTCGGCGGTGATCGGGCGGTAGATCTCGACCCGGTCGCCCTCGGAAAGCGGGGCGTCGAGCTTGGCGATCTTGCCGAAGACGCCGACCTTCTGGTGCTCCAGGTCGATTTCCGGGAACTGGCCGAGGATGCCGGAGCGCTCGATGGCGTCGCGCACCGTGCTGTCGTCGGGCATCTCCATGCGCAGCCAGACCTTGTGGACGGGGGTGACGTAGGCAACGCCGATGTTCATGGCCTGAAACTCCCAAAAAGATCAGTTTCCGACGACGATTTCCTTGGCCGCGGGCCGTTCCTCGTCCTCGCCGTCGGCCTCCGCGCGGGCGGCGCGGGCATCGAGAATGCGTTTTCCGGCAAGCAGCAGGCCGAGGACGAGGAAGCCCCCCGGCGGCAGGGCGAGGAGCAGAAAGCCGCGGTATTCGGGAATGACGGTGATTTCCAGGAAGCCGAAGCTGTCGCCGAGGAACAGCGAGGCGTTGGCGAACAACGTGCCGGAGCCGAGGATCTCGCGGATCGCGCCGAGGACGACGAGGGCGAAGGTGAAACCGAGGCCCATCATCAGCCCGTCGAAGGCGGCCGGCAGCACCTTGACCTTGGAGGCGAACGCCTCGGCCCGGCCGAGGATCGCGCAGTTGGTGACGATCAGCGGGATGAACAGGCCGAGCACCTTGTAGAGGTCGTGCAGCCAGGCATTCATCAGCATCTCCACCAGGGTGACGAGGATGGCGATGATGAGGACGAAGGCCGGGATGCGGATCTCCGGCTCGATCAGATTGCGCAGGATCGAGACGATGAGCCCGGAGGCGACGAGCACCGCAGTGGTCGCAATCCCCATGCCGAGGCCGTTGGTGGCCGTGCCGGTGACCGCCAGGAGCGGGCAAAGCGCCAGCATCTGGGCAAAGACAACGTTGTTGCTCCACATGGCGTCGCTGGCGATGCGCTTGTAGTCGGTGCTCATGGGTTCGCCTCGCTGGTCCGTTTCGGCAGGGCGGTCAGGGCGTCGCGGTAGCTGGCAAAGAATTCCAGCCCCTCGCGGACGGCCTTGACGACGGCGCGCGGGGTGATCGTCGCGCCGGAGAACTGGTCGAACCGGCCGCCGTCCTTTTTCACCCGCCAATCGTCCTCCGGCGTGTTGCCGAAGGACAGGCCGGAAAACTTTTCGATCCAGGCGCTCTTTTCCGCCTCGATCTTGTCACCGAGGCCCGGTGTCTCGGCGTGCTGCAGGACGCGGACGCCAAGCAGTTCGCCGTCGGCGGCGACGCCCATCAGGATGAGGATGGCGCCGCCATAGCCCTGGCCGGTGACGCGGTAGGCAACGGCCGTGACTTCGCCGTCGCGGATCGCCGGATAGATCATGCGGGAATTGTCGTCGGTGGCGGAAAACTTCCAGGCATCGACGACGGGATCGTTGTCGTGCAGGTCCTCGGGCATCACCATCGAAAGCGAAGCCTGGAGGTCCTCCTTGTGGCGCTGCTCGATGGCGTCCTCGGTGGTGGCAAAGCCGGTGGCGAGGAGGGCGGCGCCGATCAGCGCGAAGCCGCCGAGGAGGGCCGCCAGATAGAGCGGCGAGCGGGTGCCGTGCTCGCCGGCGGCCGTGGCGCTTGCAGCCGCGTCGGCGGCGCCGTCGGGCTCGACCAGCGCCTCGGCCTCGCTGTTGCCGTCATCGGACGCCTTCGGCGGGCGCCGGCGGACGAGGCGCCGGGAGAGCTTTTCGTAGAAGCTGGAACCTGGAATCCGCGCCATTGCCGTCAGGTCTCTTCGTAGCGGATCGGCTCGCCGGAACGGGTGCGGCCGTAGATGCGGGGACGGACATAGTGGTCGATCAGCGGCACGGCGGCGTTCATCAGGAGGATGGCAAAGCCGATGCCCTCCGGATAGGAGGCCCAGGTGCGGATGATGAAGGTGAGGGCGGCAACGCCGGCCCCGAAGATCAGCTTGCCCATGCCGGTCGCCGGCGCCGTCACATAGTCGGTGGCGATGAAGAAGGCGGCGAACAGGAAGGTGCCGGAGACGAGGTGGATGGCGGGTCCCGGATAGCGGCCGGGGTCGATCGCCTGGAAGAGGCCCGCGAGCACGGCCATCGTCACGATCATCGCCACCGGCGCGTGCCAGGTGATGGTGCGGGTGGCAAGGAGCAGGATGCCGCCGAGGAGGATGGCGACGGCCGAGGTCTCGCCCATGGAGCCGGGCACGATGCCGAGCGCCATCGCCGTCAGCGACAGCGAGCCGCCGACCACTTCGTTGACGGGGACGCCGAGGCCGAGCTGGGTCTTGATGGCGCCGAGCAGCGAGGCGCTGGAGACGGCATCGAAGGCGGTGTGGCCGGCAAAGGTGATCTCAAGGCCTTCAAGGAAGCCGGGCGAGCTGCCGGTGAACATCGGCTGGGGCGTCAGGAACTGGGTCATCTCGATCGGAAACGAGATGAGCAGCACCGTGCGGGCGATCATCGCCGGGTTGAAGACGTTCTGGCCGAGGCCGCCAAAGGCGTGCTTGGCGAGCACGATGGCGATGAAGGAGCCGACGACGCCGATCCACCAGGGTGCCCAGGGCGGCAGGGTCATCGCAATAATCCAGCCGGTGACGACGGCCGAGCCGTCGAGCAGGAAGGGCTTTTGCGGCTTGCCGGCAAGGGCGAGGGAAAAGGATTCCGCGGCGATCGCGGCGGCAACGGTGACGAGGAACAGGAACACGGCCGGCCAGCCGAACTCGTAAAAGCCGAACAGGGTGGCAGGCATCAGCGCGACCAGGACCAGCACCATCGTCCTTGAGATGCTGTTTCCGGAATGGGCGTGCGGTCCGCCGACGAGAGCGTTCATGCCCCGATCGTTTCCTGCTTGGCCCGCTTCTTCTCCGCGTCGGCCTTCTTCTTGGCCTCGCGCTCGGCCTTCATGCGGGCCATCGCTTCCTGCTTGGCCTTCTTCTGGCGCTCCATGCGCTCCTCGCGGAACTGGGTGAGGCGCTTGGTCTCTTCCTGCTTGTGCTTGGCGCGCTGCTGGGCGGTCAGCTTGCCCTTGGCGTAGTTGAAGTACTGGACCAGCGGGATGCTCGCCGGGCAGACCCAGGCACAGGAGCCGCAGGCGATGCAGTCGAGGAGGCCGATCTTGACGGCGGCGTCGAGTTCCTCCTTGCGGATGTGGCCGGCCATCTCGAACGGCGTCAGGCCGCAGGGGCAGGCGGAAACGCAGGAGGCGCAGCGGATGCAGGGCATTGTCTGGCGCGCCGGCGTCTCGTCGGGCCCGAGGGCAAGGACGCCGTTGCTGCCCTTGACGACGGAGGTTCTGGTCGAGGAGATCGGCTGGCCCATCATCGGGCCGCCGAGGAGCAGGCGGTCCGGCTCCTTGTTGAAGCCGCCGCAATGGTCGATCAGGTGCGAGATCGGCGTGCCGATCGGCACCTCGAAATTGCCGGTGCGCGCCATGGCGCCGCCGCTGACGGTGACGACGCGCGAGATCAGCGGCCGGCCGAAGCGGACCGCCTCGCGGATGGCGTAGCAGGTGGCAACGTTATGGACGACGACGCCGATATCGGCGGTCAGCGCCCGGGCCGGCGTCTCCTTGCCGGTCAGCGTCTGGACGAGGTGCTTTTCGGAGCCCATCGGATAGCGGGTCGGGACCCGGGCGATCAGCACGTCCTTGAACTGGTTGGCCGAGCAGACGGCCTTGAGGGCCGCCAGCGCCTCCGGCTTGTTGCCTTCGATGGCGATGATCGCCCGTTCCACGCCGAGGGCATGGCGCAGGATGCGGATGCCGTCGATGACGGCCTCGCTGCGCTCGCGCATCATGCGGTCGTCGCAGGTCAGGTACGGCTCGCACTCCGCGGCGTTGATGACCAGCGTCTCCAGCTTGTTGCGGTTGCGCAGGCCGAGCTTGACGGCGGAAGGGAAGGTGGCGCCGCCCATGCCGACGATGCCGGAGGCGGCGACGCGTTCCGCGATGATGTCGGGCCCGACGGAAAAGGGATCGTCGATCGGGGCGGGGAGCTCGCCCCATTCGTCCTTGCCGTCGGGGCGCATGGTGATGGTCTGGCCGGGCAGGCCGGACGGATGCGGGGCGACGAAGCGGCCGATGGCGCTGATGCGCCCGGAGGTCGGGGCGTGGATGGCGGCGGAGACGGGGCCGCGGGCCGAGGCCAGCAACTGGCCCTTCTTCACCTCGTCGCCCTTTTCGACGACGGTGACGGCTGGCGCGCCGATGTGCTGCTGCAGCGGGATGCGCAACAGGCTCGGCAACGGCACGGTCTCGATCGCCTTGCCGGCAGCGAGGTCCTTGCGCTCGTCGGGGTGGATGCCGCCCTTGATCCGGAACATCTTCATCGCCGTCTCCCTCATGCCGCCAGGCCCGTGTCCGGCTTCGGCCAGTGCCAGGTCATCAGCGTGTCGGTGACGGGGCGCATGGTGATGGCGCCGGTGGGGCAGACCTCCTCGCAGACCTCGCAGCCGGTGCAGGCATCGTCGACGACGCCGTGCATCTGGCGCGAGGCGCCGACGATGGCGTCGGTCGGGCAGCGCTTCAGGCACTTGGTGCAGCCGGTGCACAGGTCCTCGAAGATGAAGGCGGTGACCGGGCCCTTGTCCTTCATGCCGGAAAGGTCGGCTTCCACGCCGAGCTTGTCGGCGAGTTGGCTGGCCAGCGCCTTGCCGCCGGGCGGGCACATGGCGACGCCGATCTCGCCCTTGGCAAGGCCCTCGGCGGCGGCCGAGCAGCCGAGATAGCCGCACTGGCCGCAATTGGTGCCGGGCAAGAGGCCCTCGATTTCCTCGGCGATCGGGTTGCCCTCGACGCGCAGGTAATAAGCCGCAAGGCCCAGTCCGCCGCCAAGCGCTCCCCCCAGTCCGAACAGGACGGCCATCGCCTCGATCATCCGTATCTCCTCATTGCGTCACCAGGCCGGCAAAGCCCATGAAGGCGAGCGACAGGAACCCGGCGGTCAGGAACGCCACCGGAGCCCCGGAAAAGGCGGCCGGCACGTCGGCGATCCGGAGCCGTTCGCGCAGGCCCGCAAAAAGAACCATCACCAGCGTGAAGCCGACCGCGGAGCCGAAGCCGTAGAGCATGCTCTCCACGAAGCTGTGCTGTTCCTGGACGTTGAGCAGGGCGACGCCGAGCACCGCGCAGTTGGTGGTGATCAGCGGCAGGTAGATGCCGAGCACCTGGTGCAGCACCGGCGAGGCCTTGCGCACTGTCATCTCGGTGAACTGCACGATGGCGGCGATCACCAGGATGAAGGTGAGGATGCGCAGATAGCCGAGCCCGAGCGGCTGCAGCATCAGGGTCTCCAGCACCCAGCTCGCGGTCGAGGCGACCGTCAGCACGAAGGTGGTGGCAAAGCCCATGCCGAGCGCCGCCGACAGTTTGTTGGAGACGCCCATCAGCGGGCACAGGCCAAGGAACTTGACCAACACAACGTTGTTGACCAGCGCCGTCCCCAGCAAAATGATCAGGTAGTGTTCCATTGCGCGCCCAGACGTCCCGTCGTTCGCGACTGCGTTCGTCTCAAAAAGAGCATTATCCATGCCAGACGGCGCAGGGCGCGGGAGGGGCCGGGGGAAGGGGCCGGATTCGGGACGAAACGTCGCCGAATCCTTTTGTTGCACTGCGGTAGAATATTTGTCGATAATGCGACATCGCGTAAGTGTCGCCGCCCGTGCTTGTCGCAAAGCCTACACAGCGGGCCCTGCGGGGGCGACAAACGCCACGGTAACGGGCCTTTTTGGAGCGCCGGACCACGCCCCTAAAGGCATGCATCTTGCTTTAAGTATCCCCGAACCTTTTTGAGGGCGGGCGAGGTAGGGATGAGCAACGAACCCGGCAAAGAGCAACATTTCGAAGCCTGTGCAGCGCTGACGGCGATCCTGTCGTCGCTGCCGGACGATCTGCCGCCGGAGGTGGAGGAGATCTTCGGGCCGAGCGCCATGCCGGCGGACGGGTCGCTGCCGCCGCGGCTCTACCGCGAGACGGTGGAGCAGCTCTCCGTTGCCATCTCCGTCACCGACACGGAGGCCAACATCGTCTACGTCAACCCGGCCTTCGAGGGGCTGACCGGCTATGGCGTCAAGGACGTCGTCGGCCAGAACGAGGCGCTGCTCTCTGCCAAGGCGACGCCGCGGGCGGTCTATCTCGACCTTTGGAAGACGATCTCGGGCGGCGAGACCTGGCACGGCAAGCTGGTCAACCGGAAGAAATCCGGCGAGCGCTACCTGGCGGAACTCACCATCGTGCCGGTGAAGAACCGGCTCGGTACCATCCGCTACTATCTCGGCATGCACCGGGACATCACGGAGATGAACCATCTCCAGCGCCAGGTGGAAAACCAGAAGAACCTGATCGAGAGCATCATCGACAGTGCCCCGGTGGTGATGGCGCTGGTCGACGTCTCCGGCAAGGTGATCATCGACAACCGGGCCTACAAGCGGCTCGCCCACGACATGGGCGATGCGGTGCCGGCGGAGTATTTCCTCGACGAACTGAGGCCGCTGCTCGGCGACGACATGCAGAGCGCCTGCGAGGAGGAGCGGACCCTCTCCGGCGTCGAGGTCCGGGTGCTGATCCCGGGCATGCGGGTGCGCTGGTTCTCCTGTTCGACGATCTGGGTGCGCGAATTCGAGCTTGCCGCCGACAGCTATTTCGAAAGCCGGCTGCAGAATGCGTTGCTGCTCGTCTGCAACGAGGTCACCAACCTGAAGAGCCAGTACGAGCACGCAAGATTCCACGCGGTCCGCGCCGAGATGACCGAGCTGGAGATGCGCCGGAACCTGACGGAAGTGATCGAGGGCGCGCTCTACCAGTTGCAGGGGCCGCTCAACGTTATCCAGGCGATGGCCGGCATGCTGAGCCGGCGCGACGGCGCCGACGGGGCGCTGTCGCAGGCAACGGACGCGGCGCTGATGTCGGGCCAGCAGGCGATCGAGCGGCTGAAGACGGCGCTGCCGCCGGAAAGCCCGCCGGTCAAGGCGCCGGTCAATCTCAACCAGGTGATCCGCGACGTGCTCGTGATGTCGGCGAACCGGCTGTCGGCCGCCGGCATCGTCGTCGACTGGACGCCGGAGCGGGATCTGGCGCCGGTCTACGGCCAGGAGAACCTCCTGCGCATCCTCCTGAAGACCCTGATCGACAACGCCATCACCGCCGTCGGCGAGCCCGGTGCCCATGACCACGATGTGCGCATCACCACCGTCGTGACCGACGACGGAATGATCGAGACGGTGATCCGCGACGGCGGCCCCGGCATCGACCGGGCCGACCGCTCCCGCATCTTCGAGCCGTTCTGCTCGCTGTGGAGCGAAAGGCGGCGCGGCGCAGGCATGGGCCTTGCCCTTGCCCGCCAGATCGTCGGCGAACTGGACGGCGACATCCTGATCGACGACGGCCACCATATCGGTTGCGTGATGCGGATTGCCCTGCCCGCCTGCCGGCGCGATCCCTCGGCGGACGACCGGACCCGGAAGAGAGCGTGGTGACGCCCATGGATGAACAGCGCAACCTCAGCCGATCCGACCGCATCTGCCCGCGGCCCGTCTACTGCGCCTTCTACAAGCAGGAGCTGGAGACGCTCTACAAGGTGAGCGGCCTGTTGAGCCGGTCGCTGAACCTGCGCGAAACGTCCAAGGAAGTGCTGAAGCTGCTGCACGAGGAGGGGCGGCTGCATTACGGCATGATCGGCCTCGTCGACGGCGAGACGGGCGAACTCCACATCACCGACGTTCACCAGGACAGCGCCACCATCGCCCACGACGTGCGCTACCGCGCCGGCGAGGGGGTGGTCGGCACCATTCTGCATTCGCGCAACGCCATCATCGTGCCGCGGATCGCCGAGGAGCCGCGCTTCCTCGACCGGCTCGGCGTCTACGACCCGGATCTGCCGTTCATCGGCGTGCCGATCCTCTATGGCAGCGACGCGCCGCTCGGCGTCCTCGCCGCCCAGCCGATGCGCAATGACAAGTTCCTGGAGGACCAGGCCAAGCTCCTTGAGATGATCGCCTCCTTGATGGCCCAGACCGTGCAGCTTTCGCGGGCGGTGGAACTGGAGCAGGACCAGCTCCGGTCGGAGCGCGACCGGCTGCACCGCCGGGTCAAGCAGCAGCACGGCTTTGCCAACATCATCGGCGACACGGAAACCATGCGGGTGGTGTTCGAGCAGGTCCGCGTCGTCGCCAAGTGGAACACCACGGTGCTCATCCGCGGCGAGAGCGGCACCGGCAAGGAACTGGTCGCCAACGCCATCCACTACAATTCGCCGCGCGGCAGCGGGCCGTTCCTGAAGCTGAACTGCGCCGCGCTGCCGGACAACCTCCTGGAATCGGAGCTCTTCGGCCACGAGAAGGGCGCCTTCACCGGCGCCACGTCGCTGCGCAAGGGCCGCTTCGAGCAGGCTGACGGCGGCACGCTGTTCCTGGACGAGATCGGCGAGATCTCGCCGGCCTTCCAGTCCAAGCTCCTGCGCGTCCTGCAGGAGGGCGAGTTCGAGCGGGTCGGCGGCAATCGCACCCTTAAGGTCGACGTACGCATCATCGCCGCCACGAACAAGGACCTTGAGAGCGCGGTGGAAAAAGGCGACTTCCGCGAGGACCTCTATTACCGCCTCAACGTCATGGCGATCACCATGCCGGCACTGCGCGACCGGCTCGACGACATTCCCGAGCTCGCCCGCTTCCTCGTCGCCAAGGTGGCGGAAAAGCAGGGCCGCGAGCTGATGCTGACCGACAGCGCGCTCCGGCTGCTGATGCGCTACTCCTGGCCGGGCAATGTGCGCGAGCTGGAAAACTGCATGGAGCGGGCGGCGGTGATGAGCGCCGACGGCACCATCGACCGCGACGTCATCGCCCTTGCCGGCCTGCCGGACAAGGCGCTGCTCAGCCCGGCGCCGGCCCGCCCGCAATCGCCGTCATCTCCGGCCTCGGCCCCGCCGATGCCGCCGGTTCCGGCCCGGGCGAGCCCGCCGGAGACTGGCTCGGGCAGCGGCGCGCGGCTCTGGGAGGACGATGCCCTCAGCGAGCGGGAACGGGTGATCGCGGCGCTGGAAGAGGCCGGCTGGGTGCAGGCCAAGGCGGCCCGGCTGCTCGACATGACGCCGCGCCAGATCGCCTATCGGATCAAGGTGCTCGACATCAAGATGCGCCGGATCTGAGCCGACCGCTCGCCGGCTGCTTTTTTTTCGGCCACATCCATTCATTGTCGCGAATAGCACAAAGAGCCGGCCGGGCGATTGTCGGTTTCAGGACACGCCCGGCCGCCTGAAGCCCTTCCAAAACTCATGAAAAATCAGTGCCTTGCCGCATCGCGGCAAGCTGGCACGGCCGTTGCTATGCCGGATGGGACCGTTAAGCCGCCATTAATATGAGCCCTGCCAGCGAAGGAGTCCTTGGGGATGGAACTGAAAGTTCTCGGACCGGCCACACCGTCGGAAGGCGGCTGCTCGAAGGGCTCCTGCGGCTCGACCGACGACCAGATGGCGCACCTGCCGGAGCACATCCGCGAGCGGGTCAAGAACCATCCCTGCTATTCGGAAGAGGCGCACCACCACTATGCCCGCATGCATGTGGCGGTGGCGCCGGCCTGCAACATCCAGTGCAACTACTGCAATCGCAAATATGACTGCGCCAACGAGAGCCGGCCGGGCGTCGTCTCCGAACTGCTGACGCCGGACCAGGCGGTCAAGAAGACGCTGGCGGTGGCCGCCACCATCCCGCAGATGACCGTGCTCGGCATCGCCGGTCCCGGCGATCCGCTGGCCAATCCGGCGCGCACCTTCGACACCTTCCGCCAGCTTTCCGACAAGGCGCCGGACATCAAGCTCTGCGTCTCCACCAACGGGCTCACCCTGCCCGACCATGTGGAGGAGTTGGTCAAGCACAACATCGACCACGTGACCATCACCATCAACTGTGTCGATCCGGAGGTGGGCGCGAAGATCTATCCCTGGATCTTCTGGAAGAACCGGCGCATCCGCGGCGTCAAGGCGGCGAAAATCCTGATCGCGCAGCAGCAGAAGGGCCTTCAGATGCTCGTCGAACGCGGCGTGCTGGTGAAGGTCAATTCGGTGCTCATTCCCGGCGTCAACGACGAGCACCTGAAAGAGGTGAGCCGGATCGTCAAGGAAAAGGGTGCGTTCCTGCACAACGTCATGCCGCTGATCGCGGAAGAGGAGCACGGGACCTATTACGGCGTCATGGGCCAGCGGAGCCCGAGCCAGTCGGAGCTGACCGCCCTGCAGGATGCCTGCGGCGACATGAACATGATGCGCCATTGCCGCCAGTGCCGGGCCGATGCGGTCGGCCTCCTCGGCGAGGACCGCGGCCAGGAGTTCACCCTCGACAAGATCGACGCCATGGAGATCGACTACGACGCGGCGATGAAGAAGAGGGCCGAGATCCATCAGGCGATCGAGGCCTCGCGCGATGCCCAGCGCGCCGCGCAGTCGGCGAAAGCCGCGACCGCGACGGCGAGCGGCCTGCCGAAGGGCCTGCGCTCCGTCTACATGGCGGTCGCCAGCTCCGGCCAGGGCGTCGTCAACCAGCATTTCGGCCACGCCAAGGAATTCCTCGTCTACGAGGCGAGCCCGACGGGTGCGCGCTTCATCGGCCATCGCAAGACCGACCAGTACTGCGCCGGCGACACCACCTGCGGCGATGCGGAGACCGCGCTTCAGCGGACCATCCGCGTGCTCGACGGCTGCGAGGTGGTGCTGTGCTCCAGGATCGGCATCGAGCCCTGGGGGCACCTGGAAGACGCCGGCATCCTGCCGAACGGCGAACACGCCATGGAGCCGATCGAGGAGGCGGTGATGGCCGTCTACCGGGAAATGTTCGAGACCGGCCAACTGGCCCCGCCGGCATTCGAAAACCGGTCGGCCTGAGGGAGAAGCGGCATGGCCTATGAAATTACCGCTGCGTGCGTCAACTGCTTTGCCTGCATGGATGTCTGCCCGAGCGGGGCGATCCGTGAGGCAAAGCCTCATTTTCTGATCGACGCGGCGAAATGCACCCATTGCGAGGGCGATTTCGCCGACCCGCAATGCGCCAGCATCTGCCCGGTGGAGATGGCGATCCTCAACGAATTCGGCGAGGCCGCCAATCCGCTCGGCTCGCTGACGGGCATCCCGGTCGCCAGGCTGCAGGCGCTTGCCGCTGCCGGCATAATTTAGAGGGACGACAGGGCGATGCTTGCCACGCTTCCCCAGCCTGTCGAGATCGCCGAGGGCGTGCACTGGATCGGTGCGCTCGATCCGGACCTTCGCACCTTCGACCTGATCCTGAAGACGGCGAACGGCACCACCTACAACGCCTATACGGTGCGCGGGCCGAAGGGCGTCGTCGTCGTCGACACGGTCAAGGAGGAGTTCTCCGAAGAGTTCTTCGCCCGGCTGGAGCAGGTCGCGGGCTATGACGAGATCCGCGCCGTCGTCCTCAACCATCTGGAGCCGGACCACACCGGCGCCGTGCCGGAGCTGATGCGCCGGGCGCCGCAGGCCCACATCTTTTGCTCGGTGCGGGCCCTGAAGGTGCTGACCGCACTGATGAAGGAAGAGCTCGACAATTACGGCTACACGCTGACCGACACCGGCGACCGCTGCGCCCTTTCCGGCCGGCCGATCAGCTTCGTCAACACGCCCTATCTGCACTGGCCGGACACCCAGTGCACGTTCCTGGAAGACGAGAAGCTGCTGTTCTCCGGCGACGTCTTCGGCTGCCATTTCTGCGACGACCGGCTCTACAACGACCGGGTCGGCGATTTCCGGTTCTCCTTCGAATATTACTTCAAGCACATCATGCGGCCGTTCAAGCGCTGGGTGCTGGAGGCCGTCGACAAGATCGAGCCGCTGGCGCCCGACCTGATCGCGCCGGCGCACGGGCCGATCCTGCGCGACAATCCGCTGTCCTACGTGCGCAGCTACCGCACGCTCTCCAACTCCTACCTGCCGAACGAGGTGGAGGGGCGCGAGAAGAGCCTTCTCGTCTTCTACATGAGTGCCTATGGCGCGACCGCCGACATGGCCAAGGCCGTCCATGACGGGGCGTCGTCCGTCGAGGGCGTCCGGGTCTCGCTCTACGACCTGCAGGGCGGCGAGATCGAGCCCTTCGTCGACCTCATCGAGAGCGCCGACGGCCTCGTCTTCGGCTCGCCCACGGTCAATGGCGATGCGGTGAAACCGGTGTGGGACGTGCTCGCCTCGCTGATCTCGATCGAGACCCGCGGCAAGCTCGGCGGTGCCTTCGGCTCCTATGGCTGGTCGGGCGAGGCGGTGCCGATGATCGAGGACCGGCTGCGCGGCCTGAAGATGCGGGTGCCGGCCAAGGGCCTCAGGATCAAATTCCATCCGACGGAAAAGGAACTGGACGACTGCCGGGACTATGGCCGGACGCTGGCGGAAAGCCTCGTCGGCAAGGCCAAGCCCAAGGTGGTCGATTTCGCAGACCTCTGAATACCGGGGGAAGGCCGGCCGCCTTGAACGGCCGGACCCGAGAAAAGACGCAACGGAAAACACCGTGGTCCATCGAAGGAGTCAAACATGGCCAAGGGTAAATTGAGCTTCACGGACATCGACGTGACCGTGACCGTTCCCGCCGGAACGCGGGTCATCGAGGTGTCCGAGAAAGTCGGTGCCGGCATCATCTACGGCTGCCGCGAAGGCGATTGCGGCACCTGCCTGATGAAGGTCGAGGGCGGCATGGAATACCTCTCCGAGCCGACGGCGCTGGAAGACAAGGTGCTGAAGGAAAACATGGCCGGCAAGGACATGCGCTGCGCCTGCCAGGCCCAGGTGCTGGGCGACGGTGAAGTCAAGGTCCACCCGGCCTGACGACCCGCATCCGCAACTACGAGGAAACTGTCATGCCGAAAATCATCTTCCAGCACCCGGACTTCGAGGAGTTCGAGGTGTATGCGCCGGCGACCAGCCACAAGCGCACCGTCCTGTCGCTGGCCCAGGAATACAAGGTGCCGATCATGTTCGACTGCCAGGACGGCGAGTGCGGCTCCTGCGTCGTGCACGTCACCGACATCAATGGCGGCCCGACCCATATGGGCGAGCACATGACCGAGAAGGAAAAGACGGTCCTGCGCGAGATCGGCAAAATCTCCAAGGACGAGTTGGAGAAGATCGTCGTCAACGACATGGCGAGCGAATGGCGGCTCGCCTGCCAGATGATCGTGCGCGACGAGGACATCCGCATCACCTACGAGGCGGCGCAATGACCAAGCCCCTGCCACTTGCGGCGGGCGAAACCCAAACGCTCCATCAGGCGCTGTTCCAGCGCCTGATGGCGAGCGCGCGGGGCGGGCCGAATGACGGCTTTATCGCCCAGATGCTGGCGAGCTGGATGGCGGACCGGGGCGGTCTGCCGCGGTGGATGGGGCTGACGGAAGCGCAGTTCGGCGACATGCTCTGCCGGCATTTCGGGCGGCTTCCGGCCGTCTCGGGCGTGCGCGACGACCGCGACCTGCCGGACGACATGGACGAACTGGAAGACCTGCGCGCGCTGCTCATGGAATTCCGGGCGGGGCAGGACGAGTCTGAACTGTGGGTCGCCGACCTCGTCGTTGCCGGCTGCACCTCGGCCGACCATCTGTGGTCGGACCTCGGGCTGTTCTCACGGCCGCAATTGACCGCGATGCTGACGGTGAACTTCCCGGCGCTGGCAGTCAGGAACGACAGGAACATGAAGTGGAAGAAGTTCCTCTACAAGCAGCTCTGCGAGCGCGAGGGGATCTATGTCTGCCGCGCGCCGAGCTGCGCGGTGTGCGCGGACTATGCGCAGTGCTTCGCGCCGGAGGAGGAGTGAGGGCGGGGGCGCTGCTCTCTTCAAATGGATGATTATCATTATCTGGCTAATTAACGTCGATTGCTGTTGAGCATCGCATCGCAGATATTGTTTCACAGTTGCTGCACACTCTGCCGTCACCCCGGCCCCCGAGCCGGGGCCTAATGCCCCTCTCAATTCGGTATGCCGGGTGTTGTCGGAACGCTGCTGTCTGGATTGCTTCGCTGCGCTCGCAATGACGATCTTCTCGGGTTTTCCTGTGTTTTCAATGTCATCGCGAGGAGGCCGTCAGGCCGACGTGGCGATCCAGTCTGCGATCGCGGTGGGCTACCGTGTCGTGGCGGGCAATGGGTCCCGGGTCTGCGCTTCGCTTCGCCCGGGATGACGGAGAGGGGAGTGCCTGAGTTGCCAGCGATTCCGGCCGATTGAGCCGTTTTGGCACCCGTTGATTAGCCGGCGTATCTTCGTAAAAACGGTCGCCGTGTTAGTTCGCTCCCGCCTGTTGCACGTCCTCGATGACCATCTTCACATCCTCCTCCTCCAATTCCACGCGCTCCTTCATCTGCGGTGTCATGAGGATCGTGCCGTCCGCATCGACGAGGAGGACCAGCGTCAGGCCCATGCGCCGGGCCGTTTCCTGCCAGCCGTCGGGGCCGGCGATGGAGAGGGCGGTGGCGGCGGCGTCGGCCAGGGCGCCGTTGTCGGCGATGACGCTGGCGGAGACGATGTGGTCGACCGGGCGGCCGCTGCGCGGGTCGATGATGTGGGAATAGCGCACGCCGTCGTGCTCGCGGTAGCGGTAGTAGTTGCCGGAAGTGTAGAGCACCTCGTCCGGCTCCAGCTTGACCGCGCCGAGGACGCCCCAGCCGTTCGGGTCGCGGATCGCCACGTGCCAGCGGCGCTTGCCGTGACGGCCGATGACGTTGACGTCGCCGCCGGCGTTGAGGACGGCGTCGGGGATGCCCCGTTCCTTCAGCCTTTCCGCCGCCCAGTCGAGGGCGAGGCCCTTGGCGAAGCCGCCGAAATCGAGCTCCACGGCCGGGTTGGTCGAGGACACCTCGTTGCCGTCGATGACGAGGTCGGCCATGGAGGGGTGCCGGGCAACGAGAGTGGCGATGGCCTCATCGTCCGGCGGCGGGCCGACCGGGCGGTCGTCCTGGTGAAAGCCCCACAGGCCGATCAGTTTCCCGATTGCCGGATTGAAGAGGCCGCCGCTCTTTTCTTCCAATTCCCGGCCACGCAGGAGAGCGTCCTTGAGGAGCGGGCTCACCGTCATCGAGCGGCCCTCGGCGATGGCTTTGTCGAGCCTTGTCGTCTCGCCGGGGCGCCAGGCGTGCCAGTCGCGGTGCATCTCGGCAAAGCGCGCGGTGATCTCCGGCATGGCGGCGTCGGCGCGGGCCTTTTCCGCCGCCGGGACGGCGATCTCCACCAGCGTGCCGAAGACGTAGAGGGTGTAGCGGGCATCGTCGTGGCGCTCGTCGCAGGCAGCGATGCCGCTGACGATCAGGATGAGCAGAAAGGCTCTTGCGAAAAACCGTGCGGCCGAATGCACTTAACTCACGCCTTGCGCAGGAAAGCTCCACCCAGCGAGGTCAACACGAAAGGCGCGGTGGCGCCATGGCGGGCAAAGAGGAGCCCGGCGCCGAGGCCGAGGACCGCGGCGAGCCCCGCGCCGAGATCGCCGGCGCCGAGGCCGGCAACTGTGGCCGCGGCAACGATCATCGCCAGCACGGGCAGGATATAGGCGACGATGGCGGCGCGCAGCAGCGCCGTTTCCGGCAGCACCAGCACGACGCGGTCGCCGACCCTGGCATCGATGTCGTTGACCATCCTTAGCCGGCTTGCCTTCTTGCCGAGGACCGATCCGATGGCGGCGGTGCCGCAGCCGGATTTCGCCGCGCAGGAGGCGCAGCCGG
This sequence comes from Rhodobium gokarnense, assembly GCF_025961475.1. Lineage (NCBI taxonomy): Bacteria > Pseudomonadati > Pseudomonadota > Alphaproteobacteria > Hyphomicrobiales > Rhodobiaceae > Rhodobium > Rhodobium gokarnense. The sequence continues at coordinate 218,832 of NZ_JAOQNS010000003.1, read as the reverse complement.
CCGTCCGTTCGGTCTCGACGACGATGTGGGTGCCGTCGCGGGAGACGACCGTGGCGGCCGCTTCGATGGTGCGGGCAACGAGGGCGGTGTCGCTCATGAAACGTCTGCCTTTTCGGCGATGCCGATGCTGGCCTTCTTCAGATGGGCGGCGAGGGCGCTGTCCATGCTGGCGGCATGGAGGTCAAACCAGGACGGCAGCTCGGCGACCCAGGCCCGGCCCATGGCGATGCGGCCGCGGGCAACGCGTTCGCCAATCTGGGCGATCTGGCCGAGGACGCGGCGGTGCTCGCCGCGATGTTCGACAAGGGCCGGAAAGCCGCTTTCGGCCATCAGCCGGTCTTCTTCGGCGAAATGCGCCTCGGTGTGGGCCGAGAGTTCGGCAAAAAGCGCCTGGAAGGCGGCCGGATCGGTGGCCTCTCCCAGCCGGTTGACGAGGTCGGCGAAGGCAAGATGGGTCTCGTCCATGGCGTCGACGCCAAGGCGATGGCGATCCTCCTGCCAGACGAGCAAGGTCACCGGTCGGTCTCTTCCTGCCCGCCCGCGTCCTCGCGGTGCGCGGCCAGGCTGACAACGTTGCTGTCGGCGGCGCCGTGGGAGAACGGGCATTTGCCTGCCGTCTCGGCGGCGATTTCCTTCCTTGCCTCTTCGGCAAGGTTCGAGCCGAGCAGCCAGCGCGGACGGGCGGGGCCCGACTTCGGCCAGGCCGGCATCGGCGCGACGGTGTTGGCGGTCTTAACGTTCTGGGCGTTCTGGGTCGTCATGTCGGTCTCCTTGTCGGAAAGATCGGCAGTCATCTGAGTGCTCCGGACTGTCATCCGGCGGTTGCCCGCGCGGCATCCAGGAAGGTGTCGAGGGAGGCCTCGACGATCTCGATGTTCTTGGTGGCGCAGTAGCGCCGTTCCTTTTCCGTCGGCTTCTCGATCAGCACCCAGCCGGCGGGTTCGGCGGCATCGAAGATAATGTCCGACATCACCATGCGTTCCGTGTCGCGGGTAAAGCGCATGCCGAGGAACAGGTAGCGCTTGCCGCGCCGGCGCTGCTTCAGGAAGGCCGGCACGCCGAAGCCGCCCATCAGCTCGGTGATGTAGTCGACATAGTCGGCATCGGAGGCGATGTAGACCGGTTGCGGCGCGGGCGAGCCCATCGGCTTGAAAAGGACCGGCAGGTCCGGATCGGCCTCCTCCAGGGTGACGGCGCGATAGGCGGTGCCGTCGTGCTGGAAGAGGACGAAACGATAGTCGGTGCCGCCGATGCGGGCGACGCCCTTGATGAGGAGGTGCGGGGTCGCCGCGAAGCTCTCCTGGAGCTGGGTGTCGCGGTTGATGTCGATGACATAGGCGGGCTTCAGCGCGGCGAGCCAGTCATGGGCCGGGGCGCGGCTCCAGGAGCGCTCGCCGTAAAGCCGCGTCAGGAACTGCTCGATATAGCGCCGGCCGCGCTTCAACTCGATGTTCATGGCCGCGCGCGGGAACTCGTACATGAGCTTGGGCGCCATCGGCCTGCCGCCGTTCATGGCCAGGATCAGGCTGTCGCTGTCGGCGGGCATCGGCTCGCCGGTGCCTTCTTCGACGACGCCCTTGAGGACGCCGGGGCCGAGATAGGGCACGACCTCGCCGCGGGTGATGCCGTCGATGATCGCTTCGAAATCGGTTCCCGTGCTCACGCTTTGCCGCCTTCCTGATGTCGCTCGATTGTGTCGGCTTAAGAGAAGCAAGAACCGAACCACATTGGCAGGCGATCTAATTCATTGACCTGAATGGGAAATCCGGCTGCTCGGGCTTGTCGGCTTTGCGACAGGCCAACCTGGGGGTGTCGGTTTTGTCGCACCTTGCCGGGCGTGTCGGGAGCGCCGCGATCGTGTCGGGGCGGCTCTGTCGGTTCTCCGACAATCGCGCTGCCCGAATGCCGGTTTTTGTTTGTGTTGCAACCAATGACGTGCGCGGCCGCGAATATGAATTCACAAGTAAAAACAGTAATTTATTGGGGAAAAATGCAATTGGCACAGCCCTTGCGATACCGGGGTGGCTTTAACGTTTCGCACACACTTCGGTTCGGCGGAACACGGGACACAGACTGCTTTAAGGAGAAGCACAATGGCACTTCGTCAATGCGCGATTTACGGCAAGGGCGGCATCGGCAAGTCGACCACCACGCAGAACCTGGTGGCCGGCCTCGCCGAGCTGGGGAAGAAGGTGATGATCGTCGGCTGCGATCCGAAAGCCGATTCCACCCGCCTCATCCTGCACGCCAAGGCACAGAACTCGATCATGCAGATGGCCGCCGACGCCGGTTCGGTGGAAGATCTGGAACTGGAGGACGTCCTCAAGGTCGGCTACCAGGACATCAAGTGCGTGGAATCCGGCGGTCCGGAGCCGGGCGTCGGCTGCGCCGGCCGCGGCGTCATCACCGCCATCAACTTCCTTGAGGAAGAGGGCGCCTACGAGGACGACCTCGACTTCGTGTTCTACGACGTCCTCGGCGACGTTGTCTGCGGCGGCTTCGCCATGCCGATCCGCGAGAACAAGGCCCAGGAGATCTACATCGTCGTCTCCGGCGAGATGATGGCCATGTACGCGGCCAACAACATCGCCAAGGGCATCGTGAAATACGCCAATTCCGGCGGCGTCCGCCTCGCCGGCCTGATCTGCAACTCGCGCAACACCGACCGCGAGGACGAGCTGATCATGGCGCTGGCCGAAAAGCTCGGCTCCCACATGATCCATTTCGTGCCGCGCGACAACGTCGTCCAGCACGCCGAGATCCGCCGCATGACCGTCATCGAGTACGACCCGAAGGCGAAGCAGGCGGACGAGTACCGCACCCTGGCGCAGAAGATCATCGACAACGAGAAGTTCGTGATCCCGGTGCCGGCCTCCATGGACGAGCTGGAAGACCTGCTGATGGAGTTCGGCATCATGGAAGTCGAGGACGAGAGCATCGTCGGCCAGAAGGCCGAAGAAGCCGGCGCCGCCGCGTAACGCCACAAACGGACGGGAGGGGAAGGCGTTGCCGCGCCTTCGCCCCGGTCTCCGGTGAATTGGAGAAACACCAATGTCGACAATGACCAAGCAAGAGACCGAAGACCTCATCCAGGAGGTTCTCGAGGTCTATCCCGAAAAGGCCGCCAAGGACCGCGCCAAGCACCTGACGGCGAACGACCAGTCGGTCGAAAAATCGTCCAAGTGCATCACCTCGAACCGCAAGTCGCTGCCGGGCGTGATGACGATCCGCGGCTGCGCCTATGCCGGCTCGCGCGGCGTGGTGTGGGGTCCGGTCAAGGACATGATCCACATTTCGCACGGCCCGGTCGGCTGCGGCCAGTACTCGCGTGCCGGTCGCCGCAACTACTATGTCGGCACCACCGGCGTGAACACCTTCACGACGATGAACTTCACCTCCGACTTCCAGGAGAAGGACATCGTCTTCGGCGGCGACAAGAAGCTGGCCAAGATCATCGACGAGATCGAGATGCTGTTCCCGCTGAACAAGGGCATCACGGTGCAGTCGGAATGCCCGATCGGCCTGATCGGCGACGACATCGAGGCGGTCTCCAAGACCAAGGCGCAGGAACACGGCAAGACCATGGTGCCGGTCCGCTGCGAGGGCTTCCGGGGCGTGTCCCAATCGCTCGGCCACCACATCGCCAACGACTCGATCCGCGACTGGGTGTTCCCGAAGTCGGAAGGCAAGGCGTTCGAGGCGACCGACTACGACGTCACCATCATCGGCGACTACAACATCGGCGGCGACGCCTGGTCCTCGCGCATCCTGCTTGAGGAGATGGGGCTTCGCGTGATCGCCCAGTGGTCCGGCGACGGCACGCTGGCGGAGATGGAAAACACCCCGAAGGCCAAGCTCAACCTTCTGCACTGCTACCGCTCGATGAACTACATCTCGCGGTACATGGAAGAAAAGCACGGCATTCCGTGGATGGAATACAACTTCTTCGGCCCGACCAAGATCGAGGAAGCGCTGCGCAAGATCGCCGAGCGTTTCGACGACAAGATCAAGGAAGGCGCCGAGCGGGTCATCGAGAAGTATCGCCCGCAGTGGCAGGCGGTGGTCGACAAGTACCGCCCGCGCCTGGAAGGCAAACGGGTCATGCTCTATGTCGGCGGCCTTCGTCCGCGCCACATCATCGGCGCCTACGAGGATCTCGGCATGGAAGTCGTCGGCACGGGCTACGAGTTCGCGCACAACGACGACTACGACCGCACCATCCAGGAGATGGGCAACGCGACGCTGATCTACGACGACGTCACCGGCTACGAATTCGAGGAATTCGTCAAGCGCGTGAAGCCCGACCTGATAGGCTCCGGCATCAAGGAAAAGTACATCTTCCAGAAGATGGGCATTCCGTTCCGCCAGATGCACTCCTGGGATTATTCGGGTCCCTATCACGGCTATGACGGCTTCGCCATCTTCGCCCGCGACATGGACATGACCCTCAACAATCCGTGCTGGGACGCGATCACGCCGCCGTGGAAGCGCGGCAGCTCCGACATCGCGGAAGCGGCCGAGTAGCCCGACCAGTTTCACTCCAACTCTTCGCTTGTTCACAGATTGGTGGCGCGAAGGAGGACCAGATGAGCCAGACAGTCGATAACATCAAGCCCAGTTACCCGCTGTTCCGGGAAGAGGACTACAAGAAGTCGCTCGGCGACAAGCAGGCGCTGTTCGAGGAAAAGGTCGACCAGGGAAAGATCGAGGAGATCTTCCAGTGGACGACCACCGAGGAATACAAGGACCTCAACTTCTCCCGCGAGGCCCTGACCATCAACCCGGCGAAGGCCTGCCAGCCGCTCGGCGCGGTGCTGTGCTCGCTCGGCTTCGAGAAGACCCTGCCGTATGTGCATGGCAGCCAGGGGTGCGTCGCCTATTTCCGCACCTACTTCAACCGCCACTTCAAGGAGCCGATCGCCTGCGTGTCGGACTCCATGATCGAGGACGCGGCGGTGTTCGGCGGCCAGAAGAACATGTTCGACGGCCTGAAGAACGCCAAGGCTCTCTACAAGCCGGAAATGATCATGGTCTCGACCACCTGCATGGCCGAGGTCATCGGTGACGACCTCAACGCCTTCATCGGCAACGCCAAGAAGGAAGGTCACATCGAGGAAGACTTCCCGACCCCGTTCGCGCACACGCCGAGCTTCGTCGGCTCGCACACGACCGGCTGGGACAACATGTTCGAGGGGACGATCCGCTACTTCACCCTCAACAACATGGAGGACAAGGAAGTCGGCTCGAACGGCAAGATCAACATCGTGCCGGGCTTTGAGACCTATCTCGGCAACTACCGGGTCATGCACCGCTACATGCAGGAGATGGGTGTTTCCTACTCGTTCCTGTGCGATCCCACCGAGGTGCTCGACACGCCGGCCGACGGCGAATACCGGATGTATGCCGGCGGCACCAAGCGGGAAGAGGTCGAGGACGCGCCGAACGCCATCGACACCCTGCTCCTGCAGCCCTGGCAGCTCGTCAAGACCCGCAAATACACCAAGGCGACCTGGACCCACGAGACCCCGGCCATCGACATCCCGATGGGTCTTGCCGGCACCGACGCCTTCCTGATGAAGGTCTCGGAGCTGACCGGCAAGCCGATCCCGGCCTCCATCGAGACCGAGCGCGGCCGCCTCGTCGACATGATGACCGACAGCCACGCCTGGCTGCACGGCAAGAAATACGCCCTTTGGGGCGACGCCGACTTCGTCATGGGTCTTTCCAAGTTCCTGCTGGAGCTCGGCGCCGAGCCGCGTCACATCGTCTGCCACCACGCCAACAAGCGCTGGAAGAAGGCGATGGACAAGATCCTCGACGACAGCCCCTACGGCAAGGATTGCGAAGTCCATGTCGGCAAGGACCTGTGGCACATGCGCTCGCTGGTCTTCACCGACAGGCCGGACTTCATGATCGGCAACTCCTACGGCAAGTTCATCGAGCGCGACACCCGCTACAAGGGCGAGGAGTTCCAGGTGCCGCTGATCCGGATCGGCTTCCCGATCTTCGATCGGCATCACCTGCACCGCTCCACCACCCTCGGCTACGAGGGCGCCATGACCATCCTGACGACCCTCGTCAACGGTGTCCTGGAGCAGCTCGACAAGGAAACCATGGGCATGGGGACGACGGACTACAACTACGACCTGGTCCGCTAAACCCGTCGCCGCGTTTCAGGCTTTCTCCGCCTGCCGTCCCGGTTCCCGCCGGGGCGGCAGATCCGGGGGGAGCCCGAGGCGTTTTTAAAGGAGGCGTTCATGCCCAACGTAATGCTGAGACGAAGCGACGACGGACAGCTCCTGTTCTACGTCGCCAAGAAAGACCTGGAGGAAACGGTGGTCTCGGTCGAGACCGATACCGACGACGCCTGGGGCGGCACCATCGAGCTGTCGGACGGGTCGAAATATTTCATCGAACCGATCAGCCCGCGGCCCGACTTTCCAACCACCTTGCGCTTCAACCGCGCCTGACCCCAGTTGAGGGAGTTCCGATCATGGCCATGATGATTGTTGCCGACGTTTGCACCGCCTGCGGCGACTGCGAACCCGATTGCCCGACCAGCGCGATTTTCCCGCGCAAGGGCGTCTATGCCATCGACGCCGAGAAATGCACCGAATGCGAGGGCGAGCACGACAATCCGCGCTGCCTGGAGCTGTGCATGGAGGACGATTGCATCGTCCCGGCGTAACACCGCTCGACGGAGGGAACCGGGGGGACGACGGCACGGCAGGCGGACGTTTCGTTCCGGCTCGCCGTGCCGCGACCACCGGTCCGGTTCCTTCGGTCTTGTTTCCATACGATCCTGACCCCTCTTCGTGCCAAGGAGACGCGGCCGATGTCCGACGCCCCGCTATCCCGCGAACTCGCCCTGCGCATCGGCCTTGCCGCGCGCAGCCTTCCCGATATCGATGCGGGGACGCTGATCGGCATCGTCGTCGATGCCGTCGGGCTGCCGCTGACGGCCGAAAAGCTCAACAATCTCGGCATGAAGACGTTCCGCCAGGCCGGCGGCGAGGCGCTCCTTGCCATCCCCGCCGACGACCTCAAGGCGGCGCTGTCTCTGCTACGCGGCAAGGGGCTTCCTGACGACGAGGCCGAGCCGCCGGTCGCCGCCTTCGAGGACGGCGATATGCCGGGTTCGCTGCGCGTCGCCTGCGCCTCCAACCGGGGCGAGGATCTCGATGGCCATTTCGGCTCCTGCGCGCGGTTCCTGGTCTACCAGGTCTCGCCGGAGGAGGTTCGTCTCATCGACATCCGCGCGACCGACGGCGGAACTGACGCCGACGACAAGAACGCCTGGCGCACCGACCTGATTTCCGACTGCCAGGTGCTGCATGTGGTCTCCATCGGCGGGCCGGCCGCGGCCAAGGTGGTGCGCGCCAACATCCATCCGGTGAAGCACGCGGCCGGCGCCAAGGCGCGCGACGTGCTTGCCGATCTGCAGAAGGTGCTCGCCGGCACGCCGCCGCCCTGGCTGGCGCGGGCGATGGGCCGGGAAGCGACGACCCTCGATCCGTTCCGCGAGGCGGCCGAGCAATGATCGCCGACAGCGATATCGACGCCATCGCCGCAGTCGTCGCAGAAGAAGGACCGGGGGACGCCACCGTCGCCGCCTTGCGCCAGCGCTGGCCGGACCACCACTTCACCTTCTGCTCCGACGACGACGTCAGTGTCGGTCGGCCGGTGCGCGAGGCCGACGGCTTCAACCTCTATCTCGTCACCGGCAGCGGCGGCTGCATCTCCTTCACCAGCAGCCCGGAAAGCGCGACCGGGCTCGTGATCGCGGAAATCGAGGAATGGGACAGCTAGGCCAGACCTTCGGGCCGACCGATCTGGAACCGTCGGAAGTCTATCTCGACGAGCTTTGCGGCACGACGCCGCCGGATCCTGACCACGCCGGGCTGATCGCCGGTGTCGCCCGGCTGCTGCCCGACCTCAACTTCCACCTGGCGCTGACGCGCACCGGCTGGCACCGCATCGGCGGCGTCGTCAACGAAGACGGCGACCGCATCGCCGGCAACCTCCGGCAATGGGCCGAGACGGAATCCGACCATGACATGTTCGCGCTCTATGAGCGCTACGCCGATGCCGGGTACCTCACCACCCGCTATGACGGGCGGACCCATTATTTCGTCGCGCCGATGGGCGACCGGGCGCCGAATTTCGTCCAGCTCGAAGTGGAGGAGATCGTCGAGGTGGTCGACCGGCCGCTGTTCGTCGACGACGAGGTGCCGGACGACATCGAGGATCTGCTCGACCCGCCCGGCGCCTTCGGCGCACGGCTGGAGCCGATGGTGCTGGCCCCGCCGCGCTATATCTTCCGGGTGATCACCGACGTAGCCGACCTCGTCGCCGAGCACGTCACCTCCGGCGGCTCGGACCTTCGCTACATCCGCTTCCTGGAGGAGTGGGACCGCTCCAGCGCCGGCGAGGCGACCCGGTTCTGCGACCATTTCGTGCTGCGCCTGTTGCCGTTCCAGGATCGCTTCGGCGAGCAGAAGGTCGAGGCGACGCCCCTGCCGATCGATGCGCTGACGGTCCCCAAGGAGGGCATCGGCACCCTCAGCGGCCGGCCGCTCGCCGACTACCTCACGGACTACGACAAGGCGGCCGGGTTCCCGATGGCCTGGTATTTCGCGATGGTACTCCTGAAGAAGACCCTGACGGCCATTCCGCCGGCCGTCTTCACCGACGTGAAGCACAATTACCGCTACCTGCCGGAACGCGACATCGCGGTCCTCGAAGGCTGGATGCACAAGCCGTACAGCTTTTGAGCGATTGCGGAAGTGAGGTAAATCAAGCGATCCAAGAATTGACGCGCAAGCGATATGCGCATATCATATGCGCATAGCTTGCCTTGGATAGTCTTAATGAAACGCGCCGCCAATCTCAGCATTGATGCCGCCCTCCTCGACGAGGCAAAGGGGCTCGGCATCACGCTTTCGCAGGTTCTGGAAAGCGCTTTGCGGGATGAAGTCCGCAAGGTGCGGGTTGAACGCTGGCAGGCCGAAAACCGCGCGGCCTTCGATAGCTACGCCGAGGCCATCGAGCGCGACGGCGTCTTTAGCGACGGCATTAGGGGCTTCTAATGCGGCAGTTCGACGTCTGCCGGAATCCCAATCCGGCGATGCGTGCCCGCGTCCCCTATCTCCTCATCCTGCAATCGGACCTGCTCGACCCGCTGGCAACGGTTGTCGTCGCGCCACTCGTCCCGGAGAGTGCGTTCCGGCCGGTGACGCGCCTTCATCCGGTCTTCGAAATCGAGGGTGAGCGGTTTGTCCTGTCGACGGGCGAACTGGCCGGCGTGCCGCGCCGGATGGTTGGCGAGCGAGTCTCCTCGCTGGCCGGCGAGCGCGACGCGATCATTGCCGCCCTTGACCTCCTCTTCACTGGCATCTGATCTCAAAACGCTCGCGTTTATCGGACAACGCCCGGACCTTTGTCGGGTTTGCGACACCGCTTCCATGCAAAAGGTCGAATAAAATCAAGCCGCGACCAACTGGCATGTCGCTTGCTGTTGTTCCCTTGAGCGTCCCATGACAGCGGGGTTTGTGGCGGATGAAACAAAAAGACATTGCGGAACTTCTCAACGAGCCCGCCTGCGAGCACAACACCAAATCGAAGTCCGGCTGCACGCGCCCGTCACCGGGAGCTGCGTCCGGCGGCTGCTGCTTCGACGGCGCCCAGATCGCGCTTTTGCCCGTTGCCGACGTCGCCCATATCGTCCACGGCTCGATCGCCTGTGCCGGCAATGCCTGGGACAATCGCGGCTCCAAATCCTCCGGCGCCAAGATCTACAAGCTCGGCCTGACGACGGATCTTTCCGAACAGGACGTCATCATGGGGCGCGGCGAGAAGCGCCTGTTCCATTCCATCAAGCAGGCCATCGACAGCCAGGCCCCGGCCGCCGTCTTCGTCTACAACACCTGCATTCCGGCGCTGATCGGCGACGACATCGAAGCGGTCTGCAAGGCGGCGACGGAAAAGTGGGGAACGCCCGTCGTTCCCGTCGATGCCGCCGGCTTCTACGGCACCAAGAACCTCGGCAACCGCATCGCCGGCGAGGCGATGGTGAAATACGTCATCGGCACCCGCGAGCCGGACCCGGTGCCGGCGCACCTGGAGCGGCCGGGCATCACCGTCCACGACATCTCGCTGATCGGCGAATACAACATCGCCGGAGAGCTCTGGCACGTCACGCCGCTGTTCGACGAGCTCGGCATCCGGGTGCTCGGGTCGCTCTCCGGCGACACGCGGTTCCGCGAGGTGCAGACCATGCACCGGTCCGAGGTCAACATGATGGTCTGCGCCAAGGCGCTCATCAACGTCGCCCGCAAGCTCCGCGAGCAGTACGGAACGCCCTGGTTCGAGGGCTCGTTCTACGGCGTGCGCGACATGAGCCAGGCGCTGCGCGACATCGCCGCCCTGATCGGCGACGAGGACCTCATTCGCCGCACCGAGGCGCTGATCGCCCGCGAGGAAGCGCGCGTCTTCGAGGCCCTGAAACCCTGGCGCGACCGGCTCGCCGGCAAGCGGGCGCTGCTCTACACCGGCGGCGTCAAGGCGTGGTCTATCGTCTCGGCCCTTCAGGACCTCGGCATGGAGGTGGTCGCCACTTCGACGCGCAAGTCGACCGAGGACGACAAGGCCAAGATCCGCGAGCTGATGGGCGAGAACACCCGCATGCTCGACGAGAGCCAGGGCGCACGCGCGCTCATCGACATGGTCCACGAGACCGATACCGACGTGCTCATTGCCGGCGGCCGCAACATGTATACCGCACTCAAGGCAAGACTGCCCTTCCTGCACATCAACCAGGAGCGGGAACACCCCTATGCGGGCTATGAGGGCATGATCACCTTCGCCCGCCAGCTCGCCCAGACCATCGAGAGCCCGATCTGGGAGGCGGTGCGCCGGCCGGCGCCCTGGGATGCGGCGGTGGCCGCGGCGGCAGCGGAGTAGGGGACATGGCCGAGATCATCAAACGCAACAAGGCGCTCGCCGTCAGCCCGCTGAAGGCAAGCCAGACCATGGGCGCCGCGCTCGCCTTCCTCGGCATCAAGGACACGATCGCGATGCTGCACGGGGCGCAAGGTTGCACCGCCTATGGCAAGATCTTTCTGATCGGCCATTTCCGCGAGCCGGTTCCCCTTCAGACGACGGCGATGGACCAAGTCTCCACCGTCATGGGCGCCGATACGAACGTCGTCGAGGGCCTTGCCACGATCTGCGCCAAGAACGCTCCCGCGCTGATCGGCCTGCCGACGACCGGGCTTGCCGAGACGGAAGGGTCCGATACCGCCGGCTCTGTCAACGTCTTTCGCAAGGAGCACCCCGAGCATGACGGCACGGCCATCGTCGCGGTGGAAACGCCGGACTATGCCGGCTCGCTGGAAGCCGGGTTCGCCAAGGCCGTTACCGCGATGATCGACAAGCTGGTGCCGGAGGCGGAGGAGAAGGGCGGCGACCCGGCGTCGGACCGCGTCACCGTGCTCGTCAACGGCGCGCTGTCGCCGGGCGACATCGAGGAGGTCAAGGAGATCGTCGAGGCGTTCGGGCTGGAACCGGTCGTCCTTCCTGACCTTTCCGGCAGCCTCGACGGCCATCTCGCCGATGCCGACTTTTCGCCGCTGACCACCGGCGGCACGGACATCGCCGAATTCGCCCGCCTTCACGAGGCGCGGGCGACGCTGGTCATCGGCGAGAGCCTGTCCCATGCAGCCGACCTCCTGGCGGCACGCACGGGCGTTCCCGAGCATCGCTTCGCCCATCTCATGGGCCTCGATGCGGTGGATGCCTTCATCGACACGCTCCGCAGGATTTCCGGGCGCGATGTGCCGGCGCGGCTTTCCCGCCAGCGGGCGCAGCTCCAGGACGCCATGCTCGATGCCCATTTCCACCTCGGCATGGTGAAGATGGCGGTTGCCGCCGATCCGGACCTTCTGAAGGCCTATGGCGCTCTCGTTCATGGCATGGGCGCGGAGCTTTCCGTCGCGGTGGCGCCGTCGAACGCGCCGGTGCTGAAATCCGTGCCGTGCGAGGCCGTGAAGATCGGCGACCTGGAAGACCTTGAAAAGCTGTCGCGCGCGGCCGGCGTCGAACTCGTTATCGGCAACGCGCACTGCGCGGCGACGGCCGAACGGCTCGAGGTGCCGCTGCACCGCGCCGGCTTCCCGCAATTCGACCGCATGGGCGCGCCGGCCAAGGTTTCCGTCGGCTATCGCGGCAGCCGGCAGGTGCTGTTCGACCTCGGCAATCTGATGATCGAGGCGGAGCCGGCGACCCTTGCCCCCTATCGCTCGATCTATGCCCAGGACGGCGCCGACGATGCGGCCAGCTCAGCGGCAGAAGGGATGTGACCATGGCAGGCGCGCGGCTCGCCCGCAGACTGACGCTGGTGGAAGGACCCGACGGGGACGGCTTCATGGAAAAGGCCCTGAAGGTGGCGTTCGCCACCACCGACCAGATTCACGTGGACCAGCATTTCGGCTCGGCGGTCCGGTTCGCGGTCTACCACGTGACCATGGACGAGGCGCGGTTTGCCGAGGCCATCGCCTTTGAGGCGGCCAGCCAGGACGGCAACGAGGACAAGCTGGCCGCGCGCATCGCCGCGCTCGCCGGCTGTGCGGCGGTCTACTGCCAGGCGGTCGGCGCCTCGGCGATCGGGCAACTGAAGACCGTCGGGGTGCAGCCGCTGAAGGTGGCGCCCGGCACGCCGATCAAGGCGCAGCTCTCCCAGTTGCAGCAGGAGCTGCGCGAGGGCCCGGCGCTGTGGATCGTGCGGGCGCTTTCCGAGGAGCGCGACCCGAACCGGTTCGACGACATGGAGGCGGAAGGCTGGAGCGAATAGCGCCTGGCGCCGCGACAACGGGGAGATATCGATGAACGATTTCATGGAGATGGTGGTAACGGCCGACGATCCGTCGCTGACGACGCCGTTCGCGACCGAGATGCTGCGCCAGATGCGCGCCGTCGACAGCTACGGCACCTGGGACAATGCCGGCGACCACGAGATCCTCGATCCCTTCGTGATGACCAAGGAGCGCAAGCGCGAGGTGCCGGTGATCGGCGATCCGGACGAGCTGGTGCTGGCCCGGGTGAAGGCCTGGTACAACGCGCTTTCGGCCTCCATCGAGGCGGAAACGGGTCTGATGGCCGTGCCCATGGTCAACCTGACCCACGAAGGGTTCGGGCGCGCGATCATCGCCGTCGGCCGGCTGATCGTCGCCGACAAGAACCTGCGCGACGTGCACCGCTTCGGCTTCAAGTCGCTCGACGCCATGTGCGAGGAGGCGACGAAGATCGTCGCCAGGGCGGTCGCCCTCATCGAAGAGCACCGCGACGTCGCCAAGCTTTAGTTCCGACAGGGGAGATCACGATGGACGAAGAGGCGCTGAAGGCGCTCAGCAAGGCTGTGAAGAAGGCCAAGCGGATCGCCGGCGAGAAGGCCATGGAGCTGCACGACCTGGTCGAGGACCGGCTGCCGGCGGCCTATGAGGACCTGCCGCGGGTCGCCGAGGAGACCTATGCGGCGTGCAAGGAATGGGCGGAGGCCGACGCGGCGCTGAAGGCCGCCGAAGGCGCGTCCGCAAGCTGAGGAAATTGATGCAATGACCGCAATTACCGGCCTGACGCTCGGCGGCATCGAATGGGTGCCGCAGTTCGTCCTGGAACTCGACCCGAAGAAATGCATCGGCTGCGGCCGCTGCTTCCGGGTCTGCGCCCGCGACGTCTTCGAACTCGTCGAGCGCGAGAGCCTCGGCCTTGCCGACGACGACGAGGACGAGGATGACGATCCGTTCGGCGACGACGATGACGACGATGACGGCTTTTCCGACGACACCTCCATGGTGATGTCGCTGAAGAACCGGCTCGACTGCATCGGCTGCGAGGCCTGCTCGCGGATCTGCCCGAAGAACTGCTTCACCCACGGATCGGCGGCCGCCCAAGCCGCCTGATTTTTTCACCGACCGGGCAAAGCCTCAGCCCTCAAGGATCTCCCGTCATGCTGCCGAAACCGGAAAAGCACGTCTTCGTCTGCGCTCAGTCGCGCGAGCCCGGCCATCCGTTCGGAAGCTGCGCGGAGAACAAGGCGGAGGACACCTTCCTGCTGTTCCTTGCCGAGGTGAAGGCGCGGGCGCTGGAAGGCCGGGTGCAGGTGACCAACAGCGGCTGCCTCGGCGGCCCCTGCGCTGAGGGCCCGACCGTCGTCGTCTATCCGGACGGCGTGAAATACCGCAACGTCCGGGAGCCGGAGGATATCGCCGCGATCTTCGACGAGCACCTGATTGCCGGCACCCCCGTCGTCCGGCTGCAGGTCGCGACCGAGGGCTGGGGCTGACCATGGCCGATCCGTTCCAGGCCAACCGGGTGATCCTCATCCACAAGCAGCCGACCAGCGCGCGGATCCGCTTTTTCCTCCACGACAGCGGCAGCATCTGCGGGTTCGCGCCGCTGCCGGAAGGGGCGGCGATGGCGATGCATGGCGGCGGCGTGGTGGCGTTTCCCGGAACGATCGTGACGGCCGCCGCCGAGCAGCTCGGCCTCGATGCCTCGGACCTTGCGGCCGAGCCCGGCTTTGCCGCTACCGTCGATGCCGACGGTCGCCAGATCCACATCCACCTTGCCCGCTTCACGTCCATCGATCCGCCCTTCGAGATGACCGAGGAGTGGGGCGGCAAGTTCATCGAGCTCACCGAGGCGCGCAGCCTGCCGCCAGTCGAATTACAGCTCCTGCGCGACGCCTACGAGGCGCTGATCGGCTGACGGATCCGTCCGGTGCGTGTTTCGGCGGATTTCCTGCACGTGGTTCAATGCGCCGAAACGGACTTTTCTATTCCGCACCGAAATAGGCCCGCCGGACTTCCTCGTTCTTGTGCAAGTCGTCGGACTTGCCGGAGACGATCACCTTGCCCTGGGACATCACATAGCCGTAGTCGGCGATTTCCAGGGTCTGGTGAACGTTCTGCTCGACCAGCAACACCGACTTGCCCGTCCGATTGATCCGCTTCACGACGTCGAAGGAATCCTGCACCAGGGCAGGGGACAGGCCGAGCGAGGGCTCGTCGACCAGCAGCAGTTTCGGCGCCCCGATCAGAGCACGCCCGATGGAGACCATGGCCTGCTCGCCGCCGGACATCGTGCCGGCCAGTTGCGCCCGGCGCTCGGCGAGCCTTGGAAAGATTTCGTAGACCTCTTTCAATCCACGGCTCACGTCGGCGGTGTCCTTCAACAGGAACGCGCCCGCGCGCAGGTTTTCCTCCACCGTCATCTTGGGAAAGACGCGGCGGCCTTCCGGGACGCAGCCGATGCCGCGGCGCACGCGCTTGTGCGGCGGCCATCCGGCGAGCGCCTGACCTTCGAACACGATCGAGCCGGACACGTTGGGCATCAGTCCGAGGATGGAGCGGATCAAGGTCGTCTTGCCGCAGCCATTGGCGCCGAGGATGCAGGTGATCTTGCCCTCTTCCGCCGTGATCGACACGTCGTTCAGGACCGACGCCGCGCCATAGGCGGCCGAAAGGTTTTGAATCTCGAGCTGGCTCACGACCGTTTCCCCAAATACGCTTCCTGAACCCAGGGATCGGCAATCACCTGTTCGAACGGCCCTTCGGAAATCTTTCGTCCGAAGCTCAGGACCACGCAGGTCTCGGCGACGCGCTGCATCACATCCATCTCGTGTTCGATGATCACGATGGTCATGCGCGGATAGAGATCGCGGATGCGCAGGATGTCGTCCATGAATTCGCGGGTTTCATCGAGGGTCATGCCGGCGGCCGGCTCGTCCAGAAGCAGGAGCTTGGGCTCGGCGACGAGCGCACGGCAGACCTCGATCCGGCGCCGGTCGATCATGTTGAATTTCGAGACGGGCTCGAACAGGTTCTCGGCCAGACTGCCGGAGAAATTCGCCAGCGCCTCCCGCGAGACCTCGACGCTCTCTTTCAGCGACTTGCGATAGCGCGACCTCCGGAAGACGTTCGAAAAGAAGCCGGCATCGACCTTGTGGTGCCGCCCGACCATGACGTTGTCGACCACCGACATGTCGAGGCAGAGCCGGCAGCGCTGGAAGGTCCGGCTGACGCCGTGCCTGAAGACGTCGGCGGTCGGCAGGTCGGTGATGTCCTCGCCATCCAGCACGATCGTGCCCGATGTCGGCTGGTAGAGCCCGGTGATCGCGTTGAAGAAGGTGGTCTTTCCAGAGCCGTTCGGTCCGATGACGCCGACGATCGCGCCGGCATCGAAGGAGACGGATAGGCGGTCGAGCGCCTTCAGGCCGCCGAACTGGACCAACAGATCCTCGGTCTTGAGCAATGTCGTCATTGGCCGCGCTCCAGGTCGTGGGAGTAGCTTCGCATGGTCCGGGGGAACAGGCCGGACGGGCTGAAGCGCAGGATCAGCACGATGATGAGCGAAAAGATGAGAATGCGGTACTCGCCGAATTCCTGGAACTTTTCCGGGGCGACCATGATGATGATCGTCGCCGGAATGATGCCCCAGAGGTTTCCAAGGCCCCCCAGGATGACGATGGCGATCAACTGCAGGGATTCGCCGAAACCGAAATTGTTCGGGGCGATGAAGTTCTGCATCATGGCATAGAGCGCGCCGGCCACTCCGATGATGCCGTTGCCCAGGAAGAACGCCATGATGCGCTTTCGCGAGGTATCGATCCCGAATGCCGATGCGGCCGTTTCGTCCTCGCGCACCATGTCGAGGCTGAGGCCGATCCAGCTCCGGTTGATGCGATTGAGGAAGATCATCGCCACGATCAGCAGGGCGAGGGCGAGGAGGGCGTAGTTCAGGAAGAACGATGCCTGGAAGGAGCCGATCGCCAGGCTGTTGTTGAAGCTCCAGCCTGCCAGTTCCATCGCCTCGACCTTCAGTCCCTGCGGGCCGCCGAGAGCTTCGTTGACCTCGAGGAAATCCTGGAACAGCAGCCCGAACGCGATGGTGATGAGCGCGGCGTAGTGCCCGGCCGTCCGCAGGATGGGCAGGATCAGCAAGGCGCCGGCGACCGCTGCGATCACACCGCCGCAGGCCAGCACGATGAGGGACGGCACCGGCAGATCGCTCATCACGGCGGCCGTATATCCGCCCACCCCGAAGAAGGCGGCGCCGGCGAAGTTGATCACGCCGCCATAGCCGAACTGCAGGGTCAGTCCCATCGCCGCCAGGGCATAGATCAACACCGTTGCCAGCATCAGCAGCGAGAAATGATCCTCGAACATCGACAGGGCGACGGCGACGCCGCCCGCGGCCAAGAGGGCGAAATTGCCTTCGCCCCAGCCGCCGAGCGAGGCGGTCGCGGCGCGCAGTCGCGGCACGTGGGTCAGCGCAATGGCGGCTGCCACCAGCACGACGAGACCGCCGATCAACGTGACCTGGTTTTCCGTTTCGACGATCGTGCGCACGACCGGCACGCCGATGACGACGAGAATGCTTGCGAGAATGATGTTGGTGTTCTTCATGTCAGACCCGCTCGCTGCGCATTTCGGCCATCATGCCGGTGGGCCAGATGGTCATGACGACGATGACCATGGCGAACGCGAACACGTCGCGATAACCGGAGAGGTCGGGAAACAGGATGACCCAGAGCGTTTGCAGGGCGGCGAAGACGAAGCCGCCGAGGACGGCGCCCCAGATCCGGCCGAGGCCGCCGATGATCGCGGCCGAAAAGCCGATGACGCCCAGCAAGAGGCCGACCGAGAAATTCACTTCGCGGTAGTAGACGCCGTGCATCACGCCGGCGAGGCCGGCCAGCCCGGAGCCGATGGCGAAGGTTAAGAGGATCGTCTGCTTGAAGTCGATGCCGATGATCTGGGCCGTCTCGCCGTCCTGGGCAACCGCGCGAATGGCCAGACCGAATTTCGTGCGCCGGATGAACTGGTCGAGCAGGGCGACGACGGCAAGCCCGAGACCCAGCAAAATGACGCTGTCGAGGCGGATGAACACCGAGCCGACCTCGATTGCCGTGTCCGGCAACAGGGCGGGAAAGGCCTTGGGGTTCGATCCGTTGGGATAGCCGAGCCGGATGACTTCGCGCAGCACCGTGCCGATCATCATGGTCATCAGGAGCACGTTGATCGGCGGGGCGTTCCGCATCGGCACGACAAAGCCGCCACCGATCGCCGCGCCCAGAAGACCCGTGACGACGAAGGCGGCGAGGGCGACGGCGATGAAGCACAGGATCGGCAGGTCGAGGCCGACCGCCTGCAGGCCGACATAGGCGATCAGCGCGGAGAACGACCCGACGGCAAGGACGTCGCCGTGGGAAAAGTTGATCACGTTCAGCACGCCGAAGAACAGGGTAAATCCGACCGCGACGAGCGAATACATGATGCCGAGCATGAGCCCGCTAAAGGCGTATTCTACAAAAATCACCATTTGGAGATCCTGCCGAGAGAAGCGCCGTGGCCGGACCCTTCAGGATCCGGCCACGCCAGGGCCGCAACCGGTCTACTGGCCCTTGAGCTTGCGGGCACCGGAGGCGTATTCGCTGTCTTCCCAGCGCACCCACTTGCCGTCCTGGGCGACGTATTTGGTGGAGTCGACGCTGTTCTGGCCGTGGTCGTCGAAGGTGATGTCACCGACGATCGTCGGCAGGTCTTTCGTCGCACTGATGGCCTTGTTGACGGCCGCGCGGTCGGGTCCGACTTCCTCGACGGCATCGATGATGATCTTCGTTGCCGCATAGGCGAACGGGCCATAGGGCTCGGCGGGGTCATCGAAGCCTTCGGCATCGTAGGCCTCGACGAAGGCCTTGCCGCCGGGCAGCGCCTCGAAGGGGGCGCCGTTGTGGAAGGAGATCGTGCCCTCGCTGGTCTCGCCAAGGGCGTCCAGATAGGACACCGACATGATGCCCGAGACGCCGGCGAACTGGATGTCCAGCCCCAACCGGTCCATCTGCGAGCGGATGCGAACGCCGAGCGGCGTCAGGCCGGCGAAAAGGACGATCTGCGGTTCGATCTGCTTGACCTTGAGCAGTTCGGCGGTGAAGTCCTGCTGATCGGACCCGACGCCGAATTCGCCGAGGATCTCGCCATCGGTGTCGGCGAGCATCTTCTTGAAGATCTCCAGGTGGCCCTTGCCGTAATCGGTGGTGTCATAGATGACGACCCACTTCTTGTAGCCCATCTCCGTCAGAAAGCGCGCCGACACCCGGTTCTCGTCGAGCATGGACCCGTTCACGCGGTGGATCTCGGCATAGTCGTTGCCGTAGGTGATGGCGGGCAGGATGGCGCCCCAGACGATCACCGGAAGCTGGAAGCGGTGATAGACGTCGACGGCGGCGATGCCGACGGCCGAACAATAGTGGGTCACGCCGGCAACGATGTCGCGCGAGGTCGCTGCCCGCGTTGCCACCTGAATGCCGACATTGGGCTTGCATTCGTCGTCGAGCGCGACGAGCTCGTATTTGTATTTGCTGTCCGGATTGGCATTGGCCTGGTCGATCGCCACCTGGGCCGAATTCCGGCCGCCGATGCCGGCCGCGGAATTGCCGCCCGTCAGCGGGCCGATGAAGGCGATCTTTGCCGTTTCCTGGGCATAGGCGCTGCCCGCGACCGACATCGCGCCGACAACAGCGATGACGATCGGCATACGGAGCTTGGAGAACATAATCGTACCTCTTTCCGGTTTGTTGTGATCATTTCCCGCCCTGAGGTCCTCCCGTCGCAGATCTTGCTTTTTTTTACCTCGTTCGGTTCGTCGTGGCCTTTTTCCCTGCTCTGCAGTCTCCCCGCGCAGATGCCGGTTTCTTCAGCCGCGTCTCCTGCCCGGACAACAAACGGCGTGCGTCATCGCAAGCCTTCCGTCGTCCGGGGATGGGCCTGAGGCTCATCGAAATCGGGGTCAACTGGGACGAAATCCGGATCGGACGCGCCGGCAGTCTTCATCGGCACCAGCCGGGTGCGGTTGATCCTGAGATCGAAAATGTCGAAGCGGTTATAGTAGCCGACGACATCGTGGAACTGCTTGGGTTCGACGCAGTCTTCCAGGTCGAACTCCGCATAGACGATCGCCTCCTCGTCCTGGGCCGTCTCGCCCGTCGGCTCCCCGGTCGGGGCGACGAAGAACGATGCGGCGCGGGGCGTCCCGTCGATGACGTCGCCGATCGCCGGGTCGCGCTCCAGCAGGAACGCCCGCATCTTTGCGTCCATGAAGCCGGCGCAGGCAATGCCGAAGGCCTTGGCCTCGAAACTGTGCGCCGCCGTGCGGATGCGGTTGGCGTTGACGTTGTTGAAGTTGCCGCCGCCCTTGGGGCGCCGTGTCGGCCAGATCGGCGGCCAGTTGGAAATGTGGATCTGCTCGCCACCGGCCATCAGCGCAAAGCGCGCGAGCGGGTTGGCGTTCTCGCCGCAGATCAGCGCGCCGATCTTGCCGAGCCGCGTGTCGGCGACCGCCAGGCCGGCGCCGTCGCCGGACGCCCAGATCAGCTTTTCATAGAAGGTCGGCACGATCTTGCGGTGATGCGTCAGGATCGATCCGTCGTCGCCGATCAGCACATTGGCGTTCCACAGCCCGCCGACACTGACCGGGGACTTCTCGCTGAAGCCCACGGACAGGAACACGCCAAGCTCGCGCGCCTCGGCGCGAAGCATGTTCATCTCCGGCCCGTCGACCAGCACCGACTCCCGGGCCATCGCGGCAAAGAGATCGTGGTTGTCGATCGGCGGCCAGAGGGCCGCCCAGACGGGAAAACCGGGGATAAAGGACTCCGGAAAAGCGATGAGTTCGGCGCCAGAGCGGGCCGCCTCGCGGATCAAGCCGATGGCCTTTTCTGTCGATTTCTTGCGATCGAGGAATACCGAGGCGGCGTGAATGGCGGCGACTTTTACGCAAGATGACATCAACGATCTCTTATGTTTTGATCTGCGACAAAACGGTAACATCGCGCCGGGAAGGTGGGTACGCCGATTGTTGCAAGGCACCTTGCAAACACGCCGAACGTCATCCCCGGAGGTAGACAAATGCTCGCATTCGAGCGCCTGGACTGGGACGATCTCCGCTTCTTCCTGCATGCTGCGCGCGCCGGCAGTCTGGCGCGGGCCTCCATGCGGCTGAAGGTCGACCAGTCGACGGTAAGCCGTCGTCTCGTCCAACTGGAAAGCGCGCTGGAACTGACCGTCTTCGAGCGGCACCGCACCGGACTGAAGCTCACCGAGAACGGCGAGAAACTCCTTTCGCACGCCGCCAAGGTGGAAAGCGCGATCATCGGTATCCGCGAGGAGTTCTATGCCGAGGAGGCCGCTGTTACCGGCAGCGTGCGCCTGGCGACGATGGAGGGCATCGCCTCGCTCTATCTGGCGGAGCGCTTCGGGGAGCTTCGCAGGACGTCACCGCATCTCACGGTCGAACTGGTGACGTCGGCGCAGACGGTCTACGTCGCCCGCCGGGAAGCGGACCTGTTCATGAGTTTCTTCGCGCCGCCCGGCCGGGGCCTCGTTTCGGAGCGGATCGGCGGGTTCGAGCTGGGCCTTTATGCGAGCGAAGATTATCTCGCGCGGCACGGGACGCCGACATCGCGGCAGGATCTCGATCAGCATCTCTTTGCGACCTATATCGACGACCTGATCCAGGTGGACACCGTCAAGTGGCTGGACGAGGTGATCGAGGATCCCGAAGTCACGTTCCGCTCGAACAGCATGATCGCGCAGATCAGCGCCGCGGCCGGCGGGTTGGGCATGGTGCTGCTTCCGAGCTTTGCGGCAACGATGCGCCCCGACCTGGTGCCGGTGCTGCACGGCGCCGTTTCCACGCGTCGCGACATCTGGCTGAGCACCCATAACGACCTGCAATATTCGCCGCGCATTCGAACGGTGACGACGTTTCTCAAGGCCCTGTTCCAGAACGATCCCGCCATGCAGGCGCTCTGACCTCCACCGGCCGGGCGTATTCGCGCAAGGGTCCTTGCGGAAATGTCCCTTCCAAACGACCCCCATCCCGCCAAGACTGGAGCCAGTTCCGAGGCGCCGCATGCAGACCAGCACCAGCACGACCCGCATCAATCCGCTGCGAAAGCCCAAGGGGTTCGAGCCGACGGTCCAGCGGTGGTCGGCCGGGATTCCCGCCAAGCACGAGGCCTATTTCGTCGAGTTCCTCGGCATCCAGGGCCCGGATGCGCCGACGCTGGACGCATCGCCGTTCTTTGCATTTGCCGGGCAGTCGCTGTCCGGCTTGAGCGGGCCGGACGTCGTCGACCACGCCCGGCACGTGGATGACGCCGGGCAGCTCAACCACATCATTGCGGCCTACTGGGTCGACGAGGACGCCCACAAGGACTGGGCCGCGGCGTTCGAGGCAAGCGACTTTTGGAACGATCCGGCCCGGCTCTCGGAGGCTTGCGGGTATTTCCGCGAAAGCCTCTCCATTCCGGTCGGGCGGCAGGAAACCCTCTATTGGGCCGACTATCCGGCCGGCCTCGGGCGGTCGCCGAACGTGGCGACGTATCCGACCCCCTATTGCGGTTATTTCGGCGCCATGCGCGACCGCATTCCCCTTGCCGCGGTCGAGACCTTTCCGTCAATGGCGGGCGACCGGCTCGCGCCGCCGGTCCGTCGCGAGACGCGCGGGGCGCGGTGGGTCGTCGAGGCGCCGGGAAATCTCGCCGTCATTCGCTCGGCAACCTTCTGGGGCAACTGCGACCGCGAGCAGCGCGAAGATTTCGAGGAAAAGCTGCGCGTCCCGCTTGAAAAGGGGATGAGCTATCTGCGCGACAATGCCGTGCCGGCGGGCTGTTGTTCCTTGCGCTACCAGCAATCCATCGGCGCGGATTTCAACGAGCTGCCGGAAGCGCATGCCCTTGGGTATTTCCTGTCTCTGGGACATCTGGAGGACTGGTCGGAACGCCATAAGTCCCACCACGCGATCTTCGCGGCCGCGATCGCGCGCTACAAGAAATACGGCGCGGCCAATCAGCTTCGCACCTGGCACGAGGTGTTCGTCCTGCCCGACACCGGGCAGACATTCGACTATCTCAACTGCGCGCCCGAAACGGGACTGCTTCCCTGGTTCGAGGCACGGAAGATCGGGTAATCCCAAAGGGTTTTCGCCATCGCGCCGCGGCCGGACTTATCCTGTCCGGCCGGGCTGCGACCTGCGACGATCGTTCACTTACCCAGCGTCGGCATGACGAATTCCGGATCGCTCCTGACGCCCGTCGGCCAGCGTGTCGTGATGGTCTTGAGGCGGGTGTAGAAGCGCACGCCCTCCGGCCCGTGCATGTGGTGGTCGCCGAACAGGGAGTCCTTCCAGCCGCCGAAGCTGTGGAAGGCCATCGGCACGGGGATCGGCACGTTGATGCCGACCATGCCGACCTCGATATCCCGCGCGAAGGTCCGGGCGGCGTCGCCGTCGCGGGTGAAGATGGCAACGCCGTTGGCGTAGGCGTGTCTGCCGATGATGTCGACGGCCGCGTCATAGTCGCCGGCGCGGGCGACGGACAGGACCGGCCCGAAGATCTCCTCGCGCCAGATCGCCATGTCGGTGGTGATGCGGTCGAACAGCGTGCCGCCGATATAGTAGCCGTCGTCGAAGCCCTGCCGGTCGATCCGGAAGTCGCGGCCGTCGACCACCAGTTCGGCGCCTTCGGCCTCGCCCTGGTCGATGAAGCCCCGCACCCTGGCGAGGTGCTGGGCGGTGACCAGCGGGCCCATTTCGGAGGTGCGGTCGGTGGCGGGACCGACCTTCAGCGCGCGCACCTTCGGCGCCAGCCGCTCGATCAGCGCGTCGGCGGTCTTCTCGCCGACCGGCACGGCAACGGAGACCGCCATGCAGCGTTCGCCGGCCGAGCCGTAGGCGGCGCCCATCAGGGCATTGACTGCCATGTCGAGGTCGGCATCGGGCAGGATCACCATGTGGTTCTTGGCGCCGCCGAGCGCCTGGACCCGCTTTCCGTTCGCCGTTCCGGTGGCGTAGACGTAGCGGGCGATCGGCGTCGAGCCGACGAAGCTGACGGCCTTGACGTCGGGATTGGCAAGGAGCGCATCAACCGCTTCCTTGTCGCCATGGACGACGTTGAACACACCGTCCGGCAGTCCGGCCTCGGCGAGCAGTTCGGCGATAAGAAGCGATGCCGAGGGATCGCGCTCCGAGGGCTTCAGGATGAAGGCGTTGCCGCAGGCGAGCGCCACGGGAAACATCCACATCGGGACCATGGCCGGGAAATTGAACGGCGTGATGCCGGCGACCACGCCGAGCGGCTGGCGCAGGCCGTGGCTGTCGACATCGGTGCCGACATTCTCCGTGATCTCGCCCTTCAGGAGATGCGGCGCGCCGACGGCGAACTCGACCACTTCCAGGCCGCGCTGGACCTCGCCGAGCGCGTCGTCATGGGTCTTGCCGTGCTCGGCCGAAATCGCCTCGGCGAGGCGATCGGCATTGTCCTGGAGGAGGAACTTGAAGCGGTCGAGGATGCGCGCGCGGCGCAGCGCCGGCGTCTTCGCCCAGGCCGGAAAGGCCGCCCGTGCGACGGATACTGCCCCGGCGACCTCGTCGGCCGAGGCGAGCGGGCAGCGTTTGGTGACCTCGCCCGTTGCCGGGTCGAAGACATCGGAAAAACGTCCGGACCGGCCGGCCAAGGCCTTGCCGCCGACGAAATGCATGAGCTCGGTCATCACCAATCCTCCTTGTTGTGCCAGACCGGTGTCCCATTGTATTTCCTGCAAGGCAATGTCATGAAATGCGAAAGCGATATGCACAAATTGCCATCACGTGAGGTGCCATGAACTGGGAAGACGCAAGGATGTTCCTGGCTGTGGCGCGCGCCGGCCAGATGCTCGCGGCATCGCGCAGCCTCGGCATCAACCAGGCGACCCTCAGCCGGCGCGTCGCCGCGCTGGAACGGGCGCTCGGAACGAAGCTCGTCATCCGCCGCACCCATGGCTGCGACCTGACCGAGGCCGGCGCGGATCTTGTGGAGTCGCTGGAGCGTGTGGAGGCGGAGTTCCTGGCCTCGCAGGCGCGGCTCGATGCGACCGCTGCTGCGATCTCCGGCACGGTGCGCATCGCCGCGCCGGACGGTTTCGGCGTCGCCTTCCTCGCCCCGCGTCTCGGGGTGCTGTCGGAGCACTATCCCAAGCTCCGCGTCCAGCTCGTGCCGACCCCGCGGAGCTTTTCCCTGTCGCGGCGCGAGGCAGACATCGCCGTGCTGATCGACCGGCCCGAGAAGGGGCGGCTGCGCGAACGCAAGCTCGTCGACTACACGCTCGGCCTCTACGCTTCGCGTGGTTACCTGGAGCGCCGCCCGCCGCCTGCGACCGCCGCCGACCTCTCCGGCCATCGGCTCGTCGGCTATGTCGACGACCTGGTCTACGCGCCGGGTCTCAACTACGCCTCGGAGTTCCTGCGGAACTGGCGCTCAGCGATCGAAATCTCCAGCGCCATCGGTCAGCTCGCCGCCATTCGCGGCGGTGCCGGGATCGGCGTTCTCCACGACTATGTCGCCCGGCCCGAAGCCGATCTCGTCCGGGTCCTGCCGGCGCTGTCGGCGCGCCGCGCCTACTGGCTGGTGACACATGAGAACCTGCGCGACATTCCGCGGGTGACGGCGGCGGCGGATTTCATCGTCGACGCCGTCCAGCGGGATCGCGCCCAGTTCGCCGCTGCATGACCGGCGCGGCGCGCGGCCGTCGGGCCGGGATCAGCCCTCGACCAGGTGGCAGGCGACCTGGTGGTTGTCGCCGACGTCGCGCAGCACCGGCGAGACTTCCGCGCACGTCGCCGCCGCGATCGGACAGCGCGTGCGGAAGTGGCAGCCGCTCGGCCGGTTGATCGGGCTCGGCACCTCGCCCTGCAGGATTGTCCGGTCGCGTTTCGCATCCGGATCGGGTACCGGCGCAGCCGACAGCAGCGCCTTGGTGTAGGGATGGCGCGGCCGGCCATAGAGCGCGGCCTTGTCGCCGATCTCGACGATCCGGCCGAGATACATCACCGCCACCCGGTGGCTGACATGTTCGACGACGGCAAGGTCGTGGGAGATGAAGAGGAAGGCGACGCCGGTCTCGCGCTGCAGGCGCGCCAGCAGGTTGATGACCTGCGCCTGCACCGAGACGTCGAGGGCGGAGACGGCTTCGTCGCAGATGATGACGCGCGGCTTCAGCGCGAGCGCCCTGGCGATGACCAGGCGCTGGCGCTGGCCGCCGGAGAATTCGTGCGGAAACCGGTCCATCTGGTCCGGCCGCAGGCCGACCCGGTTGAACAGCTCGCCGACCCGTGCCTCGATTTCCCCGGCGCCGATGGTGGCGAAGTTTCGCAGCGGCTCGGCGACGATGTCGCGCGCTCGCAGGCGCGGGTTCAGGGACGAATAGGGGTCCTGGAAGACGACCTGGATGTCGCGCCGCTTCAGGCGCATCTCGCCCGCGCTGAGCTCGTCGATGCGCTCGCCGTCCAGCCAGACCTCGCCGGCGCTCGGCTCCGTCAGCCGCAGGATGGCGCGCCCGGCGGTGGACTTGCCGCAGCCCGACTCGCCGACGAGCCCGAGCGTTTCGCCTTCCGCGATGGCAAAGCTGATGCCGTCGACGGCGTGGACCGCCCCGCCGCCGCGGCCGAAAAAGCTGCGGCGGATGGCGAAAGTCTTGGACAGGTCGCGGACGTCGAGGACCGGTGGCGTCTGGGTCATGCCTTCATCTCCCCTTGCCGGCGCGGCTCCGCCACCGCCTCGTCCGATTGCGGTTCCGGATTCCAGCAGGCCACCATGTGGTCGTCGCCGCACTCTACGAAGGAGGGATAGAGCGTGCGGCATTGCTCCGTGGCGCGCGGACAGCGCGGCTCGAAGGTGCAGGCCTTCACCGGTTCGGTCAGGGCCGGGACGGCGCCCGGAATTTCGGTCAGCTCCTCCGGCGCCTCCGCGCCCTCGGTCAGCCGCGGCATCGATTGAAGAAGCGCCCGCGTATAGGGATGTCGCGGCGCGGCGAAGAGCTCGCGCACCGGCGCCTCCTCCACCTTGCGGCCGGCATACATCACCACCACACGCTGGGCCATTTCCGCCACCACGCCGAAATCGTGGGTGATCAGCACCATGCCCGTTCCGGTGCGGCCGATGAGGTCGCGCATCAGGTCCAGGATCTGCGCCTGAACCGTGACGTCGAGCGCCGTCGTCGGCTCGTCGGCGATCAGGAGGCGCGGATTGCAGGCAAGCGCCATGGCGATCATCACCCGCTGGCGCATGCCGCCGGACAACTCGTGCGGATACTGCTTGAGACGGCGCTCGGGCTCGGGAATGCCGACGAGGCGCAGCATCTCCAGCGCGCGCGCCTCGACGGCGCGCCGGCCGAGCCCCTCGTGGAGGCGAAGCGTCTCGCCGATCTGCCGACCCACGGTGAGCACCGGATTGAGCGACGTCATCGGCTCCTGGAAGACCATCGACACGGCCTTGCCGCGGATCTTCTGCATGGCGCGCTCGTCGAGTTTCAGAAGGTCGCGGCCCTCGAAGCGAATGGTGCCGTCGGCGCGGGAGATCTCCTCCGGCAGGAGGCCGAGGATCGACATGGCGGTGACGGACTTGCCGCATCCGCTCTCGCCGACGATGGCCAGCACCTGGCCGGCCTCGACGGCAAGGCTCAGCCCGTCGACGGCGCGCGAGACGCCAGTGGCGGTGCGGAACTGGACCCTGAGGCCCTCGATTTCGAGCAGGCTCATCCTCGGTGCCTCACGTGCGGGTCGCGGCGCGCGGATCGAGCAGATCGCGCAGGCCGTCGCCGAGCAGGTTGACCGCCAGCACCGTCACCGACAGGAACACGGCCGGAAAGAAGACGATGAACGGCTTGATCTGCCAGAGCGCGCGGCCCTCGGCCATGATGTTGCCCCAGGACGGGGTCGTCGGCGGCGTGCCGGCGCCGATGAAGGACAGGATCGCCTCGACGATCATCGCGGAGGCGCAGATATAGGTCGCCTGGACGATCATCGGCGCCAGCGTGTTGGGCAGGATGTGCCGGCGGATGATGACGTGGGTGCGGGTCCCCGTCGCCACTGCGGCTTCCACATAGGGCTGTTCGCGCGCGGACAGCACGACGCCGCGCACCAGGCGGCACATGCGGGGAATGTCGGCGATCGTCACGGCGATGATGACATTGACCATGCTGCCCTGGGTCAGCGCCATCAGCGCCACGGCAAGGAGGATGGAGGGAATGGCCATCAGGCCGTCCATGATGCGCATCAGGATGCCGTCGGCCCAGCGCAGATAGCCGGCGATGAGGCCGATGAAGAGGCCGATGACCGAGGTCAGCACGGCGACCGAGATGCCGACGGTGAGCGAGACCCGGGCGCCGTAGATCACCCGGGAATAGATGTCGCGGCCGAGCATGTCGGTACCGAACCAGTGCTCGGCGGAGGGGAAGCGGGCGCGCAGCCAGGGCGCCAGGGACAGCGGATCGTGGGTGGCAAGGAGCGGCGCCGAGATCGCCATCAGCACGATGAGCACGAGCATGCCGCCGCCGATCGTGATGCGCGGGTTGCCGATCAGGAACCCCAGAACGCCGGTCCGCCGTTTGGGCACGGCGAACAGGTCCGGCCGCTCGGCCGCGGCAAGCGTGGTCGCAGGCATCGTCAATAGCGTATCCTCGGGTCAAACAGCGTGTAGGCGAGGTCGACCGCAAGGTTCACCAGGACGTAGGCGAAGCTGAAGATCAGCACCAGCGCCTGGATCACCGGATAGTCGCGGTGGAGGATCGCATCGATGGTCAGCCGGCCGAGGCCGGGCAGGGCGAAAACGCTCTCGGTGACGACCGTGCCGCTGATCAGCATCGCAAAGCCGATGCCGATCACCGTGACGATCGGCACCGCGGCGTTGCGCAGGCCATGGATGAACAGCGTCGGCATCTGCGCCAGCCCCTTGGCGCGGGCGGTGCGGATGTAGTCCTGCCGCAGCACCTCGACCACCGTGGAGCGTGTGATCCGGGCGATCAGCGCGATATAGACGCAGCCGAGCGAGATCGACGGCAGGATCAGCGACCGGAACCAGGGCCATAGCCCGTCGCCGATCGACCGATATCCCTGCACCGGCAGCCAGCCGAGCTGCAGCGCCATCAGCCAGGCGAGGATGTAGCCGACGACGAAGATCGGCACCGAGAAGCCGAGGACGGCGAAGATCATCACCGCGCTGTCGATCCAGGTGCCGGCCTTCCAGGCGGCGAGCACGCCGAGCGGCACCGCGACCAGGATGGCGAAGACGAGGGTCAGGATCGTCAGCGACAGCGTCGGTTCGATCCGCTGGGCGATCAGGTGGGTGATCGGCAGGCCGGTGAAGATCGACGTGCCGAGATCGCCGTTGAGGATGTTCCAGCTCCATTCGCCGAAGCGCACGAGGAACGGCCGGTCGAGCCCCAGGCTTTCGCGGATGAGGGCGATGTCCTCGGCCGTGGCCTGGTCGCCGGCGATGATCGCCGCCGGATCGCCGGGGGCGAAATAGAGCAGCGAGAAGACGAAGATCGCCACCACGACCATGACGGGAATGGTGGCAAGGATCCGTCGCAACATGTAGCGAAGCATGCACGCAATCCCGGCTGAATTCTCTTGAGGCTCCTGCCAGGGCGGCTCGGCCGCCGCGGACAGGACACTGCACCAAAACGATGTGATGAAGCCTATCGCCCGTCGTTGTCGAAGGCGACACGCGGTTCACGACGCGGCCCGATCGCCCGGGCCGCGTCGACGGGATCAGGCGCTCTTGGTGACGCCGTAGAACTGGGCGAAGCCGTAGGGGATGTTCGACACCGTGCTGCGGAACGCCGCCGGCGCGTAGTGCAGGCCGAGCGGAATGTAGGGCACGACGTCGAAAACGCCGAGCTGGATCCGCTCGCAGGCGGCCTTCTGGCCGGCCAGGTCGGGGGCCTCCAGCCAGGCCTTGCGGGCCGCTTCCAGCTCGTCGCTCACCGGCCAGCCATACTGGCCGGCATCGCCGAGGCCGCGCGAGTTCTGGTGGCTCGACGGGTCCCATGCCTCCAGGCCGTTGATGCCGGTGTAGAGGCAGGACCAGCCGCCCTTGTCCAGCGGCTCGCGGCTGCGGCGGCGCTGCTGGATGGTGCCCCAGTCGAGCGACTGGTAGTCGACGTTGAGGCCGAGCCGGTTCAGCGTGTCGGCGCCAACCTCGGCTTCCGCCCGCAGCGCGGCGTAGTCGCTGGCGGCGAGGAGCACCACGGGCTCGCCATTGTAGCCGGCCTCCGCGATCGCCGCCTTGCCGGCCTCGAAGTCGCGCGGACCGTTCAGGATGTCCATGCCCGCATCGCTCGCCATCGGGCTTTCCGGGGTGAACACGCCGACACCGGCGCGCCACATGGACGGATCCTCGCCGGCCACCGCCTGCATGAAGTTCTTCTGGTCGATGACGCTGAGCACCGCGCGGCGGATCGCCGGATTGTCGAACGGCGGATGCAGGTGGTTGAGCCGCATCGAGCCGATCGTGCCGGAGGTGTCGAGCAGCTTGACCTCGATGCCGTCCTGGCTGCGCAACAGCGGCAACAGGTCGGGCAACGGCGATTCCACCCAGTCGACCTCGCCGGCCTGCAGGGCACCGGAAGCCGTCGCAGCGTCCGGCATGACATGCCATTCCACCCGGTCGACATTGGCGATCTTCGGCCCGCCGGTCCTGCCGACGGCCGATCCCTCGCGCGGGACGTAGTCCTGGAACTTCTCGTAGACCGTCAGCGCGCCCTGGACCCGCTCGTCGGCGACGAAGCGGAACGGGCCGGAGCCGATGACCTCGGTCACCTGCTCGGACGGCGGCGTCATCGCCAGCCGCTCCGGCATGATGCAGGGCATGCGCGAGGTCATCTTGCCGAGCGCGGCCGGCAGCAGCGCGAACGGCCGCTTGAGGCGGAAGACGACGACCTTGTCGGAGGCCGCGCTGAGCTCGTCGGTCGCCGCCATCAGGTCCTTGCCGAACACGTCGCGATCGGCCCAGCGGCGGATGCTGGCGACGACGTCGCGCGCCAGAACCGGCTCGCCGTCGTGGAACTTGAGGCCGTCGCGCAGGGTCAGGCGCCATTCCAGGCCGTCCTTGCCGATCTCGTGGCCGGCGACCATCTGCGGCCGGATCTGGAAGTTGTCGTCGTAGCCGTAGAGCGTGTCGAAGACCATGTAGCCGTGATTGCGCGTCACATAGGCCGTCGTCCACACCGGATCGACGACGGTGACGTCGGCCGAGGGAACGAATTTCAGGACACGGGACTCTGCCGCAAGGGACAGGCGAGGCGAAAAGAGCGCTGCGGCGGAACCCGCTGCCACACCCTTCAGGAAGTTTCTTCGATGCATGAACCACTCCAGAAGAAAAGGGGGTCGGAGGACAAGCCGCCGCGCTCTGGGCACAGCTAGCGGTATTTACGTAAACATATCATAACAAGTGTGACAAGCTTATTATGATATGTGTATTTTTCTCTTGACTATCATGCATTTGAGGAGTGATTAAAAGGAACGCAGTTTTTGAATGCCGCTGCCGGATTGGCAGGCAATTGCCGTTGCGGACGGGCGAAGAAGCAGGCAAGTGGCGGAATGCAGTGCAATTGGATGGAAAGATCATGGGCGAGGCGAACGCCGCAGAGAAAAAGAGGCAGTCCCGACGCGCGCCGGCACGACGGCGCATGGCCGCGCCGCTCTACCGGCAGGTGATGCAGACCCTGCGCGGTGAGATCATGGCCGATGCGCATGGCGAACTCGGGATCCTGCCGAGCGAGAGCGCGTTGATCGAGCGCTTCGGCGTGTCGCGCATCACCGTGCGCCGCGCGATCGAGGAGCTCGAACGCGAGGGGCTGGTCATTCGCAGCCGCGGCCGCGCGACCCGCATCGTCCAGAACTCCGAGCCGACGGTGGTCGACCTCACCCAGGAAATCGAGGGACTGCTCGCCCAGGGCGCCGACATGACCGTCAGGGTGCTGGAATATCGCTGGCAGGCGCCGCCACCGGACGTCGCCGAGGCGCTGGACGTGTCGCGCCGCGCGCGGACGCTGTGGATCCGCCGCCTGCGCAGCCGGCAGGGCCAGCCGGTCGTGCACACGTCGGTCCATCTGCCCGAGCGCCTCGGCGAGTTGGTGACGGAGGAGGAACTGAGCCGCCATCAGCTCGTCGACATCCTGCGCTCCCGCGGTCAGGTCGCCGCCAGCGCCGAGCAGACGATGCGCGCGGCGCCGTGTCCGGACGAGCTCGCGCCGCTGCTCGGCCTGGCGCCCCGTTCGCCGATCTTCATTCTGTTCCGCCTGGTCTATGGCATCGACGAAAAGCCGATGCTGATGCTGCGCTCGTCGTTCCGCTGGGACAGCTTCTGCTACCGCATGTCGCTCCGCCAGAACGCTGCCTCCGAGACCGAATTCCATGCCATTGCCGGCCCGCTCGAGGACGTCGTGCCGGATGGGCGCGAGGGGGCGGACGCCGAATGACCGCCGCAGCGGACCTCCGCCGCCTGATGGCCGACACCGGCATCCTGCCGATGGCCGGCGTTTTCGACGCGCTGTCCGGCATGCTCGCCGAACAGGCCGGCCTGCCGCTCGCCTATGTCAGCGGCTATTGCGTCTCGGCCACGCGCCTCGGCCGGCCGGATGTGGGCTATCTCGGGCTCTCCGAGCTGGTGGAGACCGCACGGCGCATCGCCGACCGGGTCGGGATCCCCGTCATCGCCGACGGCGACGACGGCTACGGCAACCACCTCAACACCGCCCGCCTGGTGCGCGAGCTGGAGGCGGCCGGCATCGCCGGCGTGCAGTTGGAGGATCAGGTCAGCCCGAAGCGCTGCGGCCACATGGCCGGTAAGCGGGTGGTGCCGGCGGGCGAGATGGTCGCCAAGATCAAGGCGGCGGCGGATACCCGGCGCGACGACGATTTCCTCATTATCGCCCGCACCGACGCGATCGCCGTCACCGGCTTTGAGGATGCGCTGGAACGCGGCGCGGCCTATGCCGAGGCGGGCGCCGACGCGATCTTTCTCGAAGCGCCGGAGACCGTCGACCAGTGCCGCGCGATCCCTCCGGCCTTCGACAGGCCGACGGTGTTCAACTGGGCCTGGGGCGGCAAGTCGCCGCTTCTGACCCGCGACGAGCTGGCCGCCATGGGCTTTCGCTTTCTGCAGTGCCCCGACACCGTCTTTGCCGTCACCCGCGCGCTCCTCGACGTCTATGGCGAGGTGAAACGCAGCGGCACCTATCTCGCCCTGCGCGATCGGATGACCGATTTCGATGAATTCAATGCCGTCGTCGGGCTCGATGAGGTGAGCGCCCTCGACGCTCGTTACCGCGCCATCGCGGAGGGGCGCGAATGACGGCGGCGGCATCGGGAGCCGCCGACATGACGGTCGGCGGGCGGATCGCGACACTCGGCGACGATATCAGCACCGACCTGATCTATCCCGGGCGCTACCTGTTCGAGCGCGACCCGGCGCGCCAGGCCGCCTATGCCCTTACCGGTCTCGGCGAGGAATGGCCGGCGCGGCTTGCCGACTGCCCGGTCCTCGTTGCCGGCGAGAATTTCGGCTGCGGCAGCTCGCGCGAACAGGCGCCGACATCGCTGCGTGGCGCCGGCGTCCGCCTCATCGTTGCCGCCTCCTTCGCCCGCATCTTCTTCCGTAACTGCATCAACACGGGCCTGCCGGTGATCCAGTCGCCGGAGCTGTCTCGGGCGGCAAGCGACGGCGCGACGCTGGCGGCGAACCTGTCGCAGGGCACCGCCATCCTCACGGCGCCGGATGGGGCGGGCGAGACCTTCACCTTCGCCCCGCTGCCCGCCGAACTGATCGCCATCCTCGGCGACGGCGGCCTGATGGCACGCCTTGCCAAAAGCCGGAGGGCCCTTGCGTGACGGCCCTGACGCTTGCCGAAAAGATCCTCTCGCGTGCCGCCGGCCGGCCGCTCCGGGCAGGCGATTTCGCCGAGGTCTCGCCCGACCGGTGCTTCACGCCGGATGATGCCATCGACACCATCATCGCGCTTCTCGCCGAGGCCGGCATCGAGCGGGTGGCCGCGCCGGAAAAGCTCGGCCTCTTCTTCGATCACTTCGCCCCGGCCGCGACGGCGGAGTTCGCCACCGTCCACACCGGCGGGCGGCGCTTCATCGCCGACCAGGGCATTGCCGAGTTCCACGATGTCGGCGCCGGTATCTCGCACCAGATCGCGGTCGAACAGGGGCTCGCGCGGCCGGGCACCCTGGTGTTCAACGCGGACTCCCATACGACGACGCTCGGCGCTGCCGCCTGTTTCGGCACCGGGCTCGGCGCTTCGGAGACCGCCTATGTGTGGGCGACGGGGCGCATGTGGCTGCGCGTGCCGGCGACGATCCGCATCCGGCTCGACGGGCGGCTGCCCGCCGGCTGCGAGGCCAAGGACATCGCGCTCGCGCTGCTCTACCGATACGGCGCGCGGCTTTCCACCTACCGCGCGGTGGAGTTCGTCGGCGACGCGCTTCCCGATCTCGACATGGCCGCGCGCATGACGCTCTGCAACATGGCCGTCGAACAGGGCGCCAAGGCCGCGATGGTGCCCTGCGATGCCGTCACCGAGGCCCATTTCGCCGCCCTCGGCATCGCCATCGAGCCCGAGGCCGGACGCCCCGATCCGGGCGCGGCCTATGAGCGCGAGGTCCGTCTCGACCTGACCGGGCTGACGCCGATGGTCGCCTGTCCGCCGACCGTCGACAATGTGCGCCCGCTCGCCGAGGTCGCGGGCATTCGCATCGACCAGGCCCTGATCGGCTCATGCACCAATGGCCGGCTGGAGGACATCCGCGCCGCCGCCGCCGTGCTTGCCGGCCGCGAGCTTGCCCCCGGCGTGCGCATGATCGTTACGCCGGCCTCGCGCCATGTCATGCAGCAGGCGCTTCGGGAAGGGCTGATGACGACCCTTGCTGCGGCCGGCTGCACCATCACGCCGCCCGGCTGCGGCGCCTGCGCCGGCCTCCACCTCGGAGCCCTCGGCGACGGCGAGGTCTGCATCGCCACCACCTCGCGCAACTTCACCGGCCGCATGGGCAGCCGCACGGCCGAGATCTACCTCGCCGGCGCCGCCAGCGTTGCCGCCAGTGCCGCGGCCGGCGTCATCGCCGACCCGGCAAGCCTTCCCCCCAGGCCCATCCGCTCGACCATCTGAAGGAGACCTTTTCGTATGCGCATCTTCACCGCCACGATGGGAACCGAATCGAACACGTTCTCGCCGCTGCCGACGAGCCTCCACGATTTCCGCGACTCGGTCTTCTACGGTCCCGGCGAGCACCCCGATGACGGCCCCCGTCCCTGCACCGCCCAGATCCCGGTCGGCCGGCGCCGCGCGGCGGAAAACGACTTCACCTTCATCGAGGGAAGCTGCTTCCATGCCAGCCCCGGCGGCCCGGTCAACCGCCAGGATTATGAATTCATGCGCGACCGCATCCTGGAGGACCTGCGTGCGGCGTTGCCGCTCGATGCCGTGGTGATGGGCCTGCACGGCGCCATGGTGGCCTTCGGCTATGACGATGTGGAGGGCGATCTCCTCAGCGCCATCCGCGAGATCGTCGGTCCCGACTGCCTGATTTCGGCCGAGCTCGATCCCCATTGCCACCTGACACGCAAGCGGCTCGATGCGTGCGATATCATGGTGTTCTACAAGGAATATCCCCACACGGACTGCGACGACGAGGCGGAGAACCTTTTCGATATCGTGCTCGATACCCTGAAGGGCCGGGTCGCGCCGGTGAAGTCGGTCTTCACCTGCCACCAGGTCGGCAGCTTTCCGACCACCCATCCGTTGATGCGCGAATTCATCGACTGGGTGCGCGAGGAGGAAAAGACGCCGGGGATCCTGTCGATCTCGGTCAGCCACAGCTACCCTTACGCCGATGTCCCCGAAATGGGCGCCGGCGTTCTGGTGATGAGCGACGGCGACAAGGCGCTCGGCGACGCGATGGCCGAAAAGGTCGGCCGCGCGTTCATGAAGCTGCGCGGCGTGACGACGCCGACGTTTCTTTCCATCGACGAGGGTATCGATGCCGCGCTCGACGCGCCCGAGGGACCGGTGGCCGTTACCGATGCGTCCGACAATGCCGGCGGCGGCGCTGCGGCCGACAACACCTCGATTCTGCGCCGGTTGATCGAGCGCGACGTGGAGAGCGCCGCCCTCGGCCCGCTATGGGATCCGATGGCGGTGCGGACCTGCTTTGCCGCCGGGCTCGGCGCGGAGCTGGATATCCGGATCGGCGGCAAGGCCGGGCGGACCTCCAACCAGCCGCTCGACGTGCGCGCGAAAGTGACGGCGCTGGCGCCGGAGGCCTGGCAGAGCTTTGGCAATGCCACCACGCTGCTTGGCATGGCCGCCGCGGTCCGCATCGGCGGCATCGACGTGGTGCTGACCTCGGCCCGCACCCAGGCGCTCGGCACGGAGATGTTCACCTCGCTCGGCATCGATCCGCGCGCCCGCAAGATCCTGGTGCTGAAGTCCTCCAACCATTTCATGGCCGGCTACGGGCCGCTGCTGAAGGGCGTCATCCACGTCCACTCCGACGGTCTTCTGATCCGCAACGACTACACGAGGGTGCCCTATCGGCGCGTCGCCCGGCCGCTCTGGCCGCTCGACCCGGACGCCGACGGCGCGCTGATCTACTGATCCGGACCGGAACCGCACCATGCAAGGGTTCGACTACCACGCCGGCTATCCTGCCCGGCGCACGCCGGTGATGGCCGGCAACGTCGTCGCCACGTCGCAGCCGCTGGCGGCCCAGGCCGGGCTGCGGATGCTGCTGGCCGGCGGCAATGCCGTCGATGCCGCGCTCGCCGCCGCCATCACGCTCGTCGTCGTGGAACCGACCGGCAACGGCCTCGGCTCGGATGCCTTCGCCATCGTCTGGGACGGCGAGGAGCTGCACGGCCTCAACGCCTCCGGCCGGGCGCCGCGCAAATGGTCGCCGGAGCGCTTCGCCGCTCTTGGCGCGATCCCGAAGCGGGGGTGGGAGAGCGTCACCGTGCCCGGCGCCGTCTCCGGCTGGCAGGCCCTCTCGGAACGGTTCGGCGCGCTTCCCTTCGCCGATCTCTTCGCCCCCGCCATCGCCTATGCCGAGGACGGCTTTCCGGTCAGCCCGGCGATCGGGACGCGCTGGGGCCGCGACGGCGAAATGCTTGCCGGCGAGCCGGGCTTTGCCGCCCATTTCCTGCCGGGCGGCAAGGCGCCGGCACCGGGCGAAGGCTACCGCTCGCGGGCGCTCGCCCGATCCCTGCGGCTGATCGCCGAGACGAGGGGCGAGGCCTTCTATCGCGGCGAGTTGGCAACGCGCATTGCCGATTTCGCCCGGCAGAACGGTGCCGCCCTCGACGAGGAGGATCTCGCCGCCCATAGCTGCGACTGGTGCGGAACGCTCTCCCAGTCCTTCGGCGATGTGGCGCTGCACGAGATCCCGCCGAACGGACAGGGCATCGCGGCCCTGATCGCGCTCGGCATCCTGGAGGCGCTGCGTGGCGGGGCCGGCGGGCGGGCCGTCGACCTTGCCGCCATGGATCCCGATGGCGCCGAAGCGCTGCATCTGCAGATCGAGGCGATGAAACTGGCGCTCGCCGATGCCGAACGCCATGTCAGCGATCCCGCCGCCATGCGGCTTTCTGCGGAGGAACTGCTCGATCCGGCCTATCTTCGCGAGCGAGCGGCGTTGATTGACCCCGACCATGCCCGCATCGCCGAGGCCGGCGCACCACGCGCCGGCGGCACCGTCTATGTCGCCGCGGCCGATGCGGCCGGGATGATGGTCTCGCTGATCCAGTCGAACTTTGCCGGCTTCGGCTCCGGCGTCGTCGTCCCGGACACCGGCATCTCGCTACAGAATCGCGGCTGGGGCTTTACCCTTGCGCCCGGTCATGTCAACGAGGTCGCCGGTGGCCGGCGGCCCTTCCACACCATCATTCCCGGATTCGTGACGCGGGCCGGCAAGCCGGCCATGACCTTCGGCGTCATGGGCGGGCCGATGCAGGCGCAGGGCCATTTGCAGATGGTGCTGCGGACTGAGGTCTGGGGCCAGAACCCGCAGACCGCGGCCGACGCGCCGCGCTGGCGCTTCGAATCCGGCCGGCGCGTGGCGATCGAGCAGGGCTTTCCGCCGGCCGTGGTCGAAGCGCTGGCAGCGATGGGCCACGACATCAGCCTGCGCGCGCCGGAAGAGGATTTCGGCTTCGGCGGCGCCCAGCTCATCCACCGCCTGGAAGCGGGCTACGTCGCCGGCAGCGACTATCGCAAGGACGGCCAGGCGGTCGGTTTCTGAACCTCCGCGCCCCGGCGCGCGTGTCGGCTTTGCGACAAGAATTTCCGCCGCGACCACGACACGCCGGTCCTTCCCGTCATCTTTCCGACAGTCTGAATCTTAAAAAAATACCGGATTTCCGGTATTTTTCCCAATTGGCACAAAGGCTGCATTCCGGCTCAGTGGTTGACATGCCATCCGCTATGTAGTGGAAGTAAATAACGCCATGACCACCGACACCAACGTTCTCACACCCGTCCTTTCCTTCCTCGATGCCGAGGGGCACCGCGCCGGCGAAGACCGGTTCCGGCTGCTCGACGCCATCGACCGGCTGGGCTCGATCTCGGCCGCCGCCCGCGACCAGGGGCTCAGCTACAAGGGCGCCTGGGATGCCGTCAACGCCCTCAACAACCTCTTCTCCAAGCCGCTCGTCGTCGCCCGTCCGGGCGGCCGGCACGGCGGCGGCGCCGAGGTCACCCGCGAGGGGCGGCGCGCGATCGCCGCCCACAAGCTCCTGACCGAACGGCTCAATACCGTGCTTGCCGACCTCGATGCCGCGCTCTCCGGAACGGCCGACGGCGGCCTCAGTCCCCTTTTGTGGAGTTTTGCCATGAAGACCAGCGCCCGGAACACCTATTACGGCATCGTCAGCCATGTGCAGGCCGGCGCCGTCAATTCGGAGATCTCGCTCGACATCTCCGGGGAGACGACGCTGACGGCGATCATCACCAACCAGAGCGCCATCTCGCTCGGCATCCATCCGGGTCGCGAGGTGTTCGCGCTGATCAAGGCGTCGACGCCGATCCTGATGCGCGCGGACGAGACCGCCAGGACCTCGGCCCGCAACCGCATCTGCGGCACCGTCGCTTCCGTCAGCCCCGGCGCCGTCAACACCGAGGTCGTCCTCGACATCGGCGCCGGCAAGACGCTTGTCGCCATCGTCACCAAGGCAAGCGCGGAGGACCTGGAATTCCAGCCGGGCGAGCGCGCCTGCGCCCTCATCAAGGCCTCCCACATCATTCTCGGCGTCGACTGATCCGTCCTCCCGACGACCCGGCGAGCAGTCTCTCGCCCCCATCCAACCAGAGGAGTTCCTCATGTTTTTGAAAACGACCGCCCGCTTCGGCCGGGCCACCCTTCTTGCCGCCCTGATTTCAGGCATTGCCGCCCCGGCGCTTGCCGGCGAGGTCAAGGTCGCCGTCGCCGCGAACTTCACCGCCGCGGCCAAGGACATCGGCGAGGCCTTCAAGGCCGAGACCGGCCATGACGCCGTGCTCTCCTTCGGCTCGACCGGCAAGCTCTACACCCAGATCGCCAACGGCGCTCCGTTCGAGGTGTTCCTTGCCGCCGACCAAGCGCGGCCGGAAAAGGCCGAGAAGGAAGGCCTTGCCGTCGACGGCAGCCGCTTCACCTATGCCGTCGGCAAGATCGTGCTCTACAGCACCGATCCGGACCTCGTCGACGACGCGGGCAAGGTGCTTGAGGGCGACGGCTTCACCCGGCTTGCCGTCGCCAATCCGAAGACCGCGCCCTATGGCACCGCGGCGGTGGAAGCGCTGAAGGCGCTCGGCTTCTACGACAAGGTCGAGTCCAAGCTCGTCTTCGGCGACAACATCGCCCAGACCTTCCAGTTCGTCGCCACCGGCAACGCCCAGCTCGGCTTCGTCGCGCTCTCGCAGATCGCGGGCAACGAGGACGGCTCGCGCTGGCCGGTGCCGACCGACCTCTACAAGCCTATCCGCCAGGACGCCGTTCTGCTCAAGACCGGCGCCGAGGGGGAGGCGGCCGCGGCCTTCCTATCCTTCCTGAAGGGACCGTCCGCGGCCGCCATCATTGAAGGGTATGGCTACGGCGTGGAATAAACGGCGACGGATTCGGAACGAAGGAGCGGGCGCCCATGTGGGAAGCGGTCATCCTGACGGTAAAGCTGGCGACGATCACCACGGCGGTGCTGCTCGTCGTCGGCACGCCGATCGCCTGGTGGCTCGCCCGCTCCAGGGCCTGGTGGAAGGAGGCAGTCGGCGCGGTGGTCTCGCTGCCGCTGGTGCTGCCTCCGACCGTGCTGGGCTTTTACCTCCTCATCGCGCTCGCTCCGTCGAGCCCGCTGGGCCAGGGCGCGGCGGCGATCTTCGGCCATACGCTGCCCTTCACCTTCTCCGGCCTCGTCGTTGCCTCGGTGATCTACTCGCTGCCCTTCGTCGTCCAGCCGGTGCGCAACGCGTTTGAGGCGTTCGGCGACCGGCCGCTGGAAGTGGCGGCAACGCTGAGGGCCTCGCCGCTCGATACGTTCTTCACCGTCGCCCTGCCGCTCGCCCGGCCGGGGCTGCTGACGGGCGCAGTCCTCGGCTTTGCCCATACGGTCGGTGAATTCGGCGTCGTCCTGATGATCGGCGGCAACATCCCCGGCGAGACCAAGGTGCTCTCCATCGCCATCTACGACTATGTGGAGACGCTGGAATGGGGCAAGGCGCATGTGCTGTCGGCCGGCATGCTGGTCTTTTCCTTCTTCGTCATCCTCGTCATGATGGTGACCGAACGCCGGCTGCGGAACCGGCTGACATGACTCTTTCCGATACCGATACGCCGCCGGAGATCGAAGCGCGCTTCCGGGGCCGCCGGGGCGCGTTCGACCTCGACGTTTCCTTTTCCTTTCCCGCGCGCGGCATGACGGCGCTGTTCGGCCCGTCCGGCTGCGGCAAGACGACGATCCTTCGCTGCATCGCCGGGCTGGAGCGGATGGAAGAGGGGCGCCTCGTTGTCAACGGGGCCGTCTGGCAGGGCGACAAAACCTTCGTTCCGACCCACAAGCGGCCGATCGGCTATGTCTTCCAGGAGGCGAGCCTTTTCGCCCATCTGTCGGTGCGCGAGAACCTTCTCTTCGGCAAGCGGCGCACGCGGGCGACCCGCGCCGGCCTCGATCTCGACGAGGTGGTGCGGCTCCTCGGCCTCACCGAGCTCCTCGGCCGCTCGCCGCTCAGGCTGTCCGGGGGCGAGCGCCAGCGGGTGGCGATCGGCCGGGCGATCCTAGCGACGCCGGAAATCCTCCTGATGGACGAGCCGCTGGCCGCCCTCGATCGCTTTGCGAAGAACGAGATCCTGCCTTATCTCGAAAGGCTGCACGAGGAACTGGCGATTCCGGTCCTGTTCGTCACCCACGACCTGCTGGAAGCCGAACGGCTCGCCGACCGCATGGTGCTGATGGACAGGGGCACGGTGCGGGCGAACGGGCCGATCGGCGATCTCCTCGCCGACCCGAGCCTGCCGCTTGCGCGCATGCCGGAGGCAACGGCCGTCCTTGCCGGCAAGGTCACCGACATCGATGAGGCCTACGGGCTTTCCACCCTCCTCGTCTCCGGCGCGGAGTTCCTCATTCCGGGCAATCTCGGCCCGGTCGGTTCGGTGCGCCGGCTGCGGATTGCCGCCTCCGACGTCGGCCTCACCCGCTCGCGGGCGAGCGGCGGCTCCAGCATCCTCAACGGCCCGGTCGCGCGCATCACTGACGTCCAGCCGATGGGCGAGTTCCAGATGACCGTGTTCCTGAAGATCGGCCCCGGCGGGCGCGGTGCGCCGCTCCTTGCCCGCATCACGCGGAAATCCTGGGACACGCTCGGGCTCGAAGTCGGCGACCTCGTCCACGCCCTCATCAAGAGCGCGGCGCTGGCGAAGGAATGAGCCCCGAGGGCATTGGCGACCTTCGTTGCCGCACGCTCGCAGGATATGGTGGGCAAGGCTGTGCGATTGCCGACATGCGTCCGGTCAATGCCCGCCGCAAACATGCAAAGATGTCGCAGCAGCGACACATGCCGGATCTCTGAATTGTCGCAAAGCCGACAGAGGTTCCTGATCCTCCATTCGCCGCGGATTCCTTCAG
Source organism: Rhodobium gokarnense (assembly GCF_025961475.1). Lineage (NCBI taxonomy): Bacteria > Pseudomonadati > Pseudomonadota > Alphaproteobacteria > Hyphomicrobiales > Rhodobiaceae > Rhodobium > Rhodobium gokarnense. Next base: position 176,804 of record NZ_JAOQNS010000003.1, on the reverse strand, counting down.
AATCAACGCTTTAAGAAAGCCTTAAACGGCTGGCACGGCTCTTGCTCATCTTCTCCCGACACCACTCCACGGGATGAGGACCGAGCCCATGCTGACCCTGACCGACAAGGCCCGCGAGACCATCGACCGGCTGATCGCGTCTGCCGACCAACCGCTGACCGGCCTGAAGATCGCGGTCAATTCCGGCGGCTGCTCGGGCCTGCAATACGGCATGGCGCTGGTCGAAAAGCCTTCGGAGGGCGACCACGTCGTCGATTGCAACGGCACCACGGTCTATGTCGAGCCGACGAGCGCGGAGATGCTCATCGGCACCACCATCGATTTCGTCGAAAGCCTGGAAGGCTCCGGCTTCACCTTCGACAACCCCAACGCCGCCCACAAATGCGCCTGCGGCAAGAGCTTCGCCGCCTAGAGCCTCCCCTCCTTCAGCAGCAGAGAGACGACGCCATGTGGGACTATTCCGAGACCGTCAAGGAACACTTCTACAATCCGCGCAATGCCGGCGCGGTGGACGGCGCCAACGCCACCGGCGATGTCGGCTCGCTGTCCTGCGGCGATGCGCTGAGGCTGACGCTGAAGGTCAATCCCGACACCGAGGTGATCGAGGATGCCGGCTTCCAGACCTTCGGCTGCGGCTCGGCGATCGCGTCTTCTTCCGCGCTGACGGAAATCATCAAGGGCATGACGCTGGAGGAGGCCCTCAAGGTCTCCAACCAGGACATCGCCGACTATCTCGACGGCCTGCCGCCGGAAAAGATGCACTGCTCGGTGATGGGCCGGGAAGCGCTGCAGGCGGCGGTCGCCGACTACAAGGGCGAAGAGTGGAAGGACGACCACGAGGAAGGTGCGCTGATCTGCAAGTGCTTTGCCGTCGATGCCGTCCTCATCGAGGAGACCGTGCGGGCCAACGGGCTGACGACGGTCGAGGAGGTCGCCCACTACACCAAGGCCGGCGGCGGCTGCGCGTCCTGCCATGAGGGCATCGAGGAGATCCTCGCCAAGGTGCTGGCCGAGGCCGGCGCGACCTTCGATCCGGAGGCGGCGCCCAAGCCCGTCGTGGAAGCGACCCCGGCAGCGCTGGTGGCCGGCATGACCGGCGTCCAGCGCATCAAGAAGATCGACGAGGTGATCGAGAGCATGCGCCCCATGCTGCAGGCCGATGCCGGCGACGTGGAACTGGTCGAGGTCATGGAGGACAAGGTCTACGTCAACATGAAGGGCGCCTGCATCAACTGCCAGCTCGCCTCGGTCACCCTCAACGGCATCCAGGAAAAGCTGGTCGAAGAACTCGGCGAGTTCGTCCGCGTCATTCCGGCGAGCCAGCTTGCCAAGGGTCCGGCGAAGAAGCCGGCGATGGTGCCGCTCGGCGAACTGGTTCAGTCATGACCGCGCATAGACCGATGGGGACGACGATGGACGGTATCTATCTCGACAACAACGCGACCACCCGTGTCGACGACGAGGTGGTGACGGCGATGCTGCCCTATTTCACCGAGCAGTTCGGCAATCCGTCGTCCATGCACCAGTTCGGCAATCGGGTCGGCCAGGCCCTGAAGACGGCGCGGGGGCAGATCCAGGAGCTGATCGGCGCTGCCCATGACAGCGAGATCATCTTCACGTCCTGCGGCACGGAATCGGACTCCACGGCGATCCTGTCCGCGCTGCGGGCGCAGCCGAACCGGCGCGAGATCATCACCACGAATGTGGAGCATCCGGCGGTGCTGGCGCTCTGCGAGCACCTGGAAAAGGACGGCTACATCGTCCACTATTTGAAGGTGGACATGAAGGGCCGGCTGGACCTTCGCGAATACCAGGCGCTTTTGTCCGATAAGGTCGCTGTCGTCTCCGTCATGTGGGCGAACAACGAGACGGGGACCCTGTTCCCGGTAAAGAAGATGGCCGAGATGGCCTACGACGCCGGGGTCATGTTTCACACCGATGCGGTGCAGGCCGTCGGCAAGGTGCCGATCGATCTCAAAAAGACCGCGATCAGCATGCTGTCGCTCTCCGGCCACAAGCTGCACGCCCCGAAGGGCATCGGCGTTCTTTACCTGCGCCGCGGCGTCCGGTTCCGGCCGATGCTGCGCGGCGGCCACCAGGAGCGCGGCCGGCGCGCTGGCACGGAGAACTCCGCCTTCATCGTCGGTCTCGGCAAGGCCGCGGAATTGGCGCTCCAGCACATGGACGAGGAGCAGACGCGGGTCCGCGACCTGCGCGACCGGCTGGAGGAGGGGATTCTTTCCGCGGTGCCGCATTGCTTCGTGACCGGCGATCCGGACCACCGGCTGCCGAACACCTGCAACATCGCGTTCGAGTTCATCGAGGGCGAGGCGATCCTGATGCTGATGAACAAGCTCGGCATCGCGGCGTCGTCGGGCTCGGCCTGCACCTCCGGCTCGCTGGAGCCGTCCCATGTGATGCGGGCGATGGACATCCCCTATACGGCCGCCCATGGCTCGATCCGCTTCTCGCTGTCGCGCCACAACACCGAGGCCGAGATCGACCGGGTCGTTGAGGCGATCCCGCCGATCGTCGCCCAGCTTCGGAAGCTCTCGCCCTATTGGGGCGCGGACGGTCCGGTGGAAGACCCGCAAGCCGCCTTCGCGCCGGCCTATTCGTAGAGGAAATGGCGATGGCCCACACGCCCGTGATCATCGACGACACCACACTGCGGGATGGCGAACAGACCGCGGGCGTTGCCTTCACCACCGAAGAAAAGCTGGAAATCGCCACAAGGCTCGACCGGCTTGGGGTGCCGGAGCTGGAAGTCGGCATCCCGGCGATGGGCCCGGCCGAGCGCGAGACCATCCGGGCGATCGCCGATCTCGGCCTTGCCGCCGACCTCCTCGTTTGGTGCCGGATGGCTCCGGCCGATCTGGCGGCTGCCGAGGGCCTCGGCGTTTCCATCATCGACCTGTCGATCCCGGTCTCCGACCAGCAGATCCGCCACAAGCTCGGCCGCGACCGCGACGAGGTGCTGAAGCGCATCGCCGACATGGTGCCGAAGGCGCTCGATGCCGGTTTCGAGGTCTGCATCGGCGGCGAGGACTCGTCCCGCGCGGACATCGAGTTCCTGCTGCAGGTGCTGGACGCGGCCGCCAAGGCCGGCGCGCGCCGGTTCCGCTTCGCCGATACCGTCGGCATTCTGGAGCCGTTTGCCACCGCTGCGATCTTCCAGCGCCTCAGGGCCGCCACGGACCTGGAGCTGGAAATGCACGCCCATGACGATTTCGGGCTGGCGACGGCGAACTCGCTGGCCGCCGCCCAGCACGGCGCGACCCACGTCAACACCACGGTCAACGGGCTCGGCGAGCGCGCCGGCAACGCGCCGCTGGAAGAGTTCGTCATGGGGATGAAGCATCTCTATCAGCGCGACACGGGCGTCGCGCTCGCCGAGTTCTCCGCGCTCTCCGATCTCGTTGCGCAAGCCTCCGGCCGCCCGGTGCCGCTGCAGAAGTCGATCATCGGCACGGCCGTCTACACCCACGAGGCCGGCATCCATGTGGACGGGCTCCTGAAGAACCCGCTCAACTACCAGGGCCTCGATCCGGCCGAGATCGGCCGCTGCCACGAGGTCGTGCTCGGCAAGCATTCCGGCACCCGTGCGGTGCAGCACGCCTTCGACGGGCTCGGCGTGCCGCTGACAAGGGACGAGGCGGAGACGGTGCTCGCCCGCATCCGCACCTTTGCGGAAACCCGCAAGCGCTCGCCGACGCCGCTCGACCTTCTCGACATGCACCGCGATGCAAGCCGCGACATCACCGTGGAGATCGGATAACGGCATGGGCCTGTGGCGCGACATCCGGGAGGACATTTCTTGCGTTTTCGAACGCGACCCGGCCGCGCGCTCCACGCTTGAGATCATGGCCACCTATCCGGGCGTCCATGCGCTCATCTGGCACCGCATCGCCCATCGCCTGTGGAAGCGGGGCCACCGGTTCCTCGCCCGCTTCCTCTCCTGGGTCGGCCGACTGCTGACCAATGTGGACATCCATCCGGGCGCGACCATCGGCAAGAAATTCTTCATCGACCACGGCGCCGGCGTCGTCATCGGCGAGACGGCGGAAATCGGCGACGGCGTCACGCTCTATCATGGCGTGACGCTCGGCGGGACGACTTGGAACAAGGGCAAACGCCATCCGACGCTGGAAGACAACGTCGTCGTCGGGGCCGGCGCCAAGGTGCTCGGCGCCATCCGCATCGGCTGCAATTCCAAGGTCGGGGCGAATTCGGTGGTCGTTGAAAACGTGCCATCGGGCGCGACCGTCGTCGGCGTTCCCGGCCGCGTCGTCAGGAAATCCAAGAAGGTCGCCTATTTCAATCCGCACGGCATCGACCTCAACCACCACCTCATCCCCGACCCGGTGGCAGAAGCCATCTCCTGCCTCGTCAAGCGGATCGACGAGCTGGAAGGCCAGCTCGGCAAGAAGGCCGGGGACGATACGTGCGACGACTGCACAGCGCACGATGTCTGCGAACCTCCGGTGCGGGAGGCATCCCATGGCTGAGTCCGCCGTCATCACAGACGCGCCGACCGTCGACCTCCTCGACATGTCGGGGGGCGAGCTTTATTTCGACGAGCCCGTCGCGCCGGAGATCGCCGCGCTTCTGGAAGAGGCGCGCTCGGGTGTGGAGCCCGACGTGGCCGAAGCGCTCCTCAAAGAGGCGCTGGCCAAGGCACCCGACGACCTCACCGTCATCGTCGCCATCTACCGCTTCTATTATTTCCGCCACGATTTTTCCGCGACCCTTGAGATCGCCGACCTCGCCATGCAGGCAGCCGGGCGGCGCCTCAACATTCCCGGCGACTGGCAGGCGCTTTCAGCCGCCGACATCGACCGGGCCGGCACCGCCAATATGGCGCTCCTGCGCTTCTATCTCTGGGCGCTGAAGGGCGCAGGCTATCTCCTGATGCGGCTTGGCCGCATGGAAGAGGCCATTGCGCCCTTGGAAACGCTTTGCCGTCTCGACGTCGCCAACCGTATCGGCGGCGCCGGCCTGCTCGAGCTTGCCCGCGAGACCATCGACACCCCCGACCGAGAGAGGACGGACCGTTGAGAAACGACGAACTGGAAGCCGAACTCGAAGATCTCTCCAGCGCGGAAGATTTCCTCGATTTCTTCGGCATCGCCTACGATTCGCAGGTGGTCTTCGTCAACCGGCTGCACATCCTGCAGCGGTTCCACGACTATCTGGAAGCCGACAAAGACGGACCGACGGGCGACGAGGGCTGGATGGGCTATTACAGCCGCCACCTGACGACGGCCTATCAGGACTTCGTTGCGTCTGACGCCCGGACCGAAAAGGTCTTCAAGGTCTTCAACGACCAGAATTCGAAGCCGGCCTTCGTGCCGCTCGACACCCTCTTGAAGTAGGTTTTGTCCATGGAGCCGCCCCGTTTCGATTATGGCGACGAAGTCCGGGTCGTGCGCAATCTGCGCAATGACGGCACCTTTCCGGGCGAGGCGACCGGCGCGCTCCTGGTGCGTCGCGGCTCGACCGGGGTCGTGCGCGATATCGGCACCTTCCTGCAGGACCAGGTCATCTACACCGTCCATTTCACCGACAGCGACAAGCTGGTCGGCTGCCGCGACCGGGAACTGATCGGCGGCGAGGAGCCGTGGGTGCCGAGCCTTTTCGAGTTCGGCGACAAGGTCGTCGCTTCCATCATTCTCGGTATCAACGGAGATGTGGTCGCCGCGAAGGGCGATCCGGGCGAGATCCTGAAGGTGGTGCGCGATGCGCCGGGGGGCGTTGCCTACCACGTGCGGTTCCGCGGGCGCACGCTGCAGGTGCCGGAGACGGCGCTGGCGGCTGCGCCCGGCGATACTACTGCGCAGGACGAGACGATCGAAGAGGGGGCGCAATGACGGGCGTTCTGGCACACCATCTGATGCGCGCCGCGCTCGCCCGCTACGGCAAGCGCTACGATCAGCTCGACGGGGCCGAACAGCGCCGGGCCGATGCCGATGCGCGCCACGCCCTGCGCGTGGAGGCCCTGGTGCTGGAAAGCGCCGAGGCGGCCGGCGTCGTCATCCCGGAACGCTCGCTGACCCAGACCTTCGAGGAGGTTTCCGGTCGCTACGAAAGCCTCGATGCCTTTGCCGCCGATCTCAAGGCGAACGGCCTGACGCCGGAGAGCCTGCGCTCGGCCCTTGAGCGCGAGCTGATGGTCGACGCGGTCCTTGAAAAGGTCGCCTCTATGGCGCCAGAAGCGGACGAGGCCGAGGTGCGCGGCTGGTACGATGCCCATCCAATGAAGTTCCAGGCGCCGGAGACCCGTACGGTCCGGCACATCCTCGTCACCATCAACGACGACATCCCGGAAAACCGGCGCGCCGCCGCGAGAGTGCGGATCGACGGGCTGAAGGCCGACCTTGCCGGCGCCGCGCCGGAAGACCTCGGCGCGCGCTTTGCCGACCTTGCCCTTCGCCACTCGGAATGCCCGAGTGCGCTGGAAGGCGGTCGGCTCGGCCGGGTGCCTGCCGGAAAGCTCTATCCGGAGATCGACCGGGTGCTGTTCGCGCTTGCCGAAGGCGCCGTCGGCGACGTGGTCGAGACCGAGGCCGGGTTCCACATCGTCTATTGCGAGATCGTCCACCCGGCGGGCCAGGTGCCCTTTGCCGAGGCGCGGGACAGGATCGCCGGGGCGATGATGAAGAAACGCCGCGAAAAGACCCAGACCAACTGGATGGCGGCATTGCTGAAGGGAGCGGCGCCGGAGCGGGCGGCATCACGGGCGGATCTAGAGGTTCTTGGCAGAACGGTGTAGCGCGATGGTCAGATTTTCCAGGCGGCAATTTCTATTCACGGGCGCGGCGGCGGCCGGCGCCCTTGCGGCGGCTCCCTTCGTCTCCCGGTTCGGGAGCGGAGCCCGTATCCTCGTCATCGGCGGCGGACCGGGCGGCGTTGCCGCGGCCACCGCGATCAGGGCGGCGGACCCTGCCGCCTCGGTCGTCATGATCGAGCGCGATCCGAAGCGGCTGGCGCCGGGCGCCTATCGCTCCTTCGTCTCCGCACCGCGCCAGGGCGGGGATTTCGCAAGCCTTGCCGCCAACGGCATCGAGCTTGCGATCGACGACATCCGCGGCATCGACTGGGGCGCAAAGCGCGCCGAGGCGTTGAGCGGGCGGGCGTTCTCCTTCGACCGGGTCGTGCTCGCGCCGGGCATTTCCATGCGCGAGGAAGGCATCGACGGCTACGACCGGGCCGCGAGCATCGCCTTCCCCCATGGCTGGACCGACCGCCAGGGCGCGGCGGAACTCGCCGCGAAAGTGCGGGCAATGGCGGACGGCGGCACGGTGGTCATCCGCGTACCGGCCGGCCGCATGCGCTTTCCGGAAGGGCCATACCAGCGGGCGGACGAGATCGCGACCTACCTCGCTACGGCGAAGCCGAAGGCGCGGGTGGTGATGGTCGACGAATCCGAGGCTTCGGCGGTGCGGCGCGGGCGGGTTTCGGCCTTGCAGGCGCGATTCGGCGACCGATTCGAGCATCTGGGCACCGCCGCCTTCGGGCGCGTCGTTGCTATTGATCGGAAGAGCCGCCGGCTGATCGGCGAAAACGGTGCCGTCCGGGGCGACGTCATCAACTTCATCCCGGCCCAGGCGGCCGGCCGGATCGCCCAGGTCTCGGGCCTTGCGGAAGCCGACGGCTGGTGCCCGGTCGCGGCCGCGACGCGGCGCTCGACCGTTGAGCCCGATGCCTTCCTCCTCGGCGATGCGGCGTCGGTGCCGGGCCTTGAGATGGGCGTGCGCGACTTTGCGGTGGCGGCGGAGGCGATCGCGAAAACGGTCTGACGCGGCTCCCGGAACGGGGCCTTCGGCGGTCCCGTTTCCGTTCCGCCATTGACGTTCGGGTCCCGGCACCACAGGTTCTTGGTCTGACGCCTGCCCCCAGGCGGGCGTTTCTTGCCGTCTTCCCAAGGACCCCACGCCCCATGTCTTTGAACATCACTCCCGTCGAGGCGTTTGACCTCGTCGTTTTCGGCATCACCGGCGACCTTGCCCACCGCAAGATCCTGCCGGCCCTTTGCCACCGCTTTTCCATCGGCCAGATCCCCAGGGAAACGCGGATCATCGGCGTCGCCCGCGGCGAGAAGTCGAAGGAGCAATTTCACTCCGAGATGGCCGAAGCGCTCGACAAGCATCTGCCGAAGGGCCGGTGCGACGACCGGTGCGTCAAGGATTTCCTCGACTGCTTCCACTATGTGAAGCTCGACGTGCGGGGCGAGGACGGCTGGCAGGAGCTGAAGGACCTCGTCAACGAGGGGGCCAATCCGGTCCGCGCCTTCTATCTCTCCGTCGCCCCGTCGCTGTTCGCCGAAATCTCCGTGCGCCTGGGCAAGTCGGGGATCGCCACGGAAGGCAGCCGCATCGTCCTGGAAAAGCCCTTCGGGCACGACCTGCAATCGGCAAAGGATCTGAACGCCCGGCTCAAGAGCTGCTTCGACGAGTGCCAGATCTACCGGATCGACCACTATCTCGGGAAGGAGACGGTGCAGAACCTGATGGCGCTGCGCTTTGCCAACGCCCTCTTCGAGCCTCTGTGGAATTCCCAGCACATCGACCATGTGCAGATCACGGTCGCCGAGACCCTCGGCATTGCCGGGCGCGGCGGCTATTACGACCATGCGGGCGCCATGCGCGACATGGTGCAGAATCATATGATGCAGGTGATGTGCCTGATCGCCATGGAGCCGCCGGCCCGGTTCGACGCGGATTCGGTGCGCGACGAAAAGCTGAAGGTGATCAAGGCGCTTGATCCGCTCGATATCCGCAACACGGTGCGCGGCCAGTACCGGGCCGGAAACGGCGGGGCGAGCTATCGCGAGGAAGCGGAAAACCCGCAAAGCATGACGGAAAGCGCGGTCGCCCTGAAGGCGGCGATCTCCAACTGGCGCTGGTCCGGCGTGCCGTTCTACCTGCGCACCGGCAAGCGGCTCAGGGCCCATGTCTCGGAGATCATGATCCAGTTCAAGGAGCCGCCGCACAACATCTTCGAGCAGTCGCGGCCGGCCGGGGGCAATGCGCTGATCCTGAGGCTGCAGCCGGGCGAGGGCATCACCCTGATGATGACCATCAAGGAGCCGGGCTCCGGTGGCATGCGGTTCCTGCGCGTGCCCCTCGACATGAGCTTCGCGGAGACGCTGGGCGGGCGGACGGACGCCCTCGGCAATGCCTATGAACGGTTGATCATGGACGTCATCCGCGGCGACCAGACCCTGTTCATGCGCGGTGACGAGGCGGAGGCGGCCTGGGCCTGGGTCGATCCGGTGATCGCCGCCTGGCAGGAAAGCGGCGAGCGCCCGCACCCCTATGACGCGCTCGGCTCCGGACCCGAAGCCGCGCTGGCGCTGATCCACCGGGACGGGCGGGAATGGCGCGAAATCGAGGCCGAGCCCGGAGAATGACCGCGACGGTCGTCAGCTATCCGGACCGGGTGGCGGACATGGTGGGATCGGCACTGCTGTCGACGCCGGCGATTGCGGACGTCGATTGAGGTTCAGTCCGTTCGCGGCCGCTCACCGGCGGCGAGGCGCCGGTCGATCTCGTCCATCACCGGCAAGAGGTCGGCGACGGTGTCGATGACGTAGTCGGCATCGGCAAGGACGCTGCCGGCCTTTTCCCGCAAGGCCCGGCGGTCCGCATCGCCGAGGGCGCCATATTCCTCCAGCGACAGCCCGGCCTCGTTGCCGGACAGGGCGACGCCGACGGTCCAGGAGCCGGCGGCGCGGCCCTCGGCAATGCCGGGCGCGGTGTCGTCGACCTTGACGACCGCCGAGGCCGGCCAGACGCAGAGGTCGAGGAAGCAGCGATACATCATCAGCGGCGTCGGCCGGCCTTCCGGCACGTCGTCGGCGCAGACGAGGTTGTCGGGGGCATAGCCCTGGGAAGCCGCGCGCGGCAGCACGCCTTCCATGACCGAGCGGGTGTAGCCCGTGGTCGAGCCGATCTTGAGGCCGCCCGCGCGGAGGGCCGCGACCGTCTCTGCCGCGCCGGGAATAAGGTCGGCATAGTCCGGCACGACGGCGCTGACCCGCGGCACGTAGAGCCTGTAGACCTCATTGGCGGCCGCCTCGTCGAAGGGCGCGCCGCCATGGGCCGCGCGCCAGGCATCAGATACATGCGGCATGGCGCCGAGCGCCCTGATGTGGTCGAGCTTCGGCAGGCCCATGGGCTTTCGCGCGTCGGCGATGGAGATCGGCACGCCGAATTCCGAAAACACGTCGACGAAGGCGCCCATCGGTGCGGTCGATCCGAAGTCGACCATGGTGCCCGCCCAGTCGAAGACGGCGGCCTTGAGGTGCTCGTAGGTCATGGAACCCGGCTGTGGCTGGAGGAGACCGGCGGGACCGCCGGTCGAAACGGTGCGTCAGCCGTTGCTACCACGGTTTGCGGTAGGTTTCATGGCAGGAGGTGCAGGTCTTGACGATCTTCTTGAAGGTCGCCGTCGCCGGCAGCAGCTTTGCCACTTCCGGCGACAGGGTAACGCCCTCGGGTGCGCTCTTGCCGGCGGTCCTTGCCAGGTCCTTGCCGAGGCTCTTCAGGTCCTTGGCGCGCGAGGTGAAATCCGGCCAGTCGTCCCATATCTTCGGCAGCGCGTCCGACGGGTGCTGCAGGCTGTCCTTGGGAAAGAGCTCCGTCATATCCGCGCCGGCATGGGCATGGATATGCTTGCCTGCCGCCTTCACCTTCGCCTTCTCGTAGGGGGCCTTGCCCTTGAACATCGGGGTCACCGCCTTCACGGTGTCCTTCAGGCCCTGCATCAGGTCCATGCGCTCCTTGATGACGCCCTTTGCCTCGGAATGGGCGAGGGAGGGCGGATCGTCCGAGACGATGGCCGCCGCCGCAAGGGCGACGGCCACCAGGACCATTCCGGCCGCGCCGAAGCGCAGCCGTCCTTTCCTATTTGCCGACACTATAGAACACCTTGGACTCGCTACCGCCGCCGAATGTGACGACATCATAACGGGCGTCGGGCTCCTCGCCCATCCCCGGCGAGCCGTAGGGCATGCCGGGCACGGAGATGCCGCGCACCTTCGGGCGCTCGGTCAGCAGCTTGCGGATCGCCGGCACCGGCACGTGGCCCTCGATGACATAGCCGTCGACCATCGCCGTGTGGCAGGAGGAAAGCTCGTCGGGCACGCCGACCTGCTCCTTCGGCGCCATGATGTCGTCGGTGTCGGTCACCGTGACGTTGAAGCCGGCCTCCTTCATGATGTCGACCCAGACATGGCAGCAGCCGCAGGTCGGCGACTTGTAGACATGCATGTCCGGCATCTCGGCGGCCGTCGAGGCCACCGGCATGGCCAGCATGGCGCCGGCAAGGGCGGCGCCGAGGAGGCCGCGGCGGGTCGTTGCGGAAAGGCGGGGGGTGAGATGTGCATTCATGGTTCTGGTTCCCTGGCGCAAGCGCCCGGCGGTGCTTGACCTGCCGGCTCCTTGCGCATCTCGGCGGCCGCATGGCGGACCGGCCCGAGAGTTCATCGAAATGGGTTTGGAATCGTCTTCGGTGTCGCGCTCAGGCGGCGCGCGGCGGCTTCAGCGGTATCGCCGGAGCGCGCCCGAAGGCCTGGTCGTCGGCCTGGACATAGGAAGGAGCGCCGACGAAAAGCGGCGGCATTGCCGGAGCGGCAAGAAAAAGCGCCGTATCGACCGCGCAGGCATGGGTTCCCGCGCCGGGCGACGGCTGGCAGCAGTTCCAGGGATCGGCGGCCGTGACGGTCCCGGCGGCCAGCCGGTCGTGGGAGACGGCGTTGGTGCCGATATCGGGAGCGTGGTGCATGGTCGCGTGGCTTGCCGGCGCTGCAACGCGTGCCGTGCTGGCCATGGCAAGATGGCCGGCAGCGCTGAAGACGAGCGCAAATGAGATCAAGACTGAGAACAGCAAGCGAACCATGGGGTGTTTCTAGCGCCGGAATGCGTCGGCGCCAAGGCGTCCAGCCTCCGCAACATTGCGGATGCGGCGGTTTTACCCGGTGCTCCTGCGGGAAAAAATTCGCAAAGCCGCTCTAAACGGGAAGGCGATTTGCTTATATACTCTGATCGTCATATGAGCCGTGACATGCATGAGATGTCGCTGACCGAGAGCCTGATCGAGATCGTCGCCGAGACGGCGCGGCGGGAGGGCTTTGACAGGGTGGCCGTGGTGCGGCTGGAAATCGGCGCGCTCTCCCATGTCTCGCCGGAGGCGATGGAATTCTGCTTTTCGGCGGTCGCCGGCGGCACGGTGGCGGATGGGGCGGAGCTCGACATCCTGCGCATTCCGGCGAAGGCCTGGTGCCTCGACTGCGCAAGGGAAGTGCCGATCGCGGAGCGATACGATCCCTGCCCCCATTGTGGCGGGCACCAATTGCAGCCGACGAGCGGCGAGGAACTGAAGCTCAAGGAACTGGAGGTGGCGTGATGTGTACGGTCTGCGGATGCGGCAACCCGGAAAAGCCCGGCAAGGAGGGCGAGCACACCCACGACCATGGCCATGATCACCATCATGGGCATGACCACGATCACGATCACGACCATGGGCACCACCACCATCACGACCACGAAGATGGGCACGATCATTCCCACGCGCATTCTCATGCCCATTCCCACGGTGCGGACGGGACCATCGATTTCGGCGCCGGGCCGGCGGGCGTCCATGTGACCGGGCTCTCCCAGGAGCGGATCGTCCGGATCGAGCAGGACATTTTTGCGAAGAACGATGCCTATGCGGCCGACAACCGGCGCTACTTCGCAAGGACGCGCACGCTGGTCCTCAATCTCGTCTCCTCGCCCGGGGCCGGCAAGACGACGCTGCTGGTGTGCGCCATCGAAGACCTGAAGGAAAAACTGCCGATCGCCGTCATCGAGGGCGACCAGCAGACCTCCCATGACGCCGACCGCATCCGCGAGACCGGCGTTGCCGCGGTCCAGGTCAACACCGGCAAGGGCTGCCATCTCGATGCGCACATGGTCGGCCACGCCCTCGACGACATGCCGCTGACGCCGGGCGGCGTCCTCTTCATCGAGAATGTCGGCAACCTCGTCTGTCCGGCCGGCTTCGACCTCGGCGAGGCGCACAAGGTGGTGATCCTTTCCGTCACGGAAGGCGAGGACAAGCCGATCAAATATCCGGACATGTTCGCGGTCTCCGACCTCATGGTCATCAATAAGACCGACCTCCTGCCGCACGTCGATTTCGACGTCGCAAAGGCCGTCGACTATGCCCGCAAGGTCAATCCGCGGATCGAGGTCGTGGAGGTCTCGGCGCGCACGGGCGAGGGGCTCGGTGCGCTTTGCGACTGGATCGCGGCGCGCCTTGTCGGCGCAGTGAAGGCCGCCGAATAGGGGATCGCGGGAAAGGATCGTCTCATGTGCCTGGCGCTTCCGGCGGAAGTCACCGAACTGCTCGGCGACGACATGGCGCGCGTCAGCCTCGACGGCGTTGGCAAGGAGATTTCCATCGCCCTGGTGCCGGACGTGGCGGTCGGCGACTACGTCATCCTCCATGTGGGTTATGCGCTCTCCAGGCTCGACAAGGCGGAGGCGGAAAAGACCCTGGCGCTGTTCGCTGAGGCTGGCCTGACCTCGGACGCTGCGCAATGAAGGCGTTTGTCGGATGAAATTTGTCGACGAATTCCGTGATGGTGCGCTGGCAAAGAAACTGGCTTCTCGAATTGCGCAGTCCGTGCGGGCGGACCGGGACTACGCCTTCATGGAGTTCTGTGGCGGGCATACGCACGCCATCTCGCGCTACGGGGTGGAGGACCTTTTGCCGGCTAATGTCCGCATGGTCCACGGGCCTGGCTGCCCCGTCTGCGTGCTGCCCGTCGGGCGCATCGACACCGCCATCCGGCTTGCCCGCGACCCCCGCGTGACGCTCTGCACCTATGGCGACCTGATGCGGGTGCCGGGATCGAACGGCACCAGTCTGATGAAGGCGAAGGCCGAGGGCGCCGACATCCGCATGGTCTATTCCACCCTCGATGCGCTGCGGATCGCGGAAGCGGAGCCGGGTCGCGAGGTGGTGTTCTTCGCCATCGGCTTTGAGACCACCACGCCGCCGACGGCGATCGCCATCAAGCTGGCCGGGAAGAAGGGCCTTACCAATTTCACCGTCTTCTGCAACCACGTGCTGACGCCGTCGGCGATCCAGAACATTCTGGAAAGCCCGGACGTGCGCGATCTCGGCACGGTCCGCATCGACGGCTTCGTCGGCCCGGCCCATGTCTCCACCGTCATCGGCACCGAGCCTTATGCCTTCTTTGCCGAGGAGTTCGAAAAGCCCGTGGTGATCGCCGGCTTCGAGCCGCTCGACGTCCTGCAGGCCGTCGCCATGCTGGTCGATCAGGTGAATGAGGGCCGGCACGAGGTGGAGAACGAATACACAAGGGCCGTGACGCCCGAGGGCAATGAAGTCGCCAAGGCCGAGGTCGCCGAGGTCTTCGAGCTGCGCCGCTCCTTCGAGTGGCGCGGGCTGGGCGAGGTGCCCTACAGCGCGCTGAAGCTCAAAGCCAAATACGCCGATTTCGACGCCGAGGCGCGGTTCGACCTTGAGTACATTCCGGCGGACGACAATCCGGCCTGCGACTGCGGAGCGATCCTGCGCGGTGTCAAGGAGCCGGCCGACTGCAAGCTTTTCGGCACGGTCTGCACGCCGGAAACGCCGATGGGCTCCTGCATGGTCTCTTCCGAAGGCGCCTGCGCCGCCCACTGGACCTATGGAAGGTTCCGGGCCGCTTCGCGGGTCAAGAGGGCCTCATGAACCGGCCGGAAAAGCCCTTTCGGCGCAAGCTCGACATCAGGAACGGCCGGGTCGATCTCTCCCATGGCGCCGGCGGGCGGGCGATGGCCCAGCTCGTCGCCGATCTCTTCGTTGCCGCCTTCGACAACGAGATGCTTTCCGCCGGCAATGACCAGGCGGCCTTCGACGTCTCTGAAGGCCGGATGGTGATGACGACGGACGGCTACGTGGTCTCGCCGTTGTTCTTTCCCGGCGGCGACATCGGCTCGCTTGCCGTCCACGGCACCATCAACGACGTGGCGATGGCCGGGGCGCGACCGCTCTATCTCTCCGCCAGCTTCATCATCGAGGAGGGCTTTTTGCTCTCCGACCTCGCGCAGATCGTCGGCTCGATGGCGGCGGCGGCAAGGGATGCGGGCGTTGCCATCGTCACCGGCGACACCAAGGTGGTGGAGCGGGGCAAGGCCGACGGTGTTTTCATTTCCACGACCGGCATCGGCGTTGTGCCGGAGGGGCTTTCGCTTTCCGCGGATGCGGCGCGGCCGGGCGACAAGGTGCTCCTCTCTGGCACCATCGGCGACCATGGCATTGCCGTCATGTCGAAGCGGGAGAACCTGACCTTCGAGACGGAAATCCTGTCGGATTCCGCCGCGCTGCACGGCCTCGTCGCCGATATGGTCGCAGCCGGTGGTCCCTGTCTCCGGCTGATGCGCGATCCGACGCGGGGCGGGCTTGCCGCGACCCTCAATGAGGTGGCGGCGTCCTCCGGTGTCGGGTTCCGGCTTGAGGAATCCGCGATCCCGGTCCGGCCCCAGGTCCATGCGGCCTGCGAATTCCTCGGCCTCGATCCGCTCTATGTGGCCAATGAGGGAAAGCTCGTTGCCGTCGTCGCGCCGGACCATGCCGAGGCGGTGCTCGCCGCCATGCAGGGACACCCGCTCGGGCGCGATGCGGCGCTGATCGGCGAGGTCGTTGCCGACGACAACCGCTTCGTCCAGCTCACCACCGCGTTCGGCGGCGGGCGCATCGTCGACTGGCTTTCCGGCGACCAGCTTCCGCGCATCTGCTGAGGGCGTCCGATTTGCCCCGCTCTTGCGGACCGACAGGCCACACGCCTTTCGCCTGCGCCAGGCTGTTCGAAGAAAAAGGGCAACACAAATCCTTGGCGAAAAGCCAGTATGCGACAAGAAAACACCCCGATTATTCGACTATTTTTTGGAGAAATGTCGGTTCTTGAAGCTGAATTTTACCGAAAAATAACCGGAGAAGCTTGACTGTCCGAATTGAAAATCAATCGCCGCTGTTAGATTCTATGCGCCAAAAAATTGAAACAAAGCGGGATATAGCCGTTCAAGTTGTTTTATGGACCGTCTTCTCGCTTGTCGTCTCCGTTGTTGTGACATCGATCATTCTAATAATATTCTCCAGGTGGCATCAATTAACCTTCGCGCTCATCCCGGCGGTCCTTGTGCCCCTATTGGCAGCGCCGACGGTCAGCTACAGATTGTGTCAGCTCCAATATCGGCTTTTCCTGCAGAAACAGACCGTTGCGCGGTTGGCGGCAGAAGATCCGTTGACCGGGCTCGCAAATCGGCGTGCCTTTTTCGACCAGGCGGAGCGTCAATTTTCTCTCTCGCACCGTCACCATTTCAAGACGTCATTCATCGTGGTGGACATAGATTACTTCAAGAGCATCAATGATCGCTTCGGTCACGGTGTCGGCGATCGGGTCATTGTCGCAGTGGCGAACGCGATCAAGGAGGGAAGCCGGAATACGGACATTGTTGGCCGCCTTGGCGGCGAGGAGTTCGGTGTCTTCTTGATCAATGCGGGCGCCGGAGACGCGGCCAGCACTGCCGAAAACATGCGCCGACAGATCGCGAAACTGGACTTTGCGTCGCTCAATGTCGACGTCAAGGTAACGGCGAGTTTCGGTGTTGCGGAGAACCCGTTTGCCGGTTCGGTCGATGACCTGTTGGCTGCTGCGGACAAGAAGCTCTATGAGGCCAAGCGTTTGGGGCGCAATCGTGTTGCAGTCGGGATCGCCGAGCCGGCAGCCGTCGATACGATGGCGAAAATTGCCTGACGTTCTGACCTTTTGACGCCGCGTGCCAGAGTAGGGCAAGGCAAAATAGCCAGGCCGATGTATCGCCCCCCTCACCGGGCGATCTTTCGCGCCGCTCCGGGAACGTCTGCAGCCACCCTAAAATCCTCGTCTCGTCGATCCGGTTCGAAAGTTCGGCGCGGTGATGTCATGACATCACCGCGCTTTGGTTTTCCCGTCCCGGGCTGATGGTCCGCAAACCGAAACCTGGCTCGGATACCTCCGCGCGGTCCAGGCTGCAGGTCAGTTGCATAATACCGGGGAACGTGGTGCAGAAGAGATGCGATCTACTCGACCAATCTGTCGCGTTCGCCCAACGGTTCCGGAGTTCCCTGCCCGCATGCGCGTTCTCTTCCTCGTCCACAGCTTCAACAGCCTCGCCCAGCGGCTCTTCGTGGAACTGCGCGAGCACGGCATGGAGGTCTCGGTCGAGTTCGACATCAACGATGCGGTGACCCGCGAGGCGGTCGCCCTCTTCAAGCCCGACGTAGTGCTGGCGCCGTTCCTGAAGCGGGCGATCCCGGAGGACGTCTTCACCGCCGTGCCCTGCCTCATCGTCCATCCGGGCGTGCGCGGCGACCGCGGCCCGTCGGCGCTCGACTGGGCGATCCTCCGGCGCGAAAAGATCTGGGGCGTGACGGTCCTGCAGGCCGAGGCCGAGCTCGATGCCGGACCGGTCTGGGCCTGGCGCGAGTTCGCCATGCGGCCGGCGGCCAAATCGAGCCTTTACCGCAACGAGGTGACGGAGGCGGCCGTCGAGGCGGTGATGGAGGCGCTGGCGATGATCGCCATCGGCGACTTTTCGCCGGAGCGGCGCTCGCGCGGCAGCGACTGGGAGGTGACGGGCGTCGCCAATCCGCCCTGCCGTCAGGGCGACCGGACCATCGACTGGCAGCGGGATTCGACCCTCAGGGTGCTGCGCAAGATCCGCTCGGCCGATGGATCGCCGGGCCTGCTCGACGAGATCGAGGGAACGCCCTTCTACCATTACGACGTCCATCCGGCCGAGGGCCTGACGGGCGAAGCGGGCGCGCTGATCGCCCGCTCCGGCACGGCCGTCGCGCGGGCAACGCGCACCGGGGCGATCTGGATCGGCCATCTGAGGGCGACTGACGACGGCGCCCTGAAGCTGCCCGCGGTGCGGGTGCTCGGGCGACGGGCCGCGGCGCTGCCGGACGTGCCGGACGGCTATCGCGAGATCACCTATACCGAGGCGGGCGACGTCGGGTTCCTGGAGTTCGTCTTCTACAACGGGGCGATGTCGACCGATCAGTGCCTGCGTCTGCGCGACGCCTATGTGGAGGCGCTGTCGCAGCCGACCAAGGTGCTGGTGCTGACCGGCGGGCCGGACACCTGGTCGAACGGGCTCCATCTCGGCGTCATCGAGGCCGCCGATAGTCCGGCCGACGAGTCGCTCGCCAATATCGAGGCGATGGACGACCTCTGCCGGGCGATCATCACCACAACCGACCGGCTGGTGGTCTCCGCGCTTCGCGGCAATGCCGGGGCCGGCGGTGTCTTCCTGGCGCTCGCCGCCGATCAGGTCTGGGCGCGCGACGGCGTCGTCCTCAATCCCCACTACAAGGACATGGGCAATCTCTACGGGTCCGAATACTGGACCTATCTCCTGCCGAAGCGGGTCGGCCCTCAGAATGCGGAGCGGATCGCGGCGGCGCGACTGCCCATGGGCGTTGCCGAGGCGGTGCGGCTCGGGCTTGTCGACAAGGCATTGACGTCGGATCCGGTCGCGCTGGAGGACGACATCCTGCAGGAGGCGCTGGCGCTCGCCGCCACCCCGGGCCTCGCCCGGCGGATCTGGGACAAGCGCATGGCGCGGGCGCGGGACGAGGCGGACAAACCGCTCGCCGCCTATCGCGCCGAGGAGATCGAGAAGATGAAGCGCAATTTCTACGGCTTCGATCCGAGCTACCACGTCGCCCGCAACAACTTCCTGCGCAAGGTGCCGAAGTCGCGGACGCCGCTGACGCTGGCGCGCCATCGCTCCACGAAAGCCTGAGGCAACAAAAATGCCGGCGCGACGGGTGAGATCGCGCCGGCTTTGACCCGCGTCTGCGGCAGCCCTCCCCCCGGATGCCGCCGCGCTCGCGGGCTCATGCCGGGCCTTCGCGGGGGGAAGGCCCGACACCTTGTCTCATTGCTGCGCCGGCATCTGCGGCGGTTGTCCATACCCCGCCGGCGGTTGGCCGTAGCCCGGGGGCGGCATCTGCTGGCCTTGCGGCATGCCCTGCCCCTGCGGCGGGGCCGGCGGGCGCGGCGGCTCGATCTTGCTGAACCCTGCCGGCACCTCGAACAGCGCGGCGTCGGGTTTGCCGGGCCGGATGTTGCGCAGCTCGCGGACCATGCCGCCGGGCATGTTCTCATAGACGCTGAGGGCGTATTCCGGATCGTAGAGGATGGTGCCAGTGACATAGCGCCCGTCCGGCGAGCGGAACGAGACCTCCCAGCGCTCCACGGTGCGGCCGCCAAAATCCTCGGTGTTCTGGAGTGCGGCCTGCATGACCGAGCCGTCGGGCATCGCCTGGCGCATCGGCATCTTGCGGTTGGCGTCCCACCAGATGCGGATCGGCTTCGGCGCGCCCTTGGGCGTCACCTCCCAGACCTCGACCTCGGTGCCGCCGAGCTGTTCGGTGGCGACCTTCTCGCAGCCGACGTCGTCGGATGGCTCGCACGGCACGGTCTGCGGCCCCATCGATGCGCCGGCGCCGGAGGGCGGCAACTGCATTTCCATATAAGTGCGCTCGTCGGGGAAGACGATGCGGGCAATGCCCTCCTTGGGCATGCGGATCTCGATCACCCGGCGGCCCTGGTGGAGCGAATCCATGCGCACGCCGTCTGCCGAGACGTAGAGCGTGCCGCTCTGGACGCCGCGCTGGGGCATGGTGATGACCGCATCGGCGGTGAATTCGGTGGTGGCTCCGGCGGTCTCTGCCGCCGCGACTGCGCCGGCACTGAGAAGGCTCAGCGCTCCCATCAGCAGTCCGGTGGCTGTACCCTTGATCTGCATAGCCTCGCCTTTCCTGTCGTTGCAGAGATCGAGCGGACAGGGCGCTTCGTCGTCACGGTGAAACGCCCCGTGGCGCGAGCCCGCCGCAACGCTCTGCGGCGGGTCGCAAGATCGGGTGGGCGGCGCAAGCGGTCCCGGTCCGGCGGCGCCAGGGCGCCGGTTGCCTGAAACGGGACCGGGATCCGCTCGCGCCGGACCGGCTTACTGGCTCTGGCCCGACTGCTGCTGCTGCTGCGGCTGCTGGGGCTGCTGCTGCATCTGCGGGGGATAGCCGTACGGGGCGCCATAGGCCGGGGGCGCATAGCCATAGGGGGCATAGCCGTAGCCGGGATATCCGCCCCAGCCGCCCGGATAGCCACCCCAGCCGCCCGGATAACCGCCCCAGGGGCCGCCATAACCGCCATAGCCGGGATGGCCATAGCCGTAGCCGTTGCCGCGGCCCGAGAAGTTCATGGAGAAATTCCCGTCGCCGGTGCCGTTGCCCCAGCCCGGGCCCCAGCCCCACCAGGCGGCCGCGTCGTTGGTGGTGACGGCGGTGCCGACGAGGCCGAGGAAGCCGGCCAGTGCAGTTGCGGTAAGCAACTTTTTCATATCTACTCTCCTCACGGTTCTCCCTCCCTGGATCTTGAGCCTCGAGACGAGGGAGTTCTCCCGAGACTTTCGGGCGTCATGCCCGTTTCACGTTGTGCGTTCCCGCTACATCCCGTAGGGCCCGAGCCCGCCAAGGCCCGGCAACCCGGTCGCATAGGGTGTGTAGAAGGGCGCCAGAGAGCCGGAATACGGGCTTGCGTAGTAGCCGGGGGACTGCCATCCCCCGGGTGCTGCCAAGCCCAATCCCGGCAGGTATCCGCCGGTGAGCGGAATGCCGTATCCAAGCCCGGCAAGGGCGCCGGTTCCCGGATAAAGACTGGAATAAGGATTGCCGAACGTGCCCGTCAGGGGCGCGCCGTAGGCGTTGCCGGTGCCGTAGCCCGAAAGGGCCGGATCGCCGGTGGTTGCCTGCTGGCCGGTCGTGCCTGCGTCCGGCCGGTAGTCCGGAACGGCATAGGGTGTCGGATAGGCCGGTACGGCGGAATAGGGCGTCGTGCCATAGCCCGGCGCGCTCGCATAGGGCTGCCCGGAATAGACCTGACCGGAATAGGGCTGGGCCGGATAGGTCTGCTGGCCGTAGGCCGTCGCGGCCTGTCCATTGTCGGCGGGCGGATAGGCCGGGTTCGGCGCGGCGGGCGCCGGGGCGCCGTAGTACGGCGTTGCATATTGCGGGGCGGCATAGGCGCTGCGTCCGGAAAACGGGTTGCCGCCGGTCGCCGCCGGAGGTGCTGCCGGCGTCGTCCAGGGATTGGTCGCCACCTGGGCGAAGGCGCCGTCCGCAGGCCCGAAAAGGGCCATCGCCGTTATCGCCAGCATGGTGGGGGTGCGCGTCACTGCCTTACGCCTTTCTACCGGTAGGTCCAGCCGGACATGCCGGCGCTTGCGACATGGGGGCGGTGGATCGGCCAGCGGTTGCGGGTCTCTGTCGGCGCGTAATCGCCGAAATAGGGGTTGGCGGCGGCGGTTCGCGTCGCCGGCGACGCGCGCCAGGTGGATGCCTGTTGCGTGTTGTTGCCGGTCTCCCAGGCAAAGCCGCCGACGGGTGCGTAGTCCGCGTGGCGGGCATCGGCCGCGAATGGGTTGGGATTGGCGGCAGCAAGGTTCGGGGCACGGTCGGTCGCCCACATGCTGCCGTCGGAGCGCGGTGCCGGGCGTGTCGGCTGAGTAGCCGGGCGCGCCGGGGCATAGGCCGGCGGCGCGCCATAGGGAGCCGTGTTCATGCCTTGCGGCCGGTAACCGAACGGATTGCCGCCCTGCGGCGGGTAGGGGCGCCACTGGCCGCCCCATTGCGGCGCCGGATAGGCGTTCGGATAGGGCCGTTGCTGCCCGCCCTGCCATTGCTGCGGATAAGGATTGGTCTGCCCGGGCGCGCCATAGGCCGGGGCGGTGTAGCCCGGTGCCGCATAACCGGGTGCCGTGTAGGTGGGGGCCGCGTAGGTCGGCGCGGGCACCTGCCCCTGGCCGTAGGTCCCGCCGGCGTTCGGATAGGCGGGTGCGGCGTAGGGCTGCGGCGCCGGATAGGCCTGCTGCGGATAGGCCGTTGCGCCATATCCCGTCGCGCCATAGGTCGGGACTGCATAGGCGGGGGCCGGCTGCGCGGGGGGCTGCTGACCATAGGCCGGCTGTTGTCCGTATGCCTGCGGCGGCTGGCCATATGCCTGCGGTTGCTGGCCGTAGGTGGGCTGCTGGCCGTAGGCGGGGGCCGGTTGCGGATAGGCGGGCGCCGTCGGCTGGGCGGCCGGCGCGGCGCCCGGCTGCCAGGCGCCGGTGCGGTTGCCGGGAGCGACCGGCGGATAGGCCGGGTTGGTGCCGGTCGGCGGATAGGTGGCGACGTTGGGAGACGCGTCCTGATTGGGCCACTGCGGCTGTGCGGGATTTCCCGTGTGCGATGACGGGATGCTCGCATTCTGGCGGCCGAGCTGTTCCGGATCGAAGCCGATCGGCGGATAGTCGGTGTACTGGCCGGCGGTGCCGGATACCTGGGCGAGGGTGGCGCCGCGGCTGGTCGCGGGCATGCCGTAGCGTGCGCCGAGCCGCGGCGTCATCGTCGCCGGTCGCATTTTCTCAGCCGGCGCGTCGTAGCGCGTCGAGGCGACGTGTGGCCGGGCGGAGGGGGACCGGTCGAGGGCCGTTGCCTCCCGGTCGATGAGGGAAAAGCCGAGGACAGCGATGGCGGCGGTGCCGACGAGGAGGGTCGACCTCAAGCGATCAGGATACATCTTCGTCCTCCCTGGCCGTCGCTCTGGCGTCCGGCGTCTTCGGTGCCGGCTTTTTCTGCGTCCGGGCGGTCGTTGCCTTCTTCGCCTTGGCGCCGGCCTCCGTCCCTGCCTTCGATGCCGTGCGGGCCGTGGTGCGCTTGGAGACGGCGCGGCGGGCGGGCCGCTTGGCGGCGGCCGACTTGGCCGGTGCCGGCGCGGGATCGGCGACGACGGTCTCTGTCTCTGCGGCGGCGGGTACCGTGGCGGGCCCGGTGCCTTGCGGGCCGGTCGGCATCGGCGGTTCCTCGGCCGGAGTCTGCATCGGCGGCACGGTCGGCTCGGAAACGCTTTGCTGCGGCGCTGCCGGCGCGGGGACTGCGGGTGCTGGTGCCTGCGGCGCTGCGGGCGCCGGGGCCGCTTGGGGGGGCGGGGCGACATAGGGCTGGGCGGCCGCCTGCGGTGCGGGAGTGACCGGCGCCTGGGGTGCGGGCGTCGCTGCCGCGGGTGCCGCCGCCGCGGCCGGCGGGGCAGGATTGGCCGGGGTGAAGGGGGCGGCAGGCTTTTCCTTGCGGGCGAACAGCCCCTTGCCCGCTTCCTTGATGGCGAGCCAGGCGAAATAGGGCATGGCGCGAAGGGCATAAAAGCCCATGGTCAGCGTCATCTTCGCCGTCTGCACGGGGGTGCTTTCGGCGATGCGGCTAAAAAGACCGCGGCGCTGCGGTTCGGCGGTGGCCGGATTGGCAGTCGCCCGGGCGTTTTCCGCGGCCTCTTCGGCGTTGATCGGCATGGCTGCGGCGCTTGCGGCGGCGTCGCCGAAGCCATTGCCGCTGGAATATTCGACGCTCTGGACGATCGCCTGGCGGGTGCGCACGCAGGCGAGCGGGATGACCACCAGCGTCAGCAGCGTCGAGACCATGCCGCCGAACATCAGCGAGATCGCCATGCCCTGGAAGATCGGGTCGGTGATGATGACGCTGGAGCCGGCGACGAGGGCGAGCGCGGTGATCATGATCGGCCGCGTCCTGGTGCGGCAGGCCTGGACCACGGCGTCTGTCACCGGCACGTCGTTCTCCACCGCCTGGCGCGAGAAGTCGACGAGCAGGATGGAGTTGCGGACGATGATGCCGGCGAGCGCGATGAAGCCGATCATGGAGGTGGCGGTGAATTCCGCGCCGAGCAGCCAGTGGCCGGGGACGATGCCGATGAGGGTCAGCGGGATCGGCGCCATGATGATGCCGGGCAGGCGGAAATTGCCGAACTCCCAGACCACCAGCATGTAGATGAGGACCATGGCGGCGGCAAACGCGATGCCCATATCGCGGAACGTCTCGTAGGTGACCGTCCATTCGCCGGTCCACTCGAACGCCGACTGGAAGCCGTCGGTCGGCGGGCCGACCCAGGCAGCCGCAAGCGTGCCGCCGTCCGGCGGGGTGTAGTCGGCAAGGAGGTCGCCGACGGCGAACATGCCGTAGATCGGCGCGCCGAGGCGGCCGGCGACGTCGCCGGTGACGTATTCGAGCGGCCTCAGGTCCTTGTGGTAGACGGTCTTGTCCTGGGGCACGGCGGTGAAGCGGCCGAGCTCCGACAGCGGCACGAAATTGCCGCTTGCCGTGCGGATCGGTAACTCGCCGAGGGCGGCGATCTGGCTGCGGACGTTGAGCGGTGCCTGCAGGACGATGTAGCGCGGCTCCAGCTCGTGGCCGAGCTTGGCGTCGCCCAGCTTGTAGCCGCCGAGCGCCATGCCGAGCTGGCGGTTGATGTCCTTGATGGAGACGCCTTCGCGCAGGGCCTTCTGGCGGTCGATCTCGAACAGCCAGCGCTCGTGCGGATCGTCCAGATAGTTATCGACGTCGACGACGCTCGGCGCCTCTTCGAAGATCCTCGTCAGATCCTTGGCGACCTGGACGCGGATGTCCTCGGTCGGGCCGTAAACCTCGGCAACGAGGGTCTGCAGCACCGGCGGTCCCGGCGGCATTTCGACGACGGCGATGCGCGCGCCCAGCCGTTCGGCGATCGGCGTCAGGATTTTCCGGGTCTCGGCGGCGATCTGGTGGCTGGAGCGGGCGCGGTCGCCCTTGTCGAGGAGTTGCACCTGGATATCCGCCTGCCACGGCTGCTGGCGCAGATAGTAATGGCGCACCAGGCCGTTAAAATTGAACGGCGAGGAGGTGCCGGCATAGCTCTGGACGGCGGTCACCTCGTCTATCTTCAGGATCTCGTCGACGAACCTCTGGGTGACATTGGCGGTCTCGGCCAGCGCCGTGCCGTCGGGCATGTTCACGACGACGTTGAATTCCGGCTTGTTGTCGAAGGGCAGCATCTTCACCGCCACGTCCGTGGTGTAGAAGAGGACGCAGGAGAGGGCGAAGACGAGCCAGATGCCGATCCGCAACATGCGGCCCTTGGCCGGGCTCTCGATGAACGGCGTCAGGATGCGGCGGTAGAAGCGGCCGAGGGCCTCGCTCTGGCGGTGCTCGGCTTCCTGGGCCTTGTGGAGCTTCGCCAGCGACGGGCGGATGCGGTAGGCGAGCCAGGGCGTGAACAGGAAGGCGGCGATCAGCGAGAACAGCATCGCGACCGAGCCGAGCGCCGGGATCGGCTCCATATAGGGGCCCATCATGCCGGAGACGAAGCCCATCGGCAGGAGCGCGGCGATGACCGTGAAGGTGGCGAGGATCGTCGGGTTGCCGACCTCGCGTACGGCGTCGATGGTGGTCGGGGTGTCGACCTCGCCCTTCAGGAGCCAGCGGCGGTAGATGTTCTCCACGACGACGATGGCGTCGTCGACCAGGATGCCGATGGAAAAGATCAGCGCGAACAGCGACACCCGGTCGATCGTGTAGCCGAGGATCCAGGCGGAAAAGACGGTGATCAGGATCACCACCGGGATGACGATGAGGACGACGAGCGCCGCGCGGATGCCGAGGAACAGCCAGATCAGCAGGGTGACGGCGCCGGTTGCCACGAACAGCTTGACGATCAGCTCGTTGACCTTGTCGTTGGCGGTCTCGCCGTAATTGCGGGTGACGGCGATTTCCACATTGCCCGGAATGATCCGGCCCTTGAGCTGCTCGACCTTGTCGAGGACGGCATCGGCGACGGTGACGCCGTTGCTGCCGGGTTTTTTGGCGATGGCGATGGTGACGGCGGGCGCGCCGTCGGGGACGCTGGCGGCGGAGGGCGCGCCGCTCTCGGCCCAGGCCGGGCCGGTGAAATACTGGACGCTGTTGGTCGCCTCGCCGGCGCCTTCGGTGACCTTGGCGACGTCGCGCAGGTAGACCGGGCTGCCGTTATAGGTGCCGACGATGATGTGTTCGAGATCGGAGGCGTGCTTCAGGAAGGTGCCGGAATAGACGTTGAAGCTGGTGCCGTCGATCTCGGAGTAGCCGACGCGCTTCTTCTCGTTGGCCGAGGTGATGGCGCCGGCGACCTGGTCGATGCTGATGCCGAAGCCGGAGAGGCGCTCGGGCTGGATTTCCACCCGCATCTCTTCCGACCGGCCGCCGACGATGAAGCTCTGGGAGGTGTTCGGCACTTCCTTCAGGCGTTGCACCAGTTCCAGGGCAACGAGGCGAAGGGCGGCGTCGTCGAGGCTTTCCGACCACAGGGTCAGCGCCACCACCGGCACGTCGTCGACGCCCTTCGGCTTGACCAGCGGCTCGGAGACGCCGGGCGGGATCTTGTCGAGATTGGAGAACAGCTTGTCGTAGAGCTTGACCAGCGAGGGTTCCATCTTCTCGCCGACGTCGAACTCCACGGTGACCATGCCCTGTCCGCGCTGGGAGGCGGAATAGACGTGCTTGACGCCGGGGATCTCGCTCATCATCCGCTCCAGCGGATCGATGGCAAGGCTGGTCACCTGGGCCGCCGAGGCGCCTTCATACTGGATGAAGATGTCGACCATCGGCACGGATATCTGCGGGTCTTCCTGGCGCGGCGTGAAGGCGAGGCCGAGGATGCCGGCGGCCAGGCAGCAGACCAGGAACAGCGGCGACAGCGGCGAATGGATGAAGGTGCGCGCCATCGAGCCGGCAAGGCCGGGGGCGTGGACGTGCTCGCCCTTGCCATTCTTGCCATTGCCGTTGGCACTGCATCCGGTCGTGGTGTCGTTCGTGTCAGCCATTGTCGGCGACCCTGTTTCCATCCCGTTTGGTCGCGGCGGTTGGCCCGCCTGCGCGCATTGTCATTGCAGTCAGTCGGTCGTCTCGGCGCGGGCGTTCGGCCTGCGCCCTGTGCTCGCCGTCGGGTTGACGACCACTTCCTCGCCGCCCTTCAGGCCGGAGAGGATGGTCACCCGGTCGTCGCCGGCGTCGCCGCCGACGCGCACCATCTTGAGCGTCGGCTCGCCGTCGCTGCCGCGCACGAAGACACCGAAGAGGCTGCCGCGCTGGATCAGCGCCGAGCGCGGCACGGTCGGCAGCGAGGTGGCGTTGACGGCGCCGTTCGGCAGCCGCAGTTCGGCATAGACGCCGGGGGCGGCGGGGATGCCGCGCGGCAGGTCGAACTTCACCGTCACGGTGTGGCGCGACTGGTCGGCGACCGGAAAGATCTGGGCGACGCGGGCGTTGACCTCGATGCCGCCGCCGACGTCGAGCCGGGCCGGCACGAACATGTTCTGGTAGAGGTTGCCGACCAGCTTGACCGGCACCTCGGCCTGGATCCGCAGGTAATCCACATAGGCGAATTTCAGCAGCGGCTGGCCCGGCTGGACGGTGTCGCCCTCCTCGATCATGCGGGCGACGATGGTGCCGGGGAACGGCGCCACGACGCGGGCATCGCGGATCTTGGTGTCGATCTCTTCAAGCTGCGCCCGGGCCTGCATGATCTGGCTCTGGGCCTGCTCCATGCCGCTTTGCTGGCTGTGCAGGTCGGCATAGCGCTCCACCCAGGGATTGCTGGCGCCGACGCCACTGGAAAACGGCCGGGCGAAGAAGGTGTCGAACATCTGCGGCATCGCCATGCCGGTGGAGCGCGACATGCCACGGTTGATCTGCGGTGAGATCAGTTCGCGGTTGTACTGCACCTGGGCCTGGCGGAGCGCGGCCTCGGCCGCCTGCAGGGCGGCGACGGCGGAGCGCCGGCGGGCCTGCAGGTCGGCGTCGTCGATCTGCACCATCAGCGCGTTCTGCTGGAAGGCGTCGCCCTCGCGGCCGGCAAGCAGGCGGACCTGGCCCGGCACCATCGCCGACAGCACCACTTCCTTGTAGGGGATGACCGTGCCGCCGATCAGCGACGTGCTGCCGACTTCGGAGACGTCGGCAGTCACGTAGCGCTCCTGTGCGGCGGCCGGAACGGTCGTGGACGCGGCAAGGAGCGCCGCGCACACCGCCAGCACCCGTTTTTGCGGCAGGGTCAGGGTCATCAGACGCGCGCCATCACTGAAAAGCTTTTCATGAACGGACCGGCCATGCGCGGGTCCTTGATCATCGCGGCGTAGTCGCCGACCGCGAATTGCAGCTTCTTGGAGGTGTAGGCCATGCCGAGGCCCATCATGCCCGGCGGCTTGGAGATCCAGCCCTGCCAGGTGGCGGCGTCGGCCCTGAGGTCCCAGTTCAGCGGCTGGCCGGCATAGGCGCCGGCGCTGGTGGCGACGCCGTTTTCCACGACCAGAATGCCGCGCGGGGCGTCCTCGCCCTTGAAGCCGTAACCGATGTTGGAGTTGAACCCGATCTTGGCCAGTTCGCCGGACAGGTCCGGCTCGGCGTTCCACGCGTTCTGGAAGCTCGCCATCCACTCGGCGGAAAACAAGTCAGCCATCTCAATCCTCCCTCTTGAAAGCGGCTTATGGCATGTCCGTTGTTCGTCACATGCTTATTTTAGAAATATCTAAGCAAAGAAGTTGGCATATGGCAAGTCATTGAAAATACTAATGCTTTTATGTTGCGGGATGCAGCGCGCTGCAGCAGTTGCTGCAACAGGAGGCCGTTGCGATTAATCAATAGAAGCTGTTTGAATTGACACCGGAAATTGCGATGGTGTCTGTTTCGTACTGTTGCGTTGATTAGAAAATGTTGCATATGATGCAACAGGAACGCGCCACAGAAGCGCGCCGATTTGGAGGGACCCGGACCGCCGAAAACGGTCCGAAACAAGGGAAGGGCAGTCCATGAGGGAGATCGACGATCTCGTTCCTCTGCTCGAAGCTATCGTATCCTATATCGACGAGGGCGTTCTCCTGACGGACCGCCAGGGGACGGTCCTCTACCAGAACCCGGCGGCCGCCGAACTGCTGGTGGCGCCCGGGGCCGGACCGCTGCAGTCGCTCGCCGACATCCGCGGCGTCGATCTCAAGGATGCGCTGGACAGGGTACTGGAACGGGCGCCGGCGCAGGCGGAAAGCGCCATGACCCCGAATCTCATACAGTTCGAAATGCGTATCAATGCGCGCGGCGAGATGCGGGATCTGGAGTTCCACTGCTGTCGCGCCTGCGACACCCAGGGCAATCTCAGGCTCGTCATTTTGCGCGACAAGACCGACGAGCGACGCCTCGAAACGCTGCTTTCGCGCTCCAGCGGCGACCTCGTCACCAAGGACCCGACGATGATGGAGATCCTGGAGCGGGTCGAGCGGGTGGCGCCGATGCAGGCGCCGGTGCTGATCCAGGGCGAGACGGGCACCGGCAAGACCCATATCGCGCGGCTCCTGCACCGGCTGTCGAACCGCTCGCGGCGCCCGTTCGTGGAGTTCAACTGCGCCTCGACGCCGGAGCCGTTGCTTGAGGCGGAACTCTTCGGCCATGCCCGCGGCGCCCTCGGCGAGATCAACGGCGAGCGGCCGGGCAAGCTGAAGGCGGCCGATACCGGCACCCTGTTCCTCGACGAGGTCTCGGCGCTGCCGGCCCATCTGCAGACCAAGCTCCTGAAGGCGCTGCAGGACGGGGCGTTCGAGCCGGTCGGGTCCGACACGCCGGTGACGGCCGACGTCCGGATCATCACCGCGTCCAACCGCAACCTGCGCGGCCTGGTGGAGGCCGGCGATTTCCGCGCCGATCTCTATTATCGTCTTGCGGTGTTCCCGATCACCGTGCCGCCGATCCGCGAGCGGCCGGGCGACATCCCGCTGCTCCTTGCCCATTTCTGCGACAAGCTGGCCGAACGCGGCTACCCGCGCGACTTCAGCTACTCGCCCGAGGCACGGCGGCTGCTCATCGACTATCCCTGGCCGGGCAATGTGCGGGAGATGGAGACGGCGATCGAGCACGCGCTGATCTGCTGTGTCGACAACGTTATCGTGCCGGAGAGCCTGCCGCACGACATCCGCAACTTCGACCACCTGCCGGTGGTCAGCGTGAAGCCGGCGGCGCGGCCGTCGGAGGCGGACGAAAGGGTGCAGATCCAGACGGCGCTGGCGCGGGCCGGTGGCAACAAGTCGCTCGCCGCGAAATATCTCGGCATCGACCGCACCACGCTGTGGCGCAAGATGCGGCGGCTGCGGATTTCGGAACGTGCGCAGATCGCCGCACCGGAGGACGCGCGCGAAATGCGGACCAACTGACGCCGGCAAGCTGAGACGGAAAAAGAAGACGGCGCCGTTGGGGGGTGAGAGATGGCGCCGCAGTTCGATCTCTAAGTTGTTGTCTTTATCGGTGCATTAGGAGGGTTGCATCTTTCCAAGCCGTTAACGCGGCGCGATTCCGCATGCGACAGGTTTGCCGGGCAACAGATCGTTGAGCCGGATTCGCTTCTCGGCAAGGGACGCCGGGTCTTGTTTGCGGGGGGCAAAACCCCCACCTCGCTTAGCGAACGAACGCGCCATGCGAGGGAGAGACAATGTTCGACGCCAAGAAGCTTCTCGATCAATTCATGGGCACCGGCATCCCCGGCGGCGGCACCGTCGGCGACCGGGTCGGCCAGGTGCAGGACTATACCAGGGAAAACCCGCTGAAGTCCGGCCTGGCGGCCGGCGGCCTGGCAGGGCTGCTGCTCGGCACGGAGACGGGACGCTCGATCACCGGCAGTGCGGCGACGATGGGCGGCCTCGCCCTCCTCGGCGGCCTTGCCTACAAGGCCTATCAGAACTGGCAGGGCACCGGTTCGGTGACGGGCGCGGCGACCGGTGCGGCGCCGGGCGGCCAGATCGCGGGACCCGCTGAGCCGGGTCCGCTCGAGGCGCCGAAGAAGAACCCGTTCGCGGCGTCCGAGGCCGAGCAACAGGAAGCCGGGCTTGCCATGGTCATGGCGATGATCGCGGCGGCCAAGTCCGACGGCCATATCGACGCCACCGAGCAGCAGCGCATCTTCGACAAGCTCGACACGCTCGATCTCGACGTGGAGGCCAAGGCCTTCGTCATGGACGAACTGCGCTCGCCGCTTAACATCGACAAGATCGTCGCCAAGGCGCGCACGCCGGAACTCGCCATGCAGATCTACACGGCCTCGCGGGTTGCAATCGACCTCGACCATCCGGCGGAAAAATCCTATCTCGACCAGCTCGTCCAGCGGCTCGGCATCGACCGCGGCTTCGTCAACGAGGTGGAAGCGGCGATCACCGCCTGACGACCGCTTCGTCACGCATCCGTCACAGGGCGCATTCCAATCGCCGCGTGTGATGGGATAAAGTCCCACCCATGAAGCGTGTGCGTCGCGGACTGCCCTTCGGCCTCGGTGCGACCGGGGCCGTTATCATTGCCGGCCTCGTGGCCACTGCCGTCGTTGCGATCCTGACCGGGCTCGGGGCGGAGCGGCTGTTCCTGCGCGAGCAGGCGGCGCGGGCGCGCGATGCCCTCGACTTCCATGCCGTCAGCCTGGAAGGCTTCCTCGACAAGTACCGCATCCTGCCGCCGCTGATCGCGCGGCACCCGGACGTCGTCGCCCATTTCGGCGAAGGCACCGAGACGGATCGGCCGGCGGCGCTCAGGATCGCGGTGACGGCGACGGCGATGACCGGCGCCGACGAGGTGCTGTTCATCGACACCGACGGGACGGTGCTGGTCGCCAGCAAGCCGGTCGCCGAGACCAACCTCGCCAATGCGCCCTATTTCCGCGCGGCGATGGAAGGCCGGCTTGGCCGGTTCCTTTCCTTCGACACGACGACGGAGCGTGGCTCCTATCTCTTTGCCGCGCCGGTGCGCAAGGACGACACCGTGATCGGCGTCGTCGTCGCCAAGGTGTCGCTGGAAGACGTGGAACAGGCCTGGGCGCTCTCCAAGGATCCGGTGGTCGCCACGGATCTTTCCGGCCGGGTGGTGCTGTCGAACCGGGAGGACTGGCGGGGCCGGCCACTGTTCGGCGCGCGCGGCCGGGCCCTCAGCCGCATGGCCACCGGCGATCCTCCGGTGGTGCAATCGCCGAAGAGCCATGACGGCGAGTTCGCCTTCGTCGACCTGCCGGACGAAGTCGGCAACGGCGCACACCGCTATCTGGAGGAGACGGCGTTCCTGCCGCTCTATGACTGGACGCTCCGGGTCTATTCTGACACCGCGCTCGCCCGCGCCCAGATGAGCAATCTGGTGCTGACGGTGCTGCTTGCCGGCCTGATCGCGACGGCCGGGGCGGGATATCTCGTCGACCGGCGCGGCCGGCTTTCGCGGCAGATGCGGCACGACCGGGCGGCGGCGTTGCGCCTGGAGCGCCGGGTGCGCGACCGCACGCGGGAACTGACGCTCGCCAACGCCCGGCTCGCCAGCGAGGTCCGGGAACGCGAGGCGACGGAGGAGGAGCTGCGCCGCACCCAGTCGGAACTGGTGCAGGCCGCAAAGCTCGCCGCCCTCGGCCAGATGTCGGCGGCGCTCAGCCACGAATTCAACCAGCCGCTCGCCGCGATCCGCTCCTATGCCGACAATGCGGCCCTGCTGATTGAGCGCGACCGCAAGCCGGAGGCATCGGGCAATCTGCAGCGCATCGGCGCCCTCGTCGACCGGCTCGCCGGCCTGTCGCGGCACCTGAAGACGTTCGCCCGCAAGCCGGAGGCGACGACCCGGCCGATCTCGGTGGCCCCGGCCCTGTCGGAGACCCTGATGCTGCTCGGACCGCGGATGCGCAAGGCAGGCGTTCAGGTCGACGTCTTCCACGAGGCCGGTGAGGTCGTCGTCGATGCCGGCCAGGTGCGGCTGGAACAGGTGCTGATGAACATCGTCGGCAATGCCCTCGACGCGGTCGCCGGGCGCAATGACCCGATGGTGCGGGTCGACATCTCCAAGGATTCTTGCGACGGCATCATCGCCGTCAGCGACAACGGACCGGGGATTTCCGAGGCGGATCTTGCGCACATCTTCGATCCGTTCTTCACCACCAAGGATGTCGGCGAGGGGCTGGGGCTCGGCCTGTCCATCGCCTATAAGATCATCCAGGACTTTCGCGGAACGATCGTGGCGGAGGCCCGGCCGGAAGGCGGCTCGGTGTTCACCATCAAGGTGCCGCTCAGCGAGCCGGTCCTCAACGCGGCTGAATAGGCGTCATTTCAAAGGACATTCATGGAGCACAGCACCGTTCTTCTGGTCGACGACGAGGCGGACCTCCGCGATGCGCTGGCACAGGGGCTGGAGCTCGGCGGCCACAACGTCCACACCTATGCCGACGGCGACACCGTGCTCGACCACGTCAACCGCACGCTCTACGGCGTGCTGGTCACCGACATCCGCATGCCGCGAAACGACGGCCTCACCCTGATGCGCCGGGCGTTCGACATCGATCCGGCCTTTCCGGTGATCCTGATCACCGGCCATGGCGACGTGCCGCTCGCCGTGGAGGCGATGCGCGCGGGCGCCTACGACTTCATGGAAAAGCCGTTTCCGGCGAGCCGGCTCAACGACACGGTGCTGCGGGCGCTGCATACGCGCCGGCTGGTGCTGGAAAACCGGGCGCTGCGCCAGGCGCTCGACGAGGAGACCGGGCTGATCGCCCGCCTCATCGGCCGCACCCCGGTGATGCAGCGGCTTCGCAGCGAGGTGGAGGCGCTGGCCGAGGCCGACGTCGACGTCCTGCTCCTTGGCGAGACGGGCTCCGGCAAGGAGGTCGTCGCGCGGGCGCTGCACGACGAAGGCCCACGGCGCGACAAGCCGTTCGTTGCCATCAATTGCGGCGCGCTGCCGAGCGATATCATCGAGTCCGAGCTGTTCGGCCACGAGGCCGGCGCTTTCACCGGTGCCATCCGCCAACGCATCGGCAAGCTGGAGCATGCGGCGGGCGGCACCGTCTTCCTCGACGAGATCGAATCCATGCCGCTCGACCTGCAGGTCAAGCTCCTCAGGGTCATCGAGCAGCGCTCGATCGAGCGGCTCGGCTCCAACAAGGCGATCCCGCTCGACGTGCGCTTCGTCGCCGCCACCAAGGTCGACCTGGAGGAGGCCTGCGCCGACGGCCGGTTCCGCAGCGATCTCTATTACCGGCTCAACGTCGTCACCGTCACCGTGCCGCCGCTGCGCGAGCGCAAGGAAGACCTGCCGATCCTCTTCCATCACCTGGCGCGCGAGGCGCGGGCGCGTTTCCGCCGCGAGGTGCCGGACTTCACGCCGGAACTGATGGCGGCGCTCACCGCCCACGACTGGCCGGGCAATGTCCGCGAATTGCGCAACGTCGCCGACCGCTTCGTCCTCGGCCTTTCCGTCGGCCTTGACGGCGAGGAGCCGGCGAACGCGGCGGAGGAGGGGTCGGAGGGCTCGCCGCTCGCCCAGCGCGTCGCGGCCTATGAGCGCTCGCTGATCGCCGCCGAAATCAAACGCCAGGACGGCAGCCTCAAGGCCACCTACGAGGCCCTCGGCCTGTCGCGCAAGGCGCTCTACGAAAAGATGAAGCGCTACGCTCTCGACAAGGACGAGGTGCTGTCCGAGCCGATGTGATCCCGGCGCCGGCCGTGCGATGTGTCGGATTCGACCCATTGCGCCGGCGAAATGTTACCGAAAGGTTGCATTCGCGGCGTCAATGCCGGTTGCCCGCGTGCTCCGTCTCGTTCAATATCCCCGGATAACCGCAAAAATGCGGAGATGGCACGGCGCTTGCCAGTGCCGAAGCGGGATGCCGCCTCGATGCGGCACCGATTCAACGTTCTGGGAGGAACACGATGAAACACCTTATGCTCGCCGCCACCGCGGCGGTCGCCCTTTCCGTATCGCCGGCGTTTGCGAACTGCGACGACGGCGAAATCGTCATCAAGTTCAGTCACGTGACGGCTGCCCAGGGGCATCCGAAGGGCGAGGCCGCGGCGCTGCTCGCCGAGCGCGTCAACGACAAGATGAACGGCAAGGCCTGCATGGAGGTCTATCCGAACTCGCAGCTCTTCAACGACAACAAGGTCCTTGAGGCGATGCTGCTCGGCGACGTCCAGATGGCGGCCCCGTCGCTGTCGAAGTTCGAGAAATACACCAAGAAGTTCCGCATCTTCGACCTGCCCTTCCTGTTCGACAACATCGAGGCGGTGAACCGCTTCCAGGGCTCCGAGGACGGCCAGAAGCTGCTGCACTCGATGGAGAGCAAGGGCCTTCTGGGCCTCGGCTACTGGCACAACGGCATGAAGCAGCTTTCCGCTAACAAGCCGCTGTTGATGCCGGAAGACGCCAAGGGCCTGAAGTTCCGCATCCAGACCTCCGACGTCCTGCAGGCGCAGTTCGAGGCGCTCGACGCCAACCCGCAGAAGCTCGCGTTCTCGGAAGTCTATGGCGCGCTGCAGACCGGCGTCGTCGACGGCCAGGAGAACTCCTGGTCGAACATCTACACCAAGAAATTCTTCGAGGTGCAGGACGGCGTCACGGAATCCGACCACGGCGTGCTCGACTATCTGGTCGTCACCTCGGCGGAATGGTGGAACGGCCTGCCGGACGACGTGCGCTCCGAGCTGAAGGCGATCTTCGACGAGGTCACCGACGAGCGCAACAAGCTGTCGCGTGAGATCAACCTCGCCAACCGGCAGAAGGTGATCGACGCCGGCGGTGTGGTCCGCGAACTTGACGCCGACCAGCGCGCGGCCTGGAAGAAGGCCATGGAGCCGGTCTGGGCCAAGTTCGAGGGCGACATCGGCACGGACCTCCTGGAAGCCGCCAAGGCCTCCAACGCGTCCAACTAGTCCCTTTGCCTTGAGGCAATACGGGGGAGCCGCGGCCGCGCGGCTCCCCTTCGGGCGCTTGGCCTTGAGGGCAGGCGCCGCAGCGCCTTGTGCCGCCGGCGGGGAGCGGGCGGCCGGGCCGGTGGCAATCCACCGGGCAAACGAGGGGGCTCCTGTGTCGCGGATCGTCAATGAAATAGAAGAAACGGCCATCGCCGTCCTGCTGGCGCTGATGACCGTCACCACCTTTTCCAACGTCGTCGCCCGCTACGTCTTCAACGACAATCTGTTGTGGGCGCTGGAACTGACCACCTATTTCTTCGCCTGGCTGGTGATCTTCGGGGCGTCCTACGCGGTCAAGATGACCGCCCATCTCGGCGTTGACGCCGTGGCGCTGCGGTTTCCGAGGAAGACCCAGAGAATCCTGGCGCTGATCGCCGTTGCGGCCTGCATCGCCTATGCCGGGATGATGCTCTACGGCGCCTGGGAGTACTGGTCGAAGTTCTTCTTCAAGCTGGCCTTCCTGGAGGTCGAGGACGTTCCGTTCCCGCACTGGATCCAGACGCTCTTCGGGCTCGTGGAAGACGGCGAGGTGCGCTACGAGCGGCTGCCGCGCTACATCCCCTATTTCATCCTGCCCTTCGGGCTCGCCCTCATCCTGTTCCGCTTCCTGCAGATCGCCGTGAGCATCTTCAAGGGCGATACGACCATGATCATCGCCAGCCACGAGGCGGAGGAACTGGTCGACGAGGCCCGCGCCGCCCATGACGAAAACGGCACGTCCGGGGAAGGAGCCGGGCGATGAGTGCGGTCATCCTCTTTGCGCTGGTCCTTGCGCTCCTTGCCATCGGCGTTCCGATCGCGGTCTCGCTCGGTCTTTCCAGCCTCGTCATCCTGCTCCTGTTCTCCAACGACTCGCTCGCCTCCATCGCCGGCAAGCTTTTCGAGTCCATGGAGCACTACACGCTCCTGGCGATCCCGTTTTTCATTCTGGCGTCGGCCTTCATGTCGACGGGCGGCGTCGCCAAGCGCATCATCCGCTTTGCCATTGCCGTCGTCGGCCATATGCGCGGCGGCCTCGCCATCGCCGGCGTCTTTGCCTGCATGCTGTTCGCCGCGCTCTCCGGCTCGTCGCCGGCCACCGTCGTCGCCATCGGCTCCATCGTCATCGCCGGCATGCGCCAGGTCGGCTACACCCGCGATTTCGCTGCCGGCGTCATCTGCAACGCCGGCACGCTCGGCATCCTCATCCCGCCGTCCATCGTCATGGTCGTCTATGCGGCGGCAACCGACGTCTCGGTCGGGCGGATGTTCCTTGCCGGCGTCATTCCGGGCCTGATTGCCGGCGGCATGCTGATGGTCGGCATCTATGTGGCGGCCCGCGTGCGCGGCCTGCCGGCGGAGGACTGGAAGGGCTGGCGGGAAATCCTCGTCTCCGCCGCCGATGCGTTCTGGGGGCTGATGCTGATCGTCATCATCCTCGGCGGCATCTATGGCGGCGTCTTCACGCCGACGGAGGCGGCGGCCGTCGCCGCGGTCTATGCCTTCCTGATCGCCAATTTCGTCTATCGCGACATGGGGCCGCTCAAGAACGTCGCCTGGCGCAAGAAGGGCGAGGCACTGCCGACCGCGATCCTGCGCAACATCGCGGCCATCGTCATCGGCTTCGTTCCCGCCTGCCTCCACCCGGAGACCAAGCGCACGCTGCTGGAAGCCGGGCGGCTGACCATCATGCTGATGTTCATCATCGCCAACGCGCTGATCCTGAAGCACGTGCTGACCAGCGAGCAGGTGCCCCAGGCGATCGCCGCGGCAATGCTCGATTTCGGCTTTTCCTGGTGGACGTTCCTGATTGCCGTCAACCTGCTTCTCTTGGTCGGCGGCCAGTTCATGGAGCCCTCGGGCCTCATCGTCATCGTCGCGCCGCTCGTCTTTCCGATCGCCATCCAGCTCGGCGTCGATCCGATCCATCTTGGCATCATCATGGTGGTGAACATGGAGATCGGCATGATCACGCCGCCGGTCGGGCTGAACCTCTTCGTGACGTCCGGCGTCGCCGGCATGCCGGTGATGGCGGTGGTCCGTGCGGCGCTGCCCTGGCTCGGCATCCTCGCCGTGTTCCTGGTGCTGGTCACCTATGTGCCGTGGATCTCCACCGTGCTGCCGACGTCTCTGATGGGGCCGGAGATGATTACGACGCATTGATCGGGGTGGCGTGCCCGGTCATCACCGGAGTCCAGCTGCGTGCGCCGCACTGGATCGCGTCGCTGCGCTCGCGATGACGCTCGACATTGCCGCGCTCTCTCCCCGTCACCCCGGGCTTGACCCGGGGCCTATTGCCCCTCTCCACACGGTATGCCGTTCGCTCGTGGCAGGGGGTCTTGCGCCGGGGACAGGCCGCGCAAAGCCCGATGCGGGCGACCATGCCGCGGCGGGCATTGGGTCCCGGCTCTCCGCTGCGCTCCGGCCGGGATGACGGCAGAGGGGGTGGCGGCCGTGGTGGTCTAACCTTTCGCGCCGTACTGGATCGCTTCGCTGCGCTCGCGATGACGCAAAAAAATGTCATTGCGAGGAGGCCGATAGGCCGACGCGGCAATCCAGGAGCAACGTCGCGTGCGTGTTGCGGCGCTAACCCCGAGCCCTACAGCACCCAGCCGCCGTCGATGACGATTTCCGTGCCGGTGACGAAGGCGGATTCGTCGGAGGCGAGGTAGATCGCCAGGTCCGCGATCTCCTCCGGGTCGGCCACGCGGCCGCTCGGCTGGCTGTCCAGCACATGGGCCCAGGCGTCCTCGATCGAGGCGCCGAGTTCGACGGCGAGTTCCGCGACCCGGCCCTCCAGCGACGGCGTCCTGACGATGCCCGGGCAGATGGCGTTGCAGCGGATGCCGTCCTTGACGAAATCGGCGGCGATCGCCTTCGTCAGGCCGATGACGGCGGCCTTGGTGGCGCCGTAGACGTAGCGCGCCGGGGTGCCCCGGATCGAGGAGGTGCCGGACGACATGTTGATGATCGAGCCGCCCTCCTGGCCCAGCATTGCCGGCAGGAAGGCGCGGATCGTGCGGTGCATAGACTTGACGTTGAGGTCGAAGCAGTAGTCCCAGGTGATCTCGTCGCAATCGAGCACCGTGCCGCGATGGACGTAACCGGCGCAGTTGCACAGCACGTCGATGGCGCCGAGGTCCTCGGCGACCGCATAGGTCTCGGCCGTGTCGGTGACGTCGAGGGCGACGCATCTGGCAACGCCGAGGGCGGCCAGGTCTTCCAACTGCTCCGGCGCGACGTCGGTGGCGATGACCTCGGCGCCCGCTTCGGCAAAGCCGATGGCGGTGGCGCGGCCGATGCCCTGGCCGGCGGCGGTGACGAGTGTCCGTTTTCCGGCGAGCCGGTCCGACATGGTATTTCCTTCGATTTTCTACGTGCCGACGGCGGCCCCGCGGGGCACCCCCTCGCGCCAAGTGCTGCAACGCGGGCACGGGTCCGGCTGGCGATCTCGAACATGCCCTTTCAGGGCGCTCTGAACATTTACCCGCGGACCTGTCTGGTCTCGAGGCGGGCGGGCGGCCGGAGGTGAGATGTTTCTGATGGCGCTAGCCTCTAGCACGTCTTTACCGCTATGTCTTGTTCGCGCGCGACAGCGACGGGCGGCGCTGCGACGCCGCCAGGATAACAAGGGAGACAAGGCATGCTGACCACGATTGCCGGATTCGATCGCATCGGCGAGGAAAACGCCTTTGCCGTTCTGGCGCGGGCGACCGAGCTTGCGGGCGCCGGCCGCGACATCATCAATCTCGGCATCGGCCAGCCGGACTTCCCGACCCCGCCGCATATCGTGGAAGCCGCCGTTACGGCGCTGCGCGAGGGCCATCACGGCTATACGCCGGCGACCGGCATCCTGCCGCTCCGCGAGGCCGTCGCCACCGACGTGGAGCGGCGCACGGGCGCTGCCGTCTCGCCGGAACGGGTGCTGATCGTGCCCGGCGGCAAGGTGACGATGTTCGCCGCGATCCTGATGTTCGGCGAGCCGGGCGTCGACATCCTCTATCCCGATCCGGGCTTTCCGATCTACCGCTCCATGATCGAGTTCACCGGGGCGCGGCCGATGCCGATCCCGATCCGCGAGGACAACGCCTTTGCCTTTTCGGCCGAGGAAACGCTCGGGCTGATCACGCCCGCAACCCGGCTCATGATCCTCAACTCGCCGGCAAACCCGACCGGTGGCGTTACGCCGCAGGAGGAGATCGCCCGGCTGGTGGAGGGGCTTGCCGCGTTCCCGGACGTTGCGATCCTGTCCGACGAGATCTACGGCCAGATGACCTATGACGGCGCGGTCCACCATTCGCTGATGTCCTACCCTCAGATCCGCGACCGGGTGATCCTGCTCGACGGCTGGTCGAAGACCTATGCCATGACCGGCTGGCGGCTCGGCTATTCGGTCTGGCCGGAGGGGCTCTACGACAAGGTCAGGAAGCTTGCCGTCAACGCCTGGTCCTGCGTCAACGCGCCGACGCAGTGGGCGGGGCTGGCCGCGCTCACCGGGCCGCAGGACTGCGTTTCGGAGATGGTCGGTGCCTTCGACGAACGCCGCAAGGTGATCGTCGACGGGCTCAACGCGCTGCCGGGCGTTTCCTGCCTGATGCCGGCCGGCGCCTTCTATG
The DNA here is from genome assembly GCF_025961475.1 of Rhodobium gokarnense. Taxonomy (NCBI): domain Bacteria; kingdom Pseudomonadati; phylum Pseudomonadota; class Alphaproteobacteria; order Hyphomicrobiales; family Rhodobiaceae; genus Rhodobium; species Rhodobium gokarnense. The sequence continues at coordinate 136,525 of NZ_JAOQNS010000003.1, read as the reverse complement.
CCTATGCCAACATTTCAAAGACCGGCTGGAAGGCGAAGGAGCTGGCCTCCGCGCTGCTGGAGGAGGCCGGGGTCGCGACCATTGGCGGGCCGGATTTCGGTGTCCTCGGCGAGGGCTATATGCGGCTTTCCTACGCCAATTCGACGGAGAACATCTCCCGCGCCATCGAGCGCATGGACGGATTCCTGAAGAAGAACACCTGACGGCGCTCCAACGCTATCCGGTCAGTCCAGGGTTTCGCCGATGGTGCCGGTGATGAGGGCGCCGCTGTCCTTCGGCGCCAGGCGCAGGAAGACGTTTTCCGGCTCGACGGACAACAGCGCGTCGGCCTCGCCGAGCGCATAGGTGACGACCGCGGCGCCGGCCCCGTCGACGAGGACGATCCCGCCCATGCCGTCCGGGCGCCAGCCGCGCACCGGGGCGAGCACCGGATAGAGCCCGGCGCAGTCGGAAAGGCGGGCGATGCGAGCGCCGTTGGGGCCGGCCTCGTTGCTCAGTTCCGCCTCGCAACTGGCATTGGAGAAATCGTCTCCGATGGTCCAGGCGGCAGTGATCGCCGGCTCCGACGATTGGGCGCTGGCCGGCCCGGCCGCGACGGCCGCAAGGGCAAGGAAAAGGGCGGTGGCGCTGATCGACGCAGACGCATGGGTACGGAACATGTGCGGCACCTCTCGACTCGCATGAATACAGTTGATCGGCAAACCGTTAGCGCCCCGTAAACGCCCGCCACCGCGGCGATTTCCGGACCCGTTCCGAAATCCGCGGTTCCGGGGCTCTCTTCTCGCAGGTGCGAACGCGTGCGGAATGCAACCTGCTATCATTAAGAATATGATAATATTGCAATACCGGCAGGCGTTGGCAGATGCACTCCTATGGTGTATGCTGCGTTGCAATAAAAAAAGGCCCGGTTCGCCATAAACGGAGGCCCCTCCAGTGTCCGTCAAGAACCTCTCCTCCTTCTTCAAACCGCAGTCCATTGCGCTGATCGGTGCCAGTCCCCGTCCCGGCAGCGTCGGCGCCACCGTGCTTGCCAACCTGATGACCGCCGGCTTCGACGGTCCGGTCTGGCTGGTCAATCCCAAGCACGACCATGTCGGACCGCATCCCTGTCACGCGTCCATTGCCGACCTTCCCGGCGTACCGGAACTCGGCATCGTCGCGGCACCGGCGAAATACGTTCCGGACACCGTGGAAGAACTCGGCAAGCGCGGCGCCCTGGCGGTGCTGATCATCACGGCCGGCCTCGGCAAGGGTTCCGGCAGCCTCGCCGAGGAGGCGGGCCGGATCGCGCGCCACTACGGCATGCGCATCGTCGGGCCGAACTGCCTCGGCCTGCTGGTGCCGCCGGTCGGGCTCAACGCCAGCTTCTCCCATGTCATGCCCGGCGACGGCGACCTCGTCTTCCTGTCGCAATCGGGGGCGCTCGTCACCGCCGTCGTCGACTGGGCGGCCTCGCGTGGCATCGGCTTTCGCGCCGTGGTCTCGCTCGGCGACATGCTCGACGTCGATGTCGGCGACCTCCTCGACTATTTCGCCTCCGACGTGCGCACGCGGGCGATCCTGCTCTATCTGGAATCCATCAACGAGGCGCGCGGCTTCATGTCGGCGGCGCGGCTCGCCTCGCGCCTGAAGCCGATCGTCGCCATCAAGGCCGGGCGCAACGCCTCGGCGGCCGAGGCCGCGGCCTCCCACACGGGCGCGCTCGCCGCCTCCGACATCGTCTTCGATGCGGCGCTGCGCCGGGCCGGCGTGCTGCGCGTCTTCTCGCTCGACGAACTCTTCACCGCGGCAGAGACGCTCCATTTCGTCAAGCCGTTCCGCGGCGAAAGGCTCGCCATCGTCACCAATGGCGGCGGTGCGGGCGTTCTTGCCGCCGACGCCCTGGAAGACCGCAACGGCAAGCTGGCGACGCTGTCCGCGGGAACGATGGCGACGCTCGATGAGAAACTGCCGGAGACCTGGTCGCACGGCAATCCCGTCGACGTCATCGGCGATGCGCCGCCGGAGCGCTATGCGGCGGCCGTTACCGCTGTGATGCGCGACCCCAATGTCGACGCGGTGATGGCGATGAACTGCCCGACGGCGCTTGCCTCCGTCACCGACGCGGCCGAGGCCTCGCTGAAGGCCTGGAAGGACAGCGGCGTCTTCAAGCCGCTGTTCGGCTGCTGGCTCGGCGACGGCGGCGCCACGGACGCCCGCAAGGTGCTGGCGGCGGGCGGCGTGCCGAGCTATGCGACGCCGACGAGCGCCATCGAGGGCTTCCGCCACATCGTCGACTACAGCAAGGTCCAGGAACTCCTGATCCGCACGCCGCCGGTCGGCGACGGGGTGCGCCGGCCGCAAAAGGACCTGGCCCGCAAGATCGTCGACACGGCGCTTTCCACCGGCCGCACCATGCTGACCTCGGACGAGGCCAAGATGGTGCTTGCCGCCTACCACGTGCCGGTGGCGCTGGCCGAGCCGGCGGCCGACCCGGACGAGGCGGCGGCGATTGCCGCTGGCATCCTGGAGCGTGAGGGCGGGGTGGTCCTGAAGATCCGCTCCCAGGACATCTCCCACAAATCCGATGTCGGCGGCGTGCGCCTCGGCCTGCGCAGTGCCGACGAGACACGGGCGGCCGCCCGGACCATGCTGGAGACGGCGCGCCGGGTGAAGCCGGAGGCCCGCATCGACGGCTTCACCGTCGAGCCGATGGTCTCGCGCGCCCACGGCATCGAGCTGATCACCGGCATCGCCACCGATCCGCTGTTCGGGCCGATCATCCTCTTCGGTGCCGGCGGCACGGCGGTGGAGGTGCTGGCCGACCGCACCGTCGGCCTGCCGCCGCTCGACCGGCTGATCGCCCGCGACATGATCGAGGAGACCAACGTCTCCAAGCTGCTTGCCGGCTACCGCGACCGGCCGCCGGCCAATATCGATGCCATCGTCGATGCGCTGATCGCGCTGTCGCGCATCCTCGTCGACATCCCGGAGCTCTCCGAACTCGACATCAACCCGCTGACCGCAGACGAGCACGGCGTCATCGCGCTCGATGCCCGCATCCGCCTGGATCCTGCGGCGGCGGGAGTCGTGCCGGGGCACAATTTCGCGATCCGGCCCTATCCCGACAACTGGATCTCGCGCGAGACCACCTCCGGCGATCTCGACGTCACCGTCCGCCCGGTGAAGCCGGAGGACGAGCCGCTCTACGGGCGGTTCTTCGACCGTCTCGACCCGGAGGACATCCGGCTCCGCTTCTTCACGCCGATCAAGGAGCTGTCGCACAAGTTCGTCGCCCGGTTGACGCAGATCGACTACGACCGGTCGATGGCGTTCTGCGCGCTGACGCCGGGGGATACCGAGCTCCTCGGCGTCTCCCACCTGATCCTCGATGCGGACCGGGAGGTCGGCGAATATGCCGTTGCCGTGCGCTCCGACCTCAAGGGCCGCGGCCTCGGCTGGCTTCTCATGCAGAAGCTGATCGGCTTTGCCGCCTCCGAAGGCGTCAAGACGATCTATGGCGACGTGCTGGCCGCCAACACGACGATGCTGCAGATGTGCCGGGAACTGGGCTTTGAGATCGAGCGGCACCCCCAGGAGGCCGGCGTTGTCCGTGTGACCCTGCAGGTCTCCGCCGACCGGCAGCGCGAGCTCGCCGCCGGCATGGCCTGAGGCGCGCCGTTTTCGGCAGTTGCCACGTCTCGCGCACCGGCTTTGCGGGCGCGGGCGATGCCCCGCATTTTCCCCCCTTGACTTAGAGCGCGCTCTAACCCCTAGCCTTGCTTGCGTCGTGGCGAAGGAAGGACGTCCATGAAGATCGGTGAGCTGGCGAAGCGCTCGGGACTGACGGCCCACACCATCCGCTACTACGAGCGGATCGGGCTGTTGCCCTATGCCGACCGCGACGCATCGGGTCAGCGCGACTACGACGCTTCGGTTCTCGTCTGGATCGCATTCCTCGGCCGTCTGAAGACGACCGGGATGCCGATCCGGGACATGCTGCGCTATGCGGCGCTCAGGGAACAGGGCGCCGGGACGGAAGCGGAGCGGCGCCGGTTGCTGGAAGAGCACCGTGCCCGCGTCCGCGCGCATGTTGCCGAGCTTCAGGACAGCCTTCTCGTCCTCGATACCAAGATCGCCGGATATGCCGGCGCGGAAACGAGGTTGAAGGACTATGACGCAGCACCCCCTGAACGGCGGCGAAAGCCGTCTGGAGCGCGGCCGGCGGGCCCTCGCTGAGATCGACGGCGCGGCCGGAGAACGGGTGGTGGCGGCCCTTGCCGACATCGCCCCCGATTTCGCCACCTATCTGTTCGAGTTCCCCTTCGGCGACATCTACTCCCGCCCGGGTCTCGACCTGCGCTCGCGCGAGATCGCGACCATTGCCGCGCTGACGGCGATGGGGACGGCCGAGGCGCAGTTGAAGGTCCATATCGAGGCCGGCCTCAATGTCGGGCTCAGCCGCACCGAGATCGTCGAGACCATCATGCAGATGGCGGTCTATGCCGGCTTTCCGGCCGCGCTCAACGGCCTCTTTGCGGCAAGGGCGGTGTTCGCCGAACGTGATGCTGAGAGCCGGGAGGACGCGGCATGAGCTTTCAGCCTCGCACGTCCGCCACCCGTGCCGGGCCGCGCCGGCGCTCGCGGTAGAGCACGTAGAGGCCGGAGCCGACGACGATCGCCATGCCGACGAGGGTGTAGACGCCGGGGACGTCGGAAAACACCAGATAGCCGAGGATCGTCATCCAGACGATCTGGGTGTAGCTGAACGGTGCCAGCGTCGGCGCCGGCGCGACCGCATAGGCCTTGGTGAGAACCCAGTGGCCGAGGCCGCCGGACACCCCGGTCAACAGCAGGAGGAACCAGATCGCCGGGCTCTCCGGCGTCTCCCACACGGCAAGCGCCGGGACGGCGATGACCACGGTCGGCACGATCGCACTGATCAGGAGCAGGCCCTCGATGGTGTCGGTCGCGGTCAGCATCCGGGTGGTTACCGTGTAGAGCGCGAAACACAGCATCGCCGCGGCCGACAGGAAGGCGGCCCAGTGCATGCCGCCGATGCCCGGCCGGGTCACCACCAGGACGCCGAGAAAGCCGACGATGACCGCCGCCCAGCGGTGCCGGCCGGCCCATTCGCCGAGCATCGGGCCGGCGAGGATGACCACCGTCAGCGGCGTCGCGAACATGATGGCGTTGGCCTCGGTGAGCTGCAGGTGGCGCAGCGCCAGAAAGTTGAACACCGTGGCGCCGAGCATGAAACAGCCGCGCAGGAGCTGCAGGACCGGGCGCCGGGTCCGGATCAGATACGGCCGCTTCCAGAGCCGGAACAGGATCGCGGCCATTACCACATGGGAGGCGAAGCGGAACCAGACGATCTGCAGCACCGGCAGGCTCTGGCCGAGATATTTTGCCGTCGTATCGAGTGCGGAAAAGCAGAAGAAGGCGAAGCAGGTCAGCGCAATGCCGAGCGCGATCGACGTGGGGCGCGGCTGAAGGGCGGCCGCATGGCGGGGTTCGCCCATGGCAGAAGGTCCGGTTCCGGAGGGGAAATCAGGATTTTCGGGCGGCGCCTGGCCGCGCACCCGCAACGGTTGCCGTTCTATCAGTCGGCGTCCGCGTCGTCCATCTCGGCATCGAGCGCATCGACCGCCGGCGCGTTGGAGAGGCTGCGTTCGACGATCCGCAACAGCTTGCGCAGGCGCTTGCGGTCCTTGTCGTCGAGCTTGGCGACGGCTTCCTTTTCCAGCCGCTTCCAGGTCCGGTCGATGTTCTTGACCAGCTCGCGGCCCTCGTCGGTGAGGCAGACATGGGCGAGCCGGCCGTCGGACTTGGAGGCGGTGCGCCGGACGAGGTTCTGGGCCGAAAGCCGGGTCACCATCTTGGTGACGGTGGGCGGCTGCACGCCAAGGGCGGCGGCAAGCTGGCTCATGGTCTGGTCGTCGTCGTCGAAGAGCGACTTCAGCACCGCTTCCTGGCCCGGATGCAGGCCGATCTGGCTCAAATAGCTGCCGGCCCTCGCGCGCTGGGCCTTGGCGGCCTGGGCGAGGCGGAAGGTGACGCTCTTTTTGTGATCGAAGGCCATGACGGGCGTATTACTTCCATTTCTCTATGACGGCAAAATGACGTCGGCAGCCGGCTGAGTGTCAAGGCTGGACCGGGCGGGGTCGTCGCGGCGGGCAATTGCGGGGCAGGCGGCAGGGGAGCCGGGAAACGTCCGGCCTCAAGGGCGCTCAGACGATGTCGAAGGTGCGCGGCTCCAGGCCCGGAAACAGGTACATGGAGCCGGAGGAAACGCTGTAGTCCGGGTCTTCCCAGGCGATCATCTTGCCGGGGTTGAGAAGGCCCTTGGGGTCGGTCTCGCGCTTGAACGCGACCTGTGCCTCGTCGGTCGCCTTCATGCCGCCCTCCTCGATGGTGTAGCGGTGCGGATTGAAGACGCGGCAGCCGAGCTCCTCATAGGCGAGGTTGATCTCGTCGAGGCGGTCGTCGGTGGTATAGCGCACCACCGGCATGGCGTAGCAGGTGATCTTGCCGCCGACGCGGATGAATTCCAGGTGGGTGGTGACCTCGTCGTTCATCTTGCCGAGAAGGTTCTCGATCACGCCCAGCACGTTCTCGGCCGGATAGAGCACCTGCAGATAGGTCACGGTCGGGTCCATGCGAATGCCGCGCAGGGTGGTGTGGTTCCAGACCATCTCGTCGACGCTCGGCAGGCCGGTGAGGTCGGTGCATTCCATCTCGTCGGTGCGGAAGATGATCTCGCCGTCATGGCGGGCGACGGCTTCCTCGAAGGCGGCAAGGGACGAGGCGGCGACCTTCACCAGGCAGACATGCTGGCCGGTGCGGATGTATTTCTGGTGGTGGATGAAGCTGTCATAGGGGAACGGCGCGGCGATCACCGCCACCTCGTTGACGACGACCCCCTCGTCATTGGCGATGTCGTAGCCGAAGCGGGAGGCGGCCATGAAGCGGTCGAAGCCGGCCAGCACGTCGACCCAGTCATGGGCCTCGGTCAGCCCCAGCTCCAGCTCGGTGTAGACGCCCGTGGTGCCGTAGGTGTGCATCGCCTTGAAGACGTCGGCGCCGGAAAGCTCGATGATCCGGGGCTCGGCCTCAAGGGTGGCGATGCGCAGCTTCAGGACGTTGCCGGGATCGCTGAGGGTGCCGTAGCGGACCGAGCCGATGCCGCCGATGCCGCCGGCGACGAAGCCGCCCATGGTCGCGGTGCGGTGGGTGGTCGGGCGCACGCGCAGTTCCTGGCGGCCCTGGTCGCGGGCTGCCTGGTCAACTGCGATCGGCTTGGCGCCGGGCTGCACGACGATGGCGCCGGGGCGGATATCGGTGATGGCATCGAACGGCGACAGGTCGAGCACGACGCCGCCGGACAGCGGCACCGACTGGCCGAAATTGCCGGTGCCGGCGCCGCGGGCGGTGACCGGTATGTCGTGGCGGTACGCGGCTGCGAGCACGCGCAGGATGTCGGCCTCGCCCTGGGGAATGACGATGACGTCGGCGCACGCCTTGTCGAGCTGGCGCCGCAGGACCGGCGAATACCAGAAGAAATCGCGGCTCTTCTGCTGGACGATGGCGCCCTGGTCGCGGAAGTCTATTCCGGCGATATCGGCCTTGAACGCGTCGATGTTCGTCACTTCATGCCTCCAGATGTCGCCGGTCGCGGCGCGATGGCTGCTGCGTTATCCACCCTCGCGGACATGCCTTTGGGCAGCCACACCCCGATCTGGCTCCGCATCTCTTCTTCAACGCGTGTTCAATAAGAGACGATGAAACGAACGCCTCCGATATGCAAGGTTGATCCGCCAAAAGCGGCCCGGGAATTCCGCCGGCAAGGCCGGGCTCGGGGCTCAACCCCTGTTGGATACGGGGTATTTCAGCCGCCTCCTGCGGTTGCGGCCCTGAGCAGCCGCGACGCCGTGGCGCATGCCGCCAGATAGTCCCCGGAAACCCTGAAATCGCCGTTGCGGGGTCTTTTGCCGTCTACGGTCATTTCTTCGCAGATCCGGCCGGGTGCATTGCCCATGACGGCGATGCGGTCCGACAGGTAGACCGATTCATATACCGAATGTGTGACGAACAGAATGGTGCAGCCGAGGTCCGACCACAACGACAGGAGGTCGTCGTTGAGGCGGAACCTTGTGATCTCGTCGAGGGCGGCGAAGGGCTCGTCCATCAACAGGAGCGGCGGGCCGGTGACGAGGGCGCGGGCGATCGACACCCGCATCTTCATGCCGCCCGACAATTCGCCGGGAAAGGCGCCTGCGGCATCAGCAAGACCGACCCGTTCCAGCATCGTCTCGATCTCAGGCCGGGCAGCCGCCTTCGACAGGCCGCGCAGGCGCAGCGGCAGCCAGACATTGGAAAAGACGTCGGCCCAGGGCATCAGCGTCGGCTCCTGGAAGACGAAGCCGATATTGCCGTTTCCCGCACCCGGATTTTGCGGCAGGTCGAGAAAGACGCCGCCTGCGGTCGGGCGCACGAGGCCGGCGATGATTCTGAGGATCGTCGTCTTGCCGCAGCCGGACGGGCCGATGATGCTGACGAATTCGCCGGGCGCCACGGTCAGCGAGACGTCCCGGAGCGCCTCGTGGCCGCTCGGATAGGTCATCGAGACGTCCTGGAGACAAACGGCGGGTGCGGGCATTTCCTCGCGGATCGGGCCGGCGGTGGCGGACATCGGCGGTTGCTTTCTTTTTCCGGATTCGCCGGCCATCATTGTCGGGTTTGCGAAACCGCGCAAGCCGTTCGGTTTCCGTTCGCGGCCTTTACGGGCGTTGCGGCAGCGCCTAATCATTTATACGCAGACGACAAAAGAGGACAGACGATGCTGCCGCGCCGCACCTGGCAGGAGATGACGGCCGAAGAGATCGCAGCGGCGGATACCGCGCGCTGGATCGGGGTGCTGCCGATCGCGGCGGTCGAGCCCCATGGCGGCCACCTGCCGCTTGCCACCGACGCGGAGATCGCGCGCGGGCATGTGGAGCGCGTCATCGCCTTGATGCCGGACGATCTGCCTGTCTCCTTCCTGCCGCTCCTTTCCGTCGGCTGGTCCGAGGAGCACCGGGCCTTTCCCGGCATGCTGACCCTGTCGCCGGAGACGCTTCTCAGGGTGCTGACGGAGATCGGCGGGAGCTTTTGCGCGTCCGGGGTTCGCAAGCTCGTCATCGTCAATTCCCACGGCGGCAACTCGCCCGTCGTCGACATCGTCATTCAGAAGCTGAGGACGGAGCACCGGATGCTGGCGGTCGCCGCATCGTGGAGCCGGTTCGGCCTGCCCGAGGGGCTGTTCCCGGCCGAGGAAAAGGCCTTCGGCATCCATGGCGGCGCCGTCGAGACCTCGCTGATGCTGCATCTGCGCCCGGATCTGGTGGCGATGGACAAGGCCGACCGGTTCGCCTCGGCGCAGGAGACTTTTGCCGAAGACTTCACGCATCTGCGCGCCTACGGGCCGGCCCGGTTCGGCTGGCGCTCCGACGACCTCAACCCGGCCGGTGTCGTCGGCGATGCGCGCCTTGCGACCGCGGAGGCGGGCCGGGCGATCCTCGACCACGCCGCGCGCGGCTTCGTGGAGCTTCTTTCCGATGTCGACCGGTTCGATCCGGACCGGTTCGCCTGACATGGCGCAGTTGCCGAGCGACAAATCCCCCACCGGCATGCGCCGCGCGTCCGGGAGCGACGGCCATGGCTGAACGCGAGCAGACGTTTCGCTGGGCGCCGGGGCAGGGCGATCTCCTGCAACGGCTGAGGCTTTATTCCGGCCTCGTCCTCTTCACCTTCGTGCTGACCCACTTCCTCAACCACATCATCGGCGTCTATTCCGTCGGGCTGATGGAGGAGGTGCAGGACTGGCGCGAGGCGGTCTGGCACTCCATTCCCGGCACGATCCTCTTGGCCGGTGCGGCGCTCACCCATGCGACCCTTGCGGTGATGAAGACGGCGCGCCGGCGCACCCTCCGGCTGCCGCCCTGGGAGGCGGTCCAGCTCCTGCTCGGTCTCACCATTCCCTACTACCTCGTCAAGCACGTGGCGGCGACGCGCGGCATCTATGAGGTTTTCGGCGTCAACGTCACCTATACCCAGGAGCTGTCGATCCTGTGGCCGGGCAGTGTCGCCTCCCAGTCGATCCTGTTGCTCATCGTCTGGGCCCATGGCTGCATCGGCCTCCATTTCTGGCTGCGCATCCGGCCCTGGTATTCGCGCGCCTTTCCCTACCTCCTGTCCCTTGCCGTCGCCATTCCGGCGCTGGCGATGTGGGGTTGGGTCGATGCCGCAAGGCGCCTCTGGCTGCTCGGCCAGAACACCGGCACCCTGACCCAGGAACAGTTCGACTGGATCAACCGGACGACAGATATCGGCCATGCCGTCCTCATCGTCGTCGTCGCCACCATCGCCGGCGCGCTGATCGCCTACCGCCTGCAGCGCAGCATGGTCAAAGGCATCCAGATCACCTATCCCGGCGACCTCGCCATCCGCACGCCGCCCGGGCCGACCCTTCTGGAAATCAGCCGCATGAGCGGCATTCCGCACGCCTCGGTCTGCGGCGGACGCGCCCGGTGCTCCACCTGCCGGACCAAGATTCTCAAGGGCCTCGACCACCTGGACCCGCCGGATGCAAACGAGACCGCCGTGCTTGAGCGGATCGGCGCGGAAAAGGACGTTCGGCTTGCCTGCCAGATCCGGCCGAGCGAGGACATGACCGTGCGCCCGCTGTTGCCGGCGCGCAGTTCCGGGCGTGCCGCGGCGCGCGCGGCCGATGCCTATTACTGGGGCGTGGAGCAGACCGTTGCGGTGATGTTCATCGACATCCGCGGCTTCACCACCCTGTCCGAACAGCGGCTCTCCTACGACATCGTTTATGTTCTCAACCGCTATTTCGACGTCATGACCCGGGCGATCGACGGCGCCGGCGGCTATGTGGACAAGTTCATCGGCGACGGCATCATGGCGATCTTCGGCATGTCGAGCGGCGCCAGGACCGGCGCGCGCCAGGCGCTGGAGGCCGCCGTGCGCATCGATGCCGCGCTCGCCGCGCTCAACGAGGAACTGGCGGCCAGCCTCGATGCGCCGCTCGCCATCGGCATCGGCATCCATGCCGGCCCAGCGATCCTCGGGCGTATCGGCGCGGTCGGCGCGGAACACATCTCCGCCCACATCACCGCGCTCGGCGACACCGTCAACACGGCCAGCCGCCTGGAAAGCATGTCGAAGGACTACGGAGCGCGTCTCGTTGTCTCAGAAGCGGTGCTCGTCCATGCCGGTTTCGACAGCGCGGACATTGATCACACAGACATTTCCGTGCGCGGACGACGCAAATCCCTGAAGGCCAGCGTCTTTAAGGACCTGTCTGCTCTTGCACATCATTTGCATGAAAAAGGAAACCTTTCCGAAAGCAATTAAAACAGGATTGTTATCTATTCGCTCTTGCCCTACGGCACTCCGGCGAGTCTAAATTGCCGGCACGTCGGACGGCGGTAGCTCCATGCCACCTCGGTGTCGGGCCTTTTTTCATAAGCATACGCAGATGCCGTCCGAAACAAGGAGGACAAGAATGTCAAAAACCCTGGTACGACTGGCTGCGGGACTGTTCGCCGCGACCATGATTGCCGGCGCCGCGCACGCAAAGACCCTCGTCTATTGCTCCGAAGGGTCCCCGGAAGGGTTCGACCCGGCGCTCTACACCGCCGGTACGACCTTCGACGCGACGTCGAAAAACGTTTTCAACAAGCTCGCCGAATTCGAGCGCGGCACCACCAAGATCATTCCCGGCCTTGCCGAGTCCTGGGACATTTCCAAGGACGGCACCGAATACACCTTCCATCTGCGCAAGGGCGTGAAGTTCCACACCACGGACTTCTTCACCCCGACCCGCGACTTCAACGCCGACGACGTGCTGTTCAGCTTCAACCGGCAGCTCAAGGCCGACCATCCGATGCATGCCTATGTCGGCGGCGCGTCCTGGGAATACTTCAACGGCATGTCGATGCCCGATCTCATCAAGGAGATCGTCAAGGTCGACGACTATACCGTCAAGTTCGTGCTGAACCGGCCGGAAGCGCCGATGATGGCGAACCTGGCGATGGATTTCGCCTCGATCCTGTCGAAGGAATTCGCCGACCAGCTCGTGGCCGAAGGCAAGCCGGAGATGCTGAACCAGCAGCCCGTCGGCACCGGTCCGTTCAAGTTCGTCGCCTACCAGAAGGACGCCGTCATCCGCTACAAGGCGCATGAGGACTACTGGGACGGCAAGGCGCCGATCGACGACCTGGTCTTTGCCATCACCCCGGACGCTTCGGTGCGCTATCAGAAGCTGAAGGCCGGCGAATGCCACATCATGCCGTATCCGAATCCGGCCGACATCGCCGCGATGAAGACGGATGCCGCCATCAACCTGATGGAACAGGAAGGCCTCAACGTCGGCTATCTCGCCTACAACACCAAGGTGGCGCCGTTCGACAAGGTCGAGGTGCGCAAGGCTCTGAACAAGGCGATCAACAAGCAGGCGATCCTCGACGCCGTGTTCCAGGGCGCCGGCAAGGTCGCCGTGGCGCCGATCCCGCCGACCATCTGGTCCTACAATGCGAACCTGAAGGACGACACCTACGAGCCTGAGGTCGCCAAGAAGATGCTGGAGGATGCCGGCGTCACGGATCTGTCCATGAAGCTCTGGGCGATGCCGGTGCAGCGGCCCTACAACCCGAACGCACGGCGCATGGCCGAGCTGATCCAGGCCGACTGGGCCGCGGTCGGCGTCAAGGCCGAGATCGTCTCCTATGAGTGGGGCGAGTACCTGAAGCGCTCCAAGGAAGAGGATCGCGACGGTGCCGTGCTGCTCGGCTGGACCGGCGACAATGGCGACCCGGACAACTTCCTCGCCGTGCTGCTCGGCTGCGATGCGGTCGGCGGCGCCAACCGCGCCCAGTGGTGCCACAAGCCGTTCGAGGACCTGATCCAGAAGGCCAAGATCGTCTCCGACACCGACGAGCGCACCAAGCTCTATGAAGACGCCCAGGTGGTCTTCAAGGAGCAGGCGCCGTGGGCGACCATCGCGCACTCGGTCGTCTTCGAGCCGGTCCGCAAGGAAGTCTCGGACTACAAGATCGATCCGTTCGGCGGTCACATCTTCTACGGTGTCGACCTCAAGTAGAACGGTCCATTTCGGGCGCCGGCCTGCCGGCGCCCGATTTTTCTTCCCCTCGGCGACAGGGCCGGGCGGGACGATCCGCAGAGCCGACGGCGGAACAATCGGCGCCATCAACCGTTGGTCGAAGCGGCGCTTTTCTTGCGGATCACTGACACGGATTTCCCGGCACCCATATGCTGCGCTTTCTTCTTAACCGCATCGCCGTGCTTGTGCCGACATTCATCGGCGTCACCATCATCGCGTTCCTGTTCATCCGGCTGTTGCCCGGCGACCCCATCGAGCTGCTCGCCGGCGAGCGCGGCGTGACGCCCGAACGGCACGCCCAGCTCATGCACCTGATGGGCTTCGACCAGCCGATCTGGCAGCAGTACCTGACCTTCGTCGGTGACGTGCTGCAGGGGGATCTCGGCCGCTCGATCGTCACCAAGCGGCCGGTGTTCGACGAGTTCTTCACGCTGTTCCCGGCGACGCTGGAACTTTCCATCTGCGCCATCATCTTCGCCATCGCCGTCGGCCTGCCGGCCGGCATCATCGCCGCCGTCCGGCGCGGCTCGGTGTTCGACCACACCGTCATGGCGACGGCGCTGACCGGCTATTCGATGCCGATCTTCTGGTGGGGGCTGCTGCTCATCATCGTCTTTTCCGGCACGCTCGGATGGACGCCGGTGTCGGGGCGAATATCATTCATGTTCTTCTTCGAGCCGGTCACCGGCTTCATGCTGATCGACTCGCTGCTCTCCGGTCAGAAGGGCGCCTTTGCCAGTGCGGTCGAACACCTGATCCTGCCGACCATCGTGCTCGGCACCATTCCGCTTGCCGTCATCGCCCGCCAGACCCGCTCGGCGATGCTGGAGGTGCTCGGCGAGGACTATGTGCGCACGGCACGGGCCAAGGGCCTCGCGCCGCGCCGGGTGATCGGGCTCCATGCCCTTCGCAACGCGATGATCCCGGTGATCACCACCATCGGCCTGCAGGTCGGCGTGCTCCTGGCCGGCGCGATCCTGACCGAGACGATCTTTTCCTGGCCCGGGGTCGGCAAGTGGATGATCGATTCGGTCTCCCGGCGCGACTATCCGGCCGTGCAGGGCGGGCTCCTGCTGATCGCCTCGCTGGTGATGCTGGTGAACCTTTCCGTCGACATCCTCTACGGCCTCATCAACCCCAGAATCCGGCACAAGAGGTAGCGCCATGAGCGATCGAACCGCCGACGCCGCCCCGGCGCCCCAGCAGAACCCCACCGTCGCGCTCCTGAAGGAATTCTGGTTCTATTTCCGCGAGAACCGGGGCGCGGTCGTCGGCCTTTTCGTCTTTGTCGCGCTGGTCGTGGTGGCACTGCTGGCGCCGCTGCTGGCGCCGCACGATCCGATCCACCAGTACCGCGACGCGCTGCTCTTGCCGCCGTTCTGGCAGGAGGGCGGGCGCATCGACTACCTGCTCGGCACCGACGCCGTCGGCCGCGACATGCTCTCGCGGCTCATCTACGGCACCCAGTTCTCGCTCTTCATCGGCTGCATGGTGGTCGCCATTGCCCTTGCCGGCGGCATCCTCTTAGGCCTCATCTCCGGCTATTTCGGGGGCTGGGTCGACACCGTGATCATGCGCATCATGGACGTCATCCTGTCGTTCCCAAGCCTGTTGCTCGCCCTCGTCCTCGTCGCCATCCTCGGGCCCGGCCTGATGAACGCGATGATCGCCATCGGCATCATCCTGCAGCCGCATTTCGTCCGCCTGACGCGGGCCTCGGTGATGTCGGAGCGCTCGCGCGATTATGTGGTGGCGGCCCGGGTCGCCGGGGCGGGACCGCTCCGGGTGATGATCCGCACCATCCTGCCGAACTGCCTGGCGCCGCTGATCGTGCAGGCAACGCTCGCCTTTTCCTCCGCCATCCTCGATGCCGCCGCGCTCGGCTTCCTTGGCGTCGGCGCCCAGCCGCCGACCCCGGAATGGGGCACGATGCTCGCCGAGGCGCGCGAGTTCATCCTGCGCGCCTGGTGGGTGGTGACCTTCCCGGGCGTTGCCATCCTGACAACGGTGCTCGCCATCAACCTCATTGGTGACGGCCTCCGTGACGCCCTCGATCCGAAGCTGAAGAGGAGCTGAGCGATGGCCCTCCTCGATATCCGCAATCTCTCCGTCACCTTCGAGACGGCGCAGGGACCGTTCCGGGCGGTCGATTCGGTGGACTTTTCCGTCGACACCGGCGAGCGGCTGGCGATCGTCGGCGAATCCGGCTCCGGCAAGTCGGTGGCGATGCTGGCGGTGATGGGTCTGTTGCCGAAGACGGCGACCGTCACCGCCGACCTGATGGCGTTCAACGGCCATGACCTTCGGAAGCTCGACGCGCGCTCGCGGCGCAAGATCATCGGCCGCGACATGTCGATGATCTTCCAGGAGCCGATCGCCAGCCTCAATCCGTGCTTCACGGTCGGCTTCCAGATCGGCGAGGCGCTGAAGACCCATCTCGGGCTTGACCGGTCGGCGCGGCGCAAGCGCTCCATCGAACTGCTCGAAGCCGTCGGCATCCCGGAGCCGGCGCAGCGGCTCTCCGCCTTTCCGCACCAGCTTTCCGGCGGCATGAGCCAGCGGGTGATGATCGCCATGGCGATCTCCTGCCAGCCGAAGCTTTTGATCGCCGACGAGCCGACGACGGCGCTCGACGTCACCATCCAGGCGCAGATCCTGGAGCTGCTGATCAGCCTGCAGAAGGACACCGGCATGGCGCTGGTGCTGATCACCCACGACATGGGCGTCGTCGCCGAGACGGCGGAACGGGTCGTCGTCCAGTATGCCGGCCAGCAGGTCGAGCGCCAGTCGATCCGCGGCCTCTTCCAGGCGCCGCACCATCCCTATACGGCCGCGCTCCTTGCCGCCCTGCCGGAGCGGGCCGGGCGCGGACGGCTGCCGCAGATCCCCGGCGTCGTGCCGGGCCTCGGCGACCAGCCCGACGGCTGCCTCTTCAATCCGCGCTGCGGCTATGCCGACGAGCGCTGCCGCCGCGTGGTGCCGCCCCGCACCGGGCCGGAGCTCGGCGAGGCGCTCTGCCATTATCCGATCAACGGGGAGGAAGCGGCGTGACGGCGGTCATCGAAGCAACCGATCTGGCGCGCCACTACCTGGTCTCGCGCGGGCCGTTCTCAAAGCCGGCCGAGCTGAAGGCACTGGCGCAGGCGAGCTTTGCCGTCGGAGAGGGCGAGACGCTCGCCATCGTCGGCGAATCCGGCTGCGGCAAGTCCACGCTCGCCCGGCTTGTCACCATGATCGAGCCGCCGACGGCGGGGCACCTGACCATCGACGGCATCGACGTGCTCTCGGCCTCCGGCCACGAGCGCCGGAAGCTGCGGCGGGCAGTGCAGATCGTCTTCCAGGACCCGGTCGGCTCGCTCAATCCGCGCCAGAAGATCGGCAAGGCGCTGGAAGAGCCGCTGGTCATCAACACCGACCTCTCAGCCGCCGAGCGGCGGGACAAGGCCAAGAAGATGCTGGCCCAGGTGGGGCTCCGGCCGGAGCATTACGGGCGCTATCCGCACATGTTCTCCGGCGGCCAGCGCCAGCGCATCGCGGTCGCCCGCGCGCTGATGCTGGAGCCGAAGATCATCGTGCTGGACGAGCCGGTCTCGGCCCTCGACGTCTCTATCCAGGCGCAGATCCTCAACCTCCTCTACGACCTGCAGCAGGAGTTCCAGCTCACCTATCTCTTCATCTCGCACGACCTTTCGGTCGTGAAGCACGTCGCCGACGGCGTCATGGTGATGTATCTCGGCCGGGCGGTGGAGAAGGGCTCGGTCGACGAGATTTTTTCGAACCCGCGCCACCCCTATACGCGGGCGCTGCTGTCCGCGACGCCGATCGCCGATCCGACCCTTGCCCGCGAGCGCATCCAGCTTGAGGGCGAACTGCCGTCGCCGATCGACCCGCCCTCCGGCTGCGCCTTCCATCCGCGCTGCCCCTACGCCAACCAGCGCTGCCGCGAGGAAGTGCCGGAGGTGCTTGCGGACGGCGAGACACTGGTCGCCTGCCACGGCATCGAAGAAGGCCGGATATGACCCGGCGGGCGTCACGGCAATGATGAAGGAACTGACCCCGCGGGAGATGCTGGCAAAGCTCGTCGGCTTTCCGACCGTGTCGCGGGACTCCAACCGGGCGCTGATCGACTTCGTCGCCGGCTATCTCGCCCATCTCGGCATTGAGGCGCGGATCGTCCCGAACGCCGACGGCTCCAAGGCCAATCTCTACGCCACCATCGGACCGAATGTGGCCGGCGGTGTCGTGCTTTCCGGTCATACGGACGTCGTCCCGGTCGATGGCCAGCACTGGTCGAGCGATCCGTTCACGCTGACTGAACGGGGCGGAAAACTCTTCGGCCGCGGCACCTGCGACATGAAGGGGTTTTTGGCGATCGCGCTTTCGCTGGTGCCGGAGATGAAGCGGGCGGGGCTGTCACGTCCGATCCACCTGGCGCTCTCCTATGACGAGGAGGTCGGCTGCCTCGGTGCGCCGGAGATGATCGCGGAAATGGCGGCCGAACTGCCGCCGTCGGTCGCCGTCATCGTCGGCGAGCCGAGCTCCATGAAGGTGATCACCGGCCACAAGAGCATCCTGGTCTTTACGACGACCGTGACCGGCCATTCGGTGCATTCCAGCCAGATCCCGCGCGGCGTCTCCGCGACCATGATCGCCGCCCGGCTCGTCACCTTCCTGGAAGACATGATGGAGGAGGGGAAGGGGACGGCCGTCGAAAACCCGGCCTACGATCCGCCCTTCACCACGATCCATGTCGGGCTCCTCAACGGCGGCACGGCGTCCAACATCGTCGCTAGGGAATGCCGCTTCGTCACCGACATCCGTGCCCTGCCGGAGGAAGACCCGGAAGCCTATCTGCAGCGCTTCGAGGCCCATGTGCGCAAGACCGTGGTGCCGGCGATGCGGTCGGTGGCGCCGGAGACCGGCATCGACATCGAGGTCCGCTCCGTCGTGCCCGGCCTGAGGCCGGAGGCGGAGAACGAGGCGGAGCGGCTGGCGCGCATGCTGACCGGCGACAACGAGGTGCGCGGCGCTGCCTTTTGTGCCGAGGCCGGCCAGTTCCAGAAGGCGGGGTTCGCCACCGTCATCTGCGGGCCCGGCTCCATCGACCAGGCCCACCAGCCGGACGAGTTCCTCTCGCTCGACCAGCTTCAGGCCGGCACGGACTTCGTGCGGCGTTTAGTTGAGCATTTGAAGTAAGGCTGTCGCTCAGGCCTTCGCGGCCTTCTTCTTCCCGCGCTTTTTCTCCACCGCCACCTTGTCGATGAAGTCCAGCATGGCGTCGTCGACGGCTTTTGCTGCGGCGCGCAGGTACCGGTTCGGGGCCTCGGCGCCGGTGCGGCCGGTGGCGTAGGCGGTGACGAAGCCGTCCTTTTGCGGCAGGGCCTCTGACAGCGCCGCGATGCGGTTCATTTCCAGCACCGAGCGTGCCTGCTCCTCCTGGCGCTTGGAGCCGCCGGTGCGGCAGAAGACGATGGCAACGCGCTCGGGCGCGACGCCGGTCTCGCGCAAGCTCGCCACGACCCTCAACGTCGGGAAGAGGTCATCGCTGGAAAAGCTCGCCGGCAGGAAGACAACGTCCGAGGCACCGGCAAGCTCCAGCGTCGCCTCGTCGTGGTGGCCGCGCGTGTCGATGACGATGTCGTCATAGCTATCGTCGACGCCGCGCAGCTTCTTCTTCTTGGAAAACACCGCCGCATCGAGTTCAGGCTCCAGGCCGCGGGCGCGGCGCTGGGCGTTCCAGCGCATCACCGTCTGCTGGGCTTCGTCGAAATCGGCAAGCAGGACCTTGCGGCCCCTGGCGGCAAGGGCGACGGCGGCGGCGCGGGCGAGCGTCGACTTGCCGACGCCGCCCTTTTGCGAGGTGAAGAGGATGCGGCGGGCCATCTTTGGGGGTTCCTGCCTCCGAATGGGGACCGGCGGTGCCGGCGGGCCTCGATTGCCGCCACTGTCGGCCAAAACGCAGAGCCTTGTCGAGGGGCCGCGCCTATTTCCTTGCAGGGTCGCAAAGGTCGCAGCCGATGCGCCGGGGGCGTGACGGGCCGCCCCGAAACGCTTAGAAAGGGCAACGGGGTGCCGGCCGTCGGCGCGTAAGAAAAAGACCGAGGGACATATGACGACGCCGCGCGAGATCGAACTGAAGTTGCGTATCGATCCGGAGAGAATGGCGCGCCTGCGCAAATCCGCCTGGTGGAAGAAGCTCGGCCGGGGCAGGAAGAAGACCCTCCACAACACCTATTTCGATACGGCGGAGCAAGCGCTGCGCGGCCTCGGGGTCGACCTGCGCATCCGCCACGACGGCAGCACCTATCGCCAGACCATCAAGCTGCGCGATCCCGGCGACAGCGGCATTTCGCGGACCGAATGGGAAGCGATCGTGCCGGACGCCGTGCCGGATCCCTCCCTGGTTATCGACGAAGCGCTGCCTGAACCCGTGCGCGGGCTGACGTCGGCGGACGTCGCCCCGGTGTTCTCGTCCGAAGTGACCCGCGAGACACGGACATTTGCCGCCGACGGGGCGGAGATCGAACTGGCCTATGACGACGGCACGATCATGGCCGGCGATGCGCGGCTTCATTTCTGCGAGCTGGAACTGGAGCTCAAGGATGGCGATCCGGCCGCGCTCTTTGCCGAAGCCGAAGCGATCAACGCGGTGGTGCCGACGCGGCTGCACCTCTTTTCCAAATCCGACGCCGGCTATCGCCTGGCGGCGTCCAAGCTGAAGCCCTGGTCGAAGGCGGAAAAGCTCGACCTCGATCCGCAGATGACCGCCGGGGAGGCGCTGTCGGCCATCGTCGGCACCTGCCTGTCGCACCTCACCGCCAATGACGAGTGCGCGCGGGTCAACTGCCACATCGAGGGCGTGCACCAGTCGCGGGTGGCGGCGCGGCGCCTGCGCTCGGCCTTCGGCACCTTCAAGGATGTCGTCGACGGAGATGTCCTCACACCGCTGAGCGAAGAGGTGCGCTGGCTCGGCTCGTCCATGGGCCCGGCGCGCGATCTCGACGTGTTGAAGGCCGATCTCTTCGACCCGGTAATGGCGACGATGGAGGACACCAGCCTCCTCGACGCGCTGATCGCCCGCGGCGAGATCCTGCGCGCCGCCGCCTATGAGGAGGTGGCCGCGGCGCTGTCGTCGGAGCGCTACGGCGCGCTCCTCATCGATCTCTGCCGCTTCATGGAGACCCGGCCGGGGCTGACGGAGGCCGCCAAGATGCCGGTCGTCGCCTTCGCTCGGCGCTCGCTCGACACGCTGCACGCCAAGCTCCTGAAGCGGGGCAGGAAATTCGAGAAACTGTCGGCGGAAAAGCGTCACCGGGTGCGGATTGCGGTCAAGAAGATGCGCTATGCGGTCGAGTTCTTCGGCGGGCTGTTCCCGGGCAAGAAGCAGGAGCGCTACAACAAGCGCCTTGCGGCCCTGCAGGACGATCTCGGCCGGCTCAACGACGTCGCCATGGCCGAGACGATGATCGAGAGGCTGACCGCGCCGATCCCGGGCGCGCCGGAGGCAACGGCGGAGGAGGAGCGTCGGCGGGTGCTCGCCGGCGGTCAGGTGCTCGGCTGGCACCAGCGGCGGGCGGCGGAAATCGACCGGCAACTCATCAAGGACTGGTACGCCTTTGCCGACACGCGGCCGTTCTGGCACGACAAGGACTAGTTTTTCGGGACCGGCGCATCCCCGCGCCGTTCCCTTTTGTCGCGTCTTGCCTTGCGCCCGCATCTTGACCTTCCAGTGACTGGAAGACCTATCTGAGCGTCAATA
Source organism: Rhodobium gokarnense (assembly GCF_025961475.1). Taxonomy (NCBI): domain Bacteria; kingdom Pseudomonadati; phylum Pseudomonadota; class Alphaproteobacteria; order Hyphomicrobiales; family Rhodobiaceae; genus Rhodobium; species Rhodobium gokarnense. The sequence goes on along the minus strand of NZ_JAOQNS010000003.1, from coordinate 115,607 downwards.
CCCCTTTCCTTCTTCAACTGGCGGCAGGGACGCTCCTTGAAATGACCATTGCCGAAGCCCGCACCGACACGCCGGTTCAGCCGGCACCGCCCGCGGATCCCATCACCCTTGAAATCGGCGGCATGACCTGCGCCGCCTGCTCGGCCCGCGTCGAGCGGGTGCTGTCGCGGGTCGAGGGCGTCGGTTCGGCCAGCGTCAACCTGGCGCTGGAGCGCGCCGAGGTGGTGCCCGCAGCAAAGGTCGATACCGCGCGGCTGATCGCCGTCGTGGAAAAGGCCGGCTTCACGGCCAAGAAAGCCGAGACGGCAGCCTCCAAGCGGCGCGAAGCGGAAGAGGCTTCCGAACAGGCGCGGCATGCCCAGGAGCGGCGCATGATGCTGCTCCTGGCCCTCTCCGTCGTCCTCACCGCGCCGTTCATCGTCTCCATGGTGGCGATGGCGTTCGGGCTCGACTGGTATATCCCGGCGCTGGTCCAGCTCGCCCTGGCGACGCCCGTCCAGGTACTGGTCGGCCAGCGGTTCTATATCGGCGCTTACAAGTCGCTGCGCGGCGGCTCGGCCAATATGGACGTGCTGGTCTCGCTCGGCACCTCGGCGGCCTATTTCTATTCGCTGGTGCTGCTGATCCAGCGGGGGCCGTCGGCGGCCGGAGCGCTCTATTTCGAGTCCGCCGCCGTCATCCTCACCCTCATCCTCACCGGCAAGCTGATCGAGGCCCGCGCCAAGCGCTCCACCACGGCCGCGATCCGCGCCCTGATGGCGCTGAGGCCCGAAACGGCGACCGTCTTGCGCGATGGCCAGCCCGAGGTCGTTCCGATCGAGCGCGTCGCGCCCGGAGATATCGTCCTGGTGCGGCCGGGCGAGCGGGTGCCGGTCGACGGCACGATTTCCTCCGGTGCCAGCGAGCTCGACGAGTCGCTCGTCACCGGTGAGAGCCTGCCGGTTGCGCGCGACGTCGGCGACAAGGTCACGGCCGGGACGATCAACGGTTCCGGCGCGCTGGAGGTTTCGACCGGCGCCGTCGGCGAGGACACCACCCTTGCCCGGATCATCCGGCTGGTGGAAACCGCCCAGGTCGGCAAGGCGCCGATCCAGCGGCTGGTCGACCGCATCGCCGCCGTCTTCGTGCCGGTGATCGTCGCCATCGCCATTGTCACCTTCGCGGGCTGGATGGTCGCCGGCGGCACCTTCGAGACAGCGCTCGTTGCGGCCGTCTCGGTTCTCGTCATTGCCTGCCCCTGTGCGCTCGGCCTTGCGACGCCAACGGCGCTTGTTGCCGGCACCGGGGCGGCGGCCCGCGCCGGCGTCCTCATCAAGGACATCGAGGCGCTGGAAGTGGCGCACCGGGTCGACACCGTCGTCTTCGACAAGACCGGGACGCTGACCGAAGGCCGGCCGGCGGTCACGGCCGTGGAAGCTGCCGACGGCATTTCTGACAACGAGGTGCTGGCGCTCGCCGCTTCGGCCAACCGCTCCAGCGAGCACCCGCTGGCCAAGGCGAGCGTAATGGCCGCCGAGGAGCGGGGCCTTGCGCTGGCGCCATCCTCCGGCCTCAAGGCGATCGCCGGGCGGGGCGTCTCCGCCACCGTCGACGGCGCGTCGGTCCTGGTCGGCAACAGCGCCCTGATGGCCGAGAACGGCGTCGATATGGCGCCGGTCGAGGCCCTGCTGGCGGCACGTGAAAGCAGTGCGGAAACCGTCGTCACGGTCGCCCGCGACGGCGTTGCCCTCGGCATCGTCGCGCTTGCCGACCCGGTGCGCGAGGAGGCCCGCGAGGCCGTTGCGGCGCTGAAGGGCCGCGGCATCGAGACGACGATGATGACCGGCGATGCGGCCGGTGTTGCTGCGTCCGTTGCCGCCGATATCGGCCTCAACGACTGGCAGGGGCCGGTGCGTCCCGAAGACAAGAGCGGCCGGGTCGAGGCGCTGCGCAAGGAGGGCCGGGTGGTCGCCATGGTCGGCGACGGCATCAACGATGCGCCGGCACTCGCCGCCGCCGACATCGGCATTGCCATGGGCACCGGCACGGACATCGCCATGGAGACCGCGGGCCTCACCCTGATGCGGCCGGACCCGCGGCTCGTCTCCGCCGCGCTCGACGTGTCGCGCGCGACCGGGCGCAAGATCCGCCAGAACCTCTTCTGGGCCTTCGTCTACAACGTCGTCGGCGTGCCGCTGGCCGCCCTCGGCTTCCTGTCGCCGGAACTGGCCGGTGCGGCGATGGCGATGAGCTCGATCTCGGTGGTCAGTAATGCCGCTCTCTTGAAGCGCTGGCGACCTGCGTTTAAGAGCCATTAGAAGAATTTGAAAGGATTTGTGAGACAACGTCGAATGGCCGCATTTGGGGCGTAAGCGCTGCCGCTGCGGCACGTTCGACACCGCCTTGAAGGAGGGAAGCCGCTCCCTTAAATGCGGTATGTGATTCACATCAATTCGGTTGCGCCCTGCGGGTGGTATGCAGGCGACGCGATCAACGCGAAGGCCACCTGGGGAGGAGGCCGCGCAAGGCATTGAGGGTCCATCATGAATTTCCAAACGTCGGCCGGAACCGCCCCGGACGAAGGGCGCCGCTTACGGCGCGAGGCGGTCGTCATCCGCTTCGCAGGAGACTCAGGCGACGGCATCCAGGCCGCCGGCAGCCAGTTCGGGATCGAGGCAGCACTCGCCGGCAATGACCTGTCGACCTATCCGGACTACCCGTCCGAGATCCGCGCCCCCGCCGGCACCACCTACGGCGTCTCCTCGTTCCAGATCCAGATCGCCTCCCAGGAGATCCATACGCCGGGCGACAAGCTCGACTGCCTCGTCGCCTTCAACCCGGCGGCTCTCAAGGTGCACCTTGGCGACCTGAAGCCGGGCGGCGTCCTCATCGTCGATGCCGGCGCGTTCAAGGCCGCGGGCCTGAAGAAGGCCGGCTATGAGCACGATCCCCTGTCCGAGGACCACGCCGACGAACTCGCCGACTACCGGCTCCTCAATGTCGACATCTCGACGCTGACCCGCGAGACGGTCAGCGCCATTCCCGATATCGACGTCTCCTCCAAGAAGGACGCGCTGAAGGCCCGCAACATGTGGGTGCTCGGCCTGGTGCTCTGGCTCTACGGCCGGGAAAAGGGCGCCACCCTTGAGTGGATCAACAAGAAGTTCGGCACCAAGCCGATCGTGCGCGCGGTCAATTCCGCAGCCATCGAGGCCGGCTATGCCTTCGGCGCAACGGCGCTTCTGCCGAGCGGGCTGGAGCCCGTGACCATCGAGCCGGCCAAGGCCGCGCCCGGGCTTTACCGCACGGCGACCGGCGCGGAGACCACCGCCTACGGCCTTGCCGCCGGCGCCCTGAAGCAGGGCCTCCTGCCGGTCTACTGCTCCTATCCGATCACGCCAGCGACCACCATGCTGCACACGCTGGCCCGGCTCGGCGAGGAGGCGGGCATCCGCACCTTCCAGGCCGAGGACGAGATCGCGGCGATCTGCGCCGCCATCGGCGCGTCCTACGCCGGCGGCCTCGGCATGACCGGCACCTCCGGGCCCGGCATGGCGCTGAAGTCTGAAGGCTTCGGCCTTGCGGTCGCGGCCGAACTGCCGCTCGTCATCGTCAACGTCCAGCGCGGCGGCCCGTCCACCGGCCTGCCGACCAAGGTCGAACAGTCGGACCTCTTGCAGGCCGTCGCCGGCCGGCACGGCGATGCGCCGATGCCGGTGATCGCCATGCGCTCACCGTCCGAGGGCTTCGACATTGCGGTCGAGGCCGCGCGGATTGCCGTCAAATACATGACGCCGGTGATCGTGCTGTCCGATGGCTATATCGCCAATGCGGCCGAGCCCTGGAAGATCCCGAGCCTCACCGACCTGCCGGACCGGCGCCTGCAACGGGGCGATGCCCACGGCATCCAGCCCTTCGCGCGCGACCCGGACACCCTGGCGCGGCCGTGGATCGTTCCCGGCATGGCCGGCGGCGTCCACCGCCTCGGCGGTCTGGAGCGCCAGGACGGCAGCGGCGAGGTCTCCTACGACGCCAAGAACCACGAGCGCATGACCGAATTGCGGATGCGCAAGATCGACGGCATCGCCGAGGATATTCCGTTGCAGGAGGTGGAACTCGGCGCGGAGACCGGCGACATCGCGGTCCTCGGCTGGGGCTCGACCTATGGGGCGATCACCGATGCGGTCGAAAAGCTCGTCGCCGAGGGGCTGTCCGTCAGCCACATTCACCTGCGCTACATCCACCCCTTCCCGCGCAACCTTCCCGAGCTCCTCAAGGGATTCAAGAAGGTGATCGTGCCGGAGTTGAACACCGGCCAACTCACCATGCTTCTCAGGGCCAAGACCCTGTTGCCGGTGGAGGCCGTGACCAAGGTCGCCGGCCGTCCGTTCCAGATCGGTGAAGTTGAGACGGCGATCCGCGCCGCGCTTTCGGAGATGTCGTCATGACCGCAGAAGTCGCCCTGAAGCCGAAGGATTACGCGTCCGCGCAGGACGTTCGCTGGTGCCCCGGTTGCGGCAACTATTCCGTCATCAAGGCGGTGCAGAAGACGCTGGCCGAGGCCGGCTGCAATCCGGAGAACACCGTCTTCGTCTCCGGCATCGGCTGCTCGTCCCGGTTCCCCTATTACATGGAGACCTACGGCTTCCACACCATCCACGGCCGCGCCGCGGCGGTCGCCACCGGCGTCAAGATTTCCAAGCCGGAACTGGACGTCTGGGTGGTCTCCGGCGACGGCGACTCGCTCGCCATCGGCGGCAACCACCTGCTGCATCTCCTGCGCCGCAACGTCGACGTCACCTATCTGCTGCTCAACAACGAGATCTACGGCCTCACCAAGGGCCAGGCCTCGCCGACCTCGCGTCGCGGCACCCTGTCGCCGACCTCGCCGCACGGCACGCTCGACCAGCCGGTGAATCCGATCGAGTTCGCCATCGGCGCCCACGGCCGGTTCATCGCCCGCTGTGTCGACGCGCTGCAGAACCTTCTGTCGGAGACCTTCGCCCGGGCGCACGCCTTCCACGGCACGAGCTTCGTTGAAATCCTGCAGAACTGCCTCGTCTTCAATGACGGCGTCTTTTCCGACCAGGAGGACAAGAAGAAGATCGACGACACGCTCCTGTGGCTGCACCACGGCGAGCCCATGCTCTATGGCGCCGACAAGTCGAAGGGCATCCTGTTCAACCCCAAGACCTATGCGCTGGAGCCGGTGACGATCGGCCTCGACGGCGTCACGCTCGACGACATCGTCGTCCACGACGAGACCAGCCACGGCCTTGCCATGATGCTCTCGGCGTTAGAGGCCCCGCTCCCCGTCGGCGTCATCTACGCGGCCCCGGAAGCCACCTTCATCGGCCGCCAGCCGATCCCCCAAGGCACCATGGCCAAATCCGCCGCGCGGCTTGCCGGCGCGATGCATGCGGGGAATACGTGGCGGGTGGAGTAGAGGCGCTCGAGATCAATTTTGAGCTTTTGATTAGGGAGGTAGCTAAAGCCCGAATACGTGGTAGCCATCGTTGATATGAAGGTCGATCCCAGACCGCTTTTCAATCATTTTTCTCGCTATATTTAATGCTGCCCTTGCCTCTTTAACGGTTATCGGTTTCTTCCCAATCGAGTGCACTATGTCGTTTCGGTGTCCTCTGACGTTGTTGATTTCTTTGAATTCTTCATAATCTATTTCCCCTTCAAGTTCGAGTAAATTTGAGACAACGCTGGAAGGGAATTCTCTTCCTGTTAGAAATTTCTTTCTGTCCTTATTTATACGCTTCTCTGTTGGGGAGATTTGGCGATCCTTTTCGGCTAAAACTTTATCCCAGAAATCATTCATTATTGACTCAATAATGAACCAAGAAAAAATAATAGAATTCTCATAGCTGCCAACTTTGTATTCCGATATGCTCTTCGTCAATCTAGATAGATATTTTATTATAATAGCCTGCTTCGAACATTTATAAAAATTCTGACATGCATGATCGAATATTTTTATTGGCACAGTTTGTCTCTGATCGAAATCCATTTCAAGAGCCCATGCGCCACCGTAGATGCTTTCTTTGAATAGGCGAGTTCTTTGAAATCGTGATGCTAGGCTTTCATCTGCCATCTGCTCACCGTTCCACTCCCCATTTTTATAGGATACGCGAAACGCATCTCGTCTTGTGATTTCGTGAATATTAAAGTATGCATTATTATCTAATTCAAGCATAGCAGAATCAATCAGAAGATATATCGAATTTAAGTATTCTAGATACTGGCTCCAATGCTTAACGTTTTGTTCAATTGACCTTGTGTTTTTGCCTTCGATATCCTTTTCAAGGCTTTTGATTCTTACTATGATGCGTCCATCTCTGCAGACCCTCAGGAGGAATGAATCGTTGTCGTTTGAGAAAACGACTTTGTCCATTTTCTTAAAGAAATCTGTTGTACTCTTAGGGATGGATGTTGGTTTTCGGTCAGCAAAATACGGCCTCGATGGATAAAACGCTGTGAATTTAACTATACTCATTGCGCTTTCTGTTATTTGCCATATTAACTGATGGAATCTGAGGCTCAATAAATTAATTACCAAAGACCTAAAGTATGTTCCTTATTTCGTGGCGGACGTCAGGATTGACCGCTTGGGTGGCCCCAGCCGTTGTGAATACTAAAATACTTTGACCATTTGAAATAGAAAAAAGTGAGAGCCCCCTCACTCCCCCGGCGCTGGCTTGCCTCTTACCCCGTGGTCCCACATGCATTCGGTAAAGATGCGCTGGTTGCAGCCCTTGCAGACCGTTTTGTCGAGCTTCTGGTAGATGGCGTGGACGGCGGCCGTCTTGCCCTGGAAGAAGTGCTTTTCGTTGATGTCGTCGAGGCTGCCGAGGCTTTCCAGGATTTCCCACAAGGGGATCTGGGCGTTGACGATGTAGAGACCGCCGCCCATTTCCTTCCTCTTTTTGGCTTCCTCGACGAAAGCTTCGGCCCCTTGCAGGTCGACGAAGCGGATCGCCTGCGCGACGATGGCGAGGTGTTTCTGGTCCGGATGGGTGTTGCGATAGAGGTCGAAGGTGTCCTCCACGCGATTGACGTTGCCGAAGAAGATCGAGCCGTCGATCTGGGCAAAGCGGAGCTGCGGGCATTCCGGCAGGGTGGGGTCGGACACGAAGACCCTCTTGGCGCCATAGGGGTCCGGCACCTGGCGGCGGATCGTCGGCTTGGAGACCCTTTCCAGATACATGATCAGCGACAGCATGACGCCGGCGAAGATGGCGAGTTCCAACTCTAAAAAGAGCGCGCTGAAGAAGGTGACGAGGAGGACGGCCGTCTCGCGCCCCGACGCCTTCAGGATGTGGCCGATCTCCTTGAAGTCGAAAAGGCCCCAGGCGACGAGGAAGAGGAGCCCGGCCATGGTGGCCTTCGGCAGGTAGACCGCGAGCGGGGCGACGAAGAGGAGGACGACCATAAGGAGGCCGCCGGCGAAGACCGCGGCGAAGGGGGTCCTTGCCCCCGCCTCGTAGTTGAGGCCGGAGCGGTTGAAGGAGCCTGTCGCCACATAGCCGGAAAAGAACGCCCCGAAGATGTTGGACAGGCCCTGGCCGACGAATTCCTGGCTGCCGTTGATGCGGTAGCCGCCGCGGGCGGCAAGCGAGCGGCCGATGGAGACCGCCTCGGTCAGCGCGAACAGCGTCATGGCAAGGGCCGTCGGGGCGAGCTCCTTGATGGTGTCGAAGGTGAGGTCGGGCGCTGACAGTGGCGGCAGATGGGTCGGCAGGGCGCCGACGGTGGCGATCCCCGTCACCTCCTGGCCGAAGCGGGCATTGAGCAAAACACCGACGAGGCTGCCGACGACCATGGAAACGATGAGATAGGGGATCTTTCGCGCGAACATCTTGAGGAGAATGCCGCTGACGAGGGTCGCGGCAGCGACGGCCGTGACATAGGGGTTGAGGCGGTCGATCTGTTCGACGAAGGCGATGAGGATGTGGTGGAGATGGCCGCCGGAGGGCATCTCGATGCCGAAGAAATGCCTCAGCTGCTTGGCGGCGATGAGCACGGCAGCGCCGGCGGTGAAGCCGACGACGACGGAATGGGAGATGAAGTTGACGAGTGCGCCCATGCGGGCAAGGCCGAGCGCCAGCTCGAAAAGGCCGACCATGAAGGTGAGGGTGAGCGCCAGCGTCACATATTGCGCGCTTTCCGGCACCGCCTGCACCGAGAGGGCGGAGAAGAGGACGATCGAGGCGGCCGTCGTCGGACCGGAGACGAGGTGGCGCGAGGAGCCGAAGAGGGCGGCGACGATGGCCGGGACGATGCCGGCATAGAGGCCGTATTCCGGCGGCATGCCGGCGATGGAGGCGAAGGCGACGCCCTGCGGCAGGACGACGAGGGCACCGGTGATGCCGGCGACGAGGTCGCGCTGCAGGTCGTCGCGGGTGACCCGCGGCGCCCATTTGGTGAACGGGGTAAAGGCCTCCCAAAGGGTGGAATTCAGCATGGTGTCGCGTCGCCCAAATGTTTGAGCGGCGGTGCATGTGTGCGCCTGACCAGCGGCCGGCGGCCCGAACAGGCCGCTTCCGGGCATCGCGCACCGCCCTCCCTGAACTTATTCTTTCTTATTAGAATAGACTAATATTATGGTTGTCGTCCGACGGCAAATGAAATCGTCGCGATAGGTATTTTCGGGCATGGGATTTGGCCGGGCCGGATCGGAATGCCGACCTCGTCGCGGCGCCGGCGATCAGGGGTAGGCTTCGACGACGCGGCGGGCGATCTCGGCCGCCAGTCCTTTGCTGTCGCCGCCGCGGCCGGAGACGATCATCTGCACCCGGCCGTCGCGGTACCAGACGGTCAACTGGCCGACGTCGCCGATCCAGACCGCCGCCTCGCCGACGGCAACCTCCTCCGCCTTCGGCACGAAGCCGAAGGTCCCTGCGAGTTCCTTGACGTAGTCCTCGCGCTGGGTGGCGGCCGTCGCCGGGGAGGCGCCCGACCGCTGCTCGCGGATCTGCAGGCTGACGGACGCTGCGCCGTCTTTTTCCACGACGACGCACTGACTGAAGGCGACGGCCTCGTCCCGGCGATTGACCATCAGGTCGTAGCGCGCTTCGCCGGACAGGTACGCTCCCGCCTCGAGACCCTTCATCACGGCGCAGGCATCGGGCATCGGTTTCGGGGCGCTCGCCGCGCTCGCGGCAGACAGGGCGGCGGCAAGGGCGGCCGCGCCGAGAAGCCTCAGAATAGACATCGGGGTCGTCTCCTCACCGGATCGGGGCACGGCGACTGTGCGCCAGCGGCGTGGAGCGAATGTGGCGGCCCGCTGCGGCGCTTTGTCGGTGCGACCTCCTATCGGCTCCGGTCCTTGACCGCCTCCATGACGACGAATGTGGAGGTCTGGGTGACGTGGGGGAGCGCCGAGATGCGCTCGCCGAGGACGCGCCGGTAGCCGGCGATGTCGCGGGTGCGGACCTTCAGGAGATAGTCGAAGCCGCCGGCGATCATGTGGCACTCCTCGATTTCGCGCACGCTCCGCACCGCCTCGTTGAAGGCGGCGAGTGCGGCGGAGCGGGTGTCGCTGAGCGTCACCTGGACGAAGGCGATGTGGCCGGCGCCGAGCTTTGCCGGGTCGGTGATCGCCGTGTAGCCGCGGATGTAGCCGCGCTCCTCCAGCCGGCGCATGCGGTTCTGGCAGGGCGTCTTGGAAAGCCCGGCCTTGGCGGCGAGATCGGTGACGGTGATCCGCCCGTTGGCGACCAGCGCGTCGATGATCCTCCTGTCGATGGCGTCCAGATCGTCCATTGTCGGGCCTTTGCCGGTGCATTCGGACTGACGAGTAGCATATTTTCGCGATTTTTTCCTATCTTACGTCGATTCTCGGGAAAATCGGCTACAAGGATTGGAGTATCCTAGGGGAAACAACCCTTCCAGCCGAAAGAACCGCCATGTCTGACGCCTCCTCCGGTGCCGCTCCGTCCCCCGTTTCCGCTTCCGACCCGTCCGATCTCGCTGCTATCCGCCAGCGCATGCGCGAGGCGATCATCGCCGACGAGGCGGAGACCATGCGGGCGCTCGCCGCCGCAACGCCGATCACGGAGGAGACCCGCAAGAAGATCGCCGCGCGCGGCGCGGAACTGGTCGCCAAGGTGCGGTCCTCGTCGAAGCCGACGATGATGGAAAGTTTCCTGGCCGAGTTCGGGCTCTCGACCCGCGAGGGCGTCGCCCTGATGTGCCTTGCCGAGGCGCTCTTACGTGTGCCGGACGACGAGACGATCGATGCGCTGATCTCCGACAAGATCGCGCCGTCGGACTGGAGCACCCATCTCGGCCAGTCGAGCTCGGTGCTGGTCAATGCCTCGACCTGGGCGCTGATGCTGACCGGCCACGTTCTCACCGACAAGGACGGGCAGAACGTCGCCAAGACCGTGCGCGGCATGATCCGCCGGCTCGGCGAGCCCGTCGTGCGCGTCGCCGTCGGCCAGACCATGAAGGAGCTCGGCCGCCAGTTCGTGCTCGGCCGCAACATCCACGAGGCGATCGCGCGGGCCAAGAAGCGCGAGGCCGCCGGCTACTGCTATTCCTACGACATGCTGGGCGAGGCGGCGCTGACCGAGGCTGATGCGCGGCGCCACCACCTTTCCTATTCCAACGCCATCACCGAACTGGCCGCCTCCTGTGGGCCGGACATCCGCGCCAATCCGGGCGTCTCGGTGAAGCTTTCCGCGCTCCATCCGCGCTACGAGTTCGCCAAGCGCGAGCGGGTGATGACGGAGCTGGTGGCGCGGACAAGGGCGCTCGCCCTCATCGCCAAGAGCGCCAATATGGGCTTCAACATCGATGCCGAGGAGATGGACCGGCTCGACCTGTCGCTCGACGTCTTCGAGGCGGTGCTCTCCGATCCCGCACTTGCCGGCTGGGACGGCATGGGTATCGTCGTCCAGGCCTATGCCAAGCGCGCGCCGGCCGAGATCGACTGGCTCCATGCGCTGGCGACAAAGCTCGACCGCAAGATCATGGTGCGCCTCGTCAAGGGCGCCTATTGGGACAGCGAGGTCAAGATCGCCCAGACGGAGGGCCTTCCCGGCTATCCGGTCTATACGCGCAAGGTCAATTCCGACGTCTGTTACCTGGTCTGTGCGCAGAAGCTTCTCTCCATGAGCGAGCGCATCTATCCGCAGTTCGCCAGCCACAACGCCCACAGCGTCGCCTCGATCCTGGAAATGGCGGATGGGAAGACGTCGTTCGAGTTCCAGCGGCTGCACGGCATGGGCGAGTCGCTCTACGACACGGTGAAGAAGTCCAACGATGTGCGCTGCCGCATCTATGCGCCGGTCGGCGAGCACCGGGACCTCCTTGCCTATCTCGTCCGGCGGCTCTTGGAAAACGGCGCCAACAGCTCCTTCGTCAACCAGATTGTCGATGAGGAGATCCCGCCGGAGGAAGTCGCCCGCGATCCCTTCGCGGTCTTGGAAGCGCATGGCCAGGCGATCGCCAATCCGCGCATTCCGCTGCCGCCGATGCTTTACGGCGAGGCGCGCCGGAACGCCAAGGGCTGGGACCTGACCGATCCGCTGGAACTGGACGAGCTCTTTGCCGCGCGCGACCGGTTCGCGGCAAGCCGCTGGCATGCCGCGCCGATGGTGGCGGGGCAGGCGATGCGCGATGGCGGGCGCGAGATGGCTAACCCGGCAAAACCGGGCGACGTCGTCGGCACGGTCGTCGAGGCGAGCCAGGAGGACCTTGCGGCGGCGCTGTCGGCTGCGGCCGAGGGATTCTCCGAGTGGTCGGCGCGCTCCGTCGACGAGCGGGCGAGCGCCCTTGAGCGCGTCGCCGATCTTTATGAGGAGAACGCGCCGGAGTTCTTTGCGCTGTGCGCCCGCGAGGCCGGCAAGACGCTCAACGATGCGGTCGCTGAAGTACGCGAGGCGGTCGACTTCCTGCGCTACTACGCCAGTGAGGCGCGGCGGTTGGAAGGCGAAGCGGCGGGCTCCGGCCGGGGCGTTTTTGCCTGCATCTCGCCGTGGAACTTCCCGCTGGCGATCTTCACCGGCCAGATTTCGGCCGCCCTTGCCGCCGGCAACGCGGTGATTGCCAAGCCCGCCGAACAGACGCCGCTGATCGCGGCGCGGGCCGTCGCCCTGATGTGCGAGGCCGGCATTCCGGAGGCCGCAATCCAGCTTCTTCCCGGCGACGGGCCGACGGTCGGCGCGCCGCTTGCCGCCGATCCGCGGATCGCGGGCGTCTGCTTCACCGGCTCCACGGAGGTCGCGCAGCGCATCAACCGGTCAATGTCCGAAACGCTTGCGCCGTCGGCGCCGCTGATTGCCGAGACCGGCGGCCTCAACGCCATGATCGTCGATTCCTCCGCGCTGCCGGAGCAGGCGGTCGGCGATATCCTCGCCTCAGCCTTCCAGAGCGCCGGCCAGCGCTGCTCGGCGCTGCGCATCCTCTATGTGCAGGAGGATGTGGAAGACCGCATCATGAAGATGCTGTCCGGCGCCATGGACGAGCTGGAACTCGGCGATCCCTGGAAGCTCCAGACCGACATCGGTCCGGTCATCGACGACGAGGCGCGCGACACCATCGAGGGCTATTGCCGGCAGATGGAGGCGGACGGCAAGCTGATCAAGAAGCTCAGCGTTCCGGGCGGCGGCCGGTTCGTTGCGCCGACCGTCATAAAGGTCTCCGGCATCGAGGAGATGGAGCGGGAAATCTTCGGGCCGGTGCTGCATGTGGCGACGTTCCCGGCCGAGGGCATCGACGATGTGATCGATGCCGTCAACGCCAAGGGCTACGGCCTCACCTTCGGGCTGCACACCCGCGTCGACAGCCGCGTCCAGCAGGTCGTCGACCGGCTCCATGTGGGCAATCTCTACGTCAACCGCAACCAGATCGGCGCCATCGTCGGCTCCCAGCCCTTCGGCGGCGAGGGGCTTTCGGGCACCGGCCCGAAGGCCGGCGGGCCGCACTATGTGGCCCGCTTCATGCGCCGCGGCGGCGAGGCGGCCGGAGCGGCCGCGCCCGATGCGCCGGCACCGGCGCCGGAGGCAAAGACCATCGATGCGGGCGCCGTTCAGGCGGCGCTCGACAAGCTCGACACTGCGGTCTGGGCGGGGCGCGAGGACCGGGCCGCGGTGCTCGGCGAGGCGCTGTCGCGTTCCGGCGCGCCAGCCTCCGACGCGCTTGAGGCCGCGACCGGCATTGCCGCGACCATGGACCTGCCGGGACCGACGGGCGAAAGCAACCGGCTCTCCTTTCCGCCGCGCGGGCGGGTTCTCTGCCTCGGGCCGGATCTTGAAAGCCTGGCCGTGCAGACCGTGCAGGCGCTTGCGGCAGGCAATGCGGTCGTTGCCGTTGCGCCGGGCGCTCCCGGCTTCGTTCACGAGTTCGCGTCGCGGGGTGCGCCGATAGCCGGGCTCGACGGTGCGTTCGATGCGGCGGCCGTCGGCACCTTGACCGGCATCGGCGCGGTGGCGGCGACGGGCGACGGCAGCTACCTTGCCGCGCTGCGGCAGGCGCTCGCCGGTCGCCACGGGGCCATCCTGCCGCTGATCACCGAGCTGGTCGCGCCGGAGCGCTACGTGCTGGAGCGGCACCTTTGCATCGACACCACGGCGGCCGGCGGCAACGCCTCGCTGCTGGCGGCAAGCGGCAGTTAGGCGACCCGTTTCAGGCAAGGGGCGGCGCCGGCGTGCCGCCCCTGAAAATGCCGAACGCCCAATCCGGTCTGCAGAGCGCCTGTCAGGTGTATGTATCCGATTTATACGTTCGTCGTATTAAACGGATACAATCGCCGGTTATAGCCCTGCGGCCAGACTGCGCAGGGGTGGCCGGAGGTGTGGGGGTGCGCTGTGGTGCCGTCACGACCTCGTTGTCGGCGCGGCGGGCCATTGCCCTCGCGACCCGTCCTCAATCGAGCGTCCGCCGGAAACGCAACAGCGCCATGACGGCGTAGGCGAGAACGAAGGCGACCAGCACCCAGACCTCGAACGAGATCGCGCGCCAGTCCGCGCCCTTCAGCATGATGCCGCGCACAACGCGAAGGAAATGGGTGAGCGGCAGCACCTCGCCGAAGACCTGCGCCCATTCCGGCATGCCGCGGAACGGGAACATGAAGCCCGACAGCATGATCGAGGGCAGGAAGAAGAAGAAGGTGAGCTGCATCGCCTGCATCTGGGTGCGGGCGAAGGTGGAAAAGGTGTAGCCCAGGAGCACCAGGGCGATGATGAAGACGAGGATGGCGGCAAGGAGCAGCGCCAGCGAGCCGACGAAGGGGATGGAAAAAAGCAGCTTTGCCGTCGTCAGCACGACAACGACCTGCACCGCGCCGACGCCGATATAGGGCGTCACCTTGCCGATCATGATCTCCAGCGGGTTCGCCGGCATGGCGAGCAGGTTTTCCATGGTGCCGCGCTCGACCTCTCGGGTCAGCGCCATCGCCGTCATCATCACCATGGTCATCTGCAGGATGACGCCGAGAAGGGCCGGCACGATGTTGTATTGCGAGATGCCTTCCGGGTTGTAGCGGCGGTGGACGACGATCTCCAGGTTCCGGGTGCTTTCCTCCGCCGCCTGCAGTTCCTGTCCGAGCTCTCGGCTGAGCGCGCGGCGGGCGAGTTGGGGCAGGGCGCCGAGGGCGTTGGTTGCCGCGGTCGGATCGGAGGCATCGGCATCGACCAGGATCTGCGGGCTCTCGCCCCGCTCCACCCGGCGCGTGAAGTCGCTCGGGATGGTGACGACGAAGGCGACGTCGCCGGCAAGGATGAGCTCTTCGGCCTCGGCAATGCTGCCGACCACGTAATCGAAGCGGTAGTAGTCGGTGTTTTCCAGGGCCGAGACGACGGCTCGCGCATAGCGGCCCTGGTCGAGGGGGACGAGGGCGGCGGGCAGGCCCTTGGGGTCCATGTTGATGGCATAACCGAAGAGGAGGAGCTGCATCAGCGGCACGCCGAGCATCATCGCGAAGGTGATGCGGTCGCGCCGCATCTGGATAAACTCCTTGATGAGGACGGCGCCGGTCCGCGAGAGCGAGAAGAAGCGGTTCATTGCATGTTGTCCGTGGCCGTGCCCATGAACTTGATGAAGACGTCTTCCAGGCTCGTGTCGGCCGGGCGCACGGAATAGGCGGCGTCTTCCTCAAGCGGGCGGAGCGCGGCCTTCAGCCGGCCCGGATCGGAGCCGACCACATGGAGCGTCGCGCCGAAGGGGGCGATCTGCTCGATACCGTCGGTGTCCTGCAGCCGGCGCTGGACCCTGGCGAGGTCGGGGCCTTCCACGACATAGGTGATGAGGTTGGAACCGGCGACGATGTCCGCGACGGTGCCTTGAGCGATCAGCTTGCCGTAAGAAATATAGGCGATGCGGTGGCAGCGCTCGGCCTCGTCCATGTAGTGGGTGGAGACCAGCACCGTGAGGCCGTCGGCGGCGAGCTGGTGGATCTCGTCCCAGAAGTCGCGCCGCGCCTTGGGGTCGACGCCCGCCGTCGGCTCGTCGAGGAGCAGCAGCTTCGGCTTGTGCATGATGCAGGCGGCGAGCGCCAGGCGCTGCTTCCAGCCGCCGGAGAGCGTCTCGGCGAGCTGGTCGGCGCGGCTCGCCATGCCGAGGCCTTTCAGCGCCTCTAAGACGTGCTTCCTGCGCGGCTTCAGGCCGTAGAGCCGGGCGACGAAGTCGAGGTTTTCCGCAATGGTCAGGTCGCCATAGAACGAGAAATGCTGCGTCATATAGCCGACCTGGTGCTTGATGCGCCGCGCCTCGCGGATGACGTCGTAGCCGAGGACCGTGCCGGCGCCGGCATCGGGCAGCAAGAGGCCGCAGATGACGCGGATGGTCGTCGTCTTGCCGGAGCCGTTCGGGCCCAGAAAGCCGACGATCTCGCCGTGCCGGACCGTGAGGTCCACATCGTCCACCACCGTCTTGCCGGAAAAGCTCTTGGTGATGCCGGTGACGTCGATGGCGTTGGGCTGGTCCGCGCCGGGGGCGTCTGCCGTCATCGGGACGCCTCCGCGGTCTTCGGCTCGGCAAGGCGCACGTCGATGATCTGGCCGGGCCGCAGGCGGTCGTCGCCCTCGGGCGGGCGGGCCTCGACCAGATAGACGAGCTTCTGGCGGGTCTCGATGGAGTAGATCACCGGCGGGGTGAATTCCGGCTCGGCGGCGACATAGCTGACGGTGGCAGTGAGGTCGTCGGCGCAGCCGTCGCAACCGACGGAGAGTTTTGTGCCCGTCTTGATGTCGGCGATGCTTTGTTCTGGCACGTAGAAGCGCAGCTTGATGGCGCCGTCGGCGAGCATGGTGACGACGGCGCTTTCCGGCGCCGCGATCTCGCCGGAGCGCCTGAGGACGTCGAAGATGCGCCCGTTCGCCGGCGCCAGAAGCCGTCGCTGCTCCAGCTTCCAGAGGGCGGTCTCCAGGTTCGAGCGGGCCTGGCTCAGGCGCTCGTCGGCCGCCTTGATCTCTTCCTTGCGGGCCGGCAGGCGGGCGACGGCGAGATTGGCCTCGATCTCGCCGACCTTGGCCTTGGCGACGTCGTGGTTGGCCTCGGCCTCGTCGAGTTGTGCCTTGGAGGCATGGCCGCGCTCAAAGAGCTGTTTCTGGCGCTCGAAGGTGGCGCTCGCCTGCTTGGCCTGGGCCTCGGCGGAGCGCAGCGATGCCTCGATGGCGGCGATCTCCTCCGGCCGTTTGCCGAGCTTGAGGTCCGCGTAGCGCGCCTCCGCCTCGGCGACGCTCGCCCGCGCATTGTCGACGGCGAGTTTTGCGTCGTCCTTTTCCATGTCGGCGATCAACTGGTCCTTTGTCACCCGGTCGCCGCGGCCGACATGGACGTCGATGATGCGGCTTGCCTCGATCGGGGCGATGCGGGTGTAGTCGCCCTCCACATAGCCGGCAAAGACCGGCCCTGTGTCGGGCCCGCAAAAGGCGGCGATCTGGGCGATGACAGCGATCTTGCAGATCAGGTCGATCACGGCCTTTTCTCCTTTTCAGCGGCGATCCGCGCATCGAGCGTCGCGATCACCATGGTTTCGATGGCTTCGGCCTCGCGCGGGCCGATGGTCTCCCACTCCATGCGCAGGCAGACGGCGTCGCGGGCGGCGCGGAAGACAAGGATCTGGCCGACGAGGCCGAGGACGATGAGCCGCGTCTCCTCGCTGTCCGGATCGGCGCCGGTGGCCGCCGCCCACAGGGCGATGAGGCGGCCCGATATCGGCTCGATCAGGCCCCGGTAGAGGAGCCTCAGCGCCGGCGTCGGGTCGAAATATTCCCTCAGGATGAAGCGGGCCGGGGCCGCCATGGCCGGATCGGCGGCGATCAGCCGGGTCATCCGCGACAGCACCGCCGTCATGGCGTCGCGGGCCTCAAGGGGGCCTTGCGGTGGCGCCCGGTCGAGGACGACGGTGAGCCGGGCCTTGATGGCGCGGCCAAGCTCCTCGGCGCAGGCCCGGTAGAGCCCCTCCTTGCCGCCGAAATGGTAGGCGATGTTGGCGATGTTGACGCCGGCGGCCTCCGCGATCTCGCGCGTCGTCGTGGCGTCGAACCCCTTGCGGCCGAAGAGGACGATGGCGGCATCGAGGAGTTTCTGGCGGCCGGGGGAGGCGGGTGCGGTCTTGGCCGTGGGGGTGGCCTTCGTCTCAGCATCCATGGGGTCTTTTGTCCGTCTGCTCATCTCTCCGGCCCGGGGAAGTGGGCGCCCGGCGCCGCTACGCCTTTCCCATTCAGATGACGATATTCGATTTTTCAGAATCAATCAATCGTTTGATTGAGATCGTGGAAAAGCTGGGCGGGTTCGGGGAGGAAGGGGGCAGGAAGGAAGGTAGGGAGGGATGTAGGAAGGGATGTAGGAAGGGGAGAAGAGGTGCGTGGAGGGTGACGGATCGACCGGGGTGTTCGGACGGAGCAACGACGGTGTGAGGGAGCTTCTCGGGGAACGGGTCGGTGAGGCGGCGGGCAGAAGTCGCCGGCAGGACCATGGGGATGCATTTTTTGCTCCTCGTTTGCCCCCTCTCATGCGTCATTGCCGGGCTTGACCCACTGCTGTCCGGTTAAAGGCCAATGCACTCTGGGACCCACACGCTCTGCATCATCACCGGGCTTGACCCGGTGATCCATTCTGGCTGTCGAAACAATCGGTTGGCGCCGCATGGATTGCCGTGTCAAGCACGGCAATGACGTGGAGTGATTGGGACCGGGAGTGCGTAAGCCATGAGCCGGACAGTGGTGGCGCGCGCCCGTTCTTGACGCGGGGCGGGGCGTCGGGCTGCGCAACGCATGAGCCCGCCACGGTGCCAGACGATCGCGATCGTCGGCAGGTGATGGCGAATAAGAGCGATGGCGTGACGACGTCAGACGAGGCTCGCGAGCCAGGCGATGCGGCACCGAACAGGGCGGAGGGTGCATCAACGACGGCCGGCCTTCGCCGACCGAAAAGCAAAAAGGCGCGCAGCCATTTTTGGTGCGCGCCCTTTTTGTCTTCGGTGATCAGGACAGGCAGTGTTCCGGCCGCTCGCCCGCCCCTTACGCGAACTTGCCGTGGCAGTGCTTGTATTTCTTGCCGGAGCCGCAGGGGCAGGGCTCGTTGCGGCCGACCTTGCCCCAGGTGGACTGATCGCCCGGGTTGCGGTCCTCTTTCGCGACGTGTCTTGCGGCGACGCCGTAGGTGACCGGCTCCATCTGCTCCGGTTCCGGGCCTTCGACGAAGCCGTAGTCCTCGTCCATCATCGCCGGGTCGTCGTGGTAGGCGTACATCTCCGGCAGGTCCTCGTCGCTCGGCATTGCCGGCGTTTCCTTGACGAGCTCGACGCGCATCAGATTGCCGGTGACGACCTGGCGCAGATTGGCCAGCATCGCCTGGAACAGCTCGAAGGACTCGGTCTTGTACTCGTTCAGCGGATCGCGCTGGCCGTAGCCGCGGAACCCGATGACCGAGCGCAGATGGTCGAGGGTGGCGATGTGCTCGCGCCACAGGAAATCGAGGGTCTGGAGAAGGATCACCTTTTCCACGTAGCGCATGTTCTCCGCGCCGTAGCGGGCGACCTTGGCGGCTGCCTTTTCGTCGGCTGCCTTGGCGACGCGGTGCTCCACCTCTTCCTCGGCGATGCCTTCCTCGTGGGCCCATTCGTCGACCGGCAGGTCGAGGTCGAGCACCTCCTGCAGTTCCTGGCGCAGGCCCTTGACGTCCCACTGCTCCGGATAGGCCTTTTCCGGAATGTGCTTGAGCACCAGGTCGGCGATGACGTCGTGGCGCATGTCGGCGATGGTGTCGGCGACGGAGTCGTTCGACATCAGCTCGATGCGCTGCTCGAACACGACCTTGCGCTGGTCGTTCATGACGTCGTCGAACTTCAGGATGTTCTTGCGGACGTCGAAGTTGCGCGCCTCGACCTTCTGCTGCGCCTTTTCCAAAGCCTTGTTGACCCAGGGATGGACGATCGCCTCGCCTTCCTTGAGGCCCAGCTTCTGCAGCATGGAATCCATGCGGTCGGAGCCGAAGATGCGCATCAGATCGTCTTCCAGCGACAGGAAGAAGCGGGAATGCCCCGGATCACCCTGGCGGCCGGAGCGGCCGCGGAGCTGGTTGTCGATGCGCCGGCTTTCGTGGCGCTCGGTGCCGACGATGAAGAGGCCGCCGGCCTCGATGGCGATGTGCTTCAGGCGATCAACGTCGTCGCGGATCTGCTTTTCTTTCGCCTCGCGCTCCGGGCCTTCCGGCATGTCGGCCAGTTCGCTGGCGATGCGCATGTCGGGGTTGCCGCCGAGCTGGATGTCGGTGCCGCGGCCGGCCATGTTGGTGGCGATGGTGACGGCGCCGGGGACGCCGGCCTGGGCGATGATGTGGGCTTCCTGCTCGTGGTAGCGGGCGTTGAGGACCTGGAACACCATTTCCTTCTTGGTGCCCTGGTCGCCGTCGAACAGGACGGAAAAGTCGCGCTGGCGGAACCCTTCCTTCTTCAGCATCTCGGCGAGGATTTCCGACTTCTCGATCGAGGTCGTGCCGACGAGGATCGGCTGGCCGCGCTGCTTGCAGTCCTTGATCAGCTCGATGATGGAGGCGAACTTCTCGTGCGCCGTGCGATAGACCTCGTCGTCGTCGTCGACGCGGGCGATCGGCATGTTGGTCGGGATTTCCATCACTTCCAGGTCGTAGATGTCGAGGAACTCGTCCGCCTCGGTCAGCGCCGTGCCGGTCATGCCGGCGAGCTTGTCGTACATGCGGAAGTAGTTCTGGAAGGTGATGGAGGCGAGCGTCTGGTTTTCCGGCTGGATGTCGACGTGTTCCTTGGCCTCCAGCGCCTGGTGCAGGCCGTCGGAGAAGCGCCGGCCCGGCATCATGCGGCCGGTGAACTCGTCGATGATGATGACCTCGCCGCCCTTGACGATGTAGTCGCGGTCGCGCTGGAAGAGCTGGTGGGCGCGAAGCGCGTTGTTGAGGTGGTGGACGACGGTGACGTTTTCCAGGTCGTAGAGGGAGTCGCCCTTCAGGAGGCCGGCCTCCGACAGAAGCTTCTCCAGCTTCTCGTTGCCCTGTTCGGTAAAGGTGACGGCGCGGGTCTTTTCGTCGAGCTCGTAGTCGTCGGGCACCAGGTTCGGAATGAAGGCGTCGACCGTGTTGTAGAGGTCGGAGCGGTCCTCGATGGCGCCGGAAATGATCAGCGGCGTGCGCGCTTCGTCGATGAGGATGGAGTCGACCTCGTCGACGATGGCAAAGGCATGGTCGCGCTGCACCATTGACGCGCGCTCGTGCTTCATATTGTCGCGAAGGTAGTCGAAGCCGAACTCGTTGTTGGTGCCGTAGGTGACGTCGCAGGCATAGGCGGCCTTGCGCTCGTCGTCGTCGAGGCCGTGGACGATGACGCCGACGGTGAGGCCGAGGAACCGGTAGATCTGCCCCATCCAGTCGGAGTCGCGCTTGGCCAGGTAATCGTTGACGGTGACGACGTGGACGCCGCGGCCGGCAAGGGCGTTGAGGTAGACGGCGAGGGTGGCGACGAGGGTCTTGCCTTCGCCGGTCTTCATCTCGGCGATCTTGCCCTCGTGCAGGACCATGCCGCCGATGAGCTGGACGTCGTAGTGGCGCTGGTGGAGGGTGCGCTTGGCGGCTTCGCGTACGGTCGCAAAGGCCTCGACGAGGATGTCGTCGAGCTTGGCGCCGTCGGCGATCTGCTTGCGGAAGGCGTCGGTGCGGGCCTTGAGGTCGTCGTCGCTCAGCGGCTCGACTTCGGCTTCCAGCGCGTTAATGGCGGCGACCCGGGAATGGTATCCCTTGATCTTGCGGTCGTTCGCCGAACCGAAAATCTTGCGGGCGATTGAACCGAACCCGACCATTGGTGATCCTTTCTTTGCCTGCGGCCGGAAACAGCCGGTGCGGTCGCTGGCAAGCGCTATCTAAGAGCGGTGCATGAACGTGCCATGAAGTCGGTTCCGCGACTTCATGGCGGCCGGACTGCCGGTGGAGGCGGCCGCGACCGCAACGAAAAGGCGGCTCCGGACGGGCCGTGCGGAACCGTTCGACAGATAAGAGGGGGTCGGTATGTTGTCAACGCCACCGAATTCGGCATATCTGTCTGCCGCAAGCCCCGTGGAAACGGAATTGCGGCCCGTTTCCGAGCGAAAGGAATGACAATGCCATCCAGATCCCGCGTCAGCGCCGCCCTTTCGGCCGCTTTCCTGCTCCTTGCCACGCCTTCGGTGATGGTGCCCGCGAGCGCCCTTGCCGAGGATGCGGCCGTGGAGAACAACGTTCTTGCCAAGGTCGGTGACGGCGTCATCCGGGAGTCCGACCTCGCCTTTATGGCCGAGGACTTCCTCGCCGAGTTGCGCCGGGTGCCTGAAGACCAGCGCCGGCCGATCCTGGTCTCGGCCCTGATCGACATGCTGTTGATGTCCCAGGCCGCCGAAAAACAGGGCCTTGCCGAGAGCGAGGCGTTCAAGACGCGGATGAACTTCCTGAAGATGCGGGCGCTGCGCGACGCCTATGTGCAGGAAAACATCGCCGGCGCGATCGACGAGGCCGCGATCAAGGCGCGCTACGACAAGGACACCGCCGACTTCGAAGCGTCCGAAGAGCTGAAGGCGCGGCACATCCTCGTCAAGACCGAGGACGAGGCCAAGGACATCATCAAGCAGCTCGACGACGGCGCCGATTTCGCGGCGCTGGCGAAGGAGAAGTCGACCGGCCCGTCCGGCCCGAACGGCGGCGATCTCGGCTTCTTCACCAAGGGCCGGATGGTCAAGGAATTCGAGGACGCGGCCTTCCAGCTCGCCGCCGGCGAATACACCAAGGAGCCGGTGCAGACCCAGTTCGGCTGGCACGTCATCAAGGTCGAGGAGCGCCGCAAGCAGGAGCCGCCGGCCTTCGATCAGGTCAAGGACCGCATCCGCGAAAGCCTGATGCGCGAGAAGTACATCGAGTCCGTGGCCAAGCTGAAGGAAGACGCGACCATCGAACGGCTCGACGAAGCGGCCAAGAAGAGCGAATAGGCGCGCCATGGAGCTGACGCCCTCGCCGTTCGCGCCGGCCTCCTATCCCGAGCCGCCGGAGGTCGCCGGCGTGCGGCTGGCAACAGTCGCGGCCGGCATCAAGTACAAGGGCCGCACCGACGTGCTCGCCGTCGTCTTCGACGGCGGGGCCGAGGTTGCCGGCGTCTTCACGAAGTCGAAATGCGCCTCCGCGCCGGTCGACTGGTGCAAGCAGAACCTCGGCCACGGCCGGGCCGGGGCGCTTCTCGTCAATTCCGGCAACGCCAATGCCTTTACGGGAAAACGCGGTGCCGAGGCCGTGAAGCTTTCCGCCGACCAGATGGCGGCGGCGGCGGGCTGCACGCCTGAGGAGGTCTATCTCGCCTCCACAGGCGTCATCGGCGAGCCGCTCGATGCGACGAAGTTCGGGGCCGTCGTCGACGGGCTGGTGCGCGATGCGGTGTCCGGCCGGTTCCTGGACGCGGCCAAGGCGATCATGACCACCGACACTTTCGCGAAGGTGGCGACGGCGACGGCAAAGATCGGCGGCGTCGAGACGACGCTCGTCGGCATTGCCAAGGGCTCCGGCATGATCGCGCCGGACATGGCGACCATGCTGTCCTTCGTCTTCACCGATGCGCCGATCAAGGCGGCCGTACTGCAGAAGCTCCTTTCGCGCGGCGTGAAGGACTCGTTCAACGCCATCACCGTCGACGGCGATACCTCGACCAGCGACACGGTGCTGGCGTTCGCCACGGGTGCTGCCGCGACGCGCGGCGCGCCAGAGATTGCCGAGCCCGGCGACCGCCGGCTTTTCGCCTTCCGCAAGGCGTTTGACGGTCTCCTCCTCGACCTCGCCCACCAGGTGGTCAAGGACGGCGAGGGGGCGCGCAAGTTCGTTTCCATCACCGTTGAGGGCGCGACCTCCAAGGCGTCGGCCCGAAAGATCGGCATGGCGATCGCCAATTCGCCGCTGGTCAAGACCGCGATCGCCGGCGAGGACGCCAATTGGGGCCGCGTCGTCATGGCCGTCGGCAAGGCCGGCGAGCCGGCCGACCGGGACCGGCTGGCGATCTGGTTCGGCGACGTGCGCGTCGCCGTCGAGGGCGAGCGCGACCCGGACTATTCGGAGGCGGCCGCCTCGGCGGTGATGAAAGAGCCGGAGATCGCCATCCGCGTCGACCTCGGCCTCGGCAAGGGACGCGACACGGTGTGGACCTGCGACCTCACAAAGGGCTACATCGCCATCAACGGCGACTACCGGAGCTGACGGCACGTGGCCGATCCCGCCCTCGTCCGCCGCATCGAGGACGCCCAGCTCTCGGTCTGGCCGGGCGTCCGCACGGCGATCGACGGGAGCTGGATCGTCCGGATTTCCGGCGGCCACACCAACCGCGCCAACTCCCTCAACATTCTCGATCCCCATGACGGGGACGGGACGGACGAGCGGCTCGACTGGGTCTTTCGCCTCTATCGTCGCGCCGGCCTCGATCCGGTGGTCAGGGTAACGCCGCTGACGCCCGCGCCCGTCCTTGCCCGGACGGATGCGCTCGGGTTTGCGCGCTTCGGCGAGACGCTGATGCTGGTCCGCGACGCCCCTGCGGTGCCGGTCACGGAGGCCGCGACGCCGGCCCAGGCTGTCGAGGTCCTGGAGACGGCGACGGACGAGTTCCTCGGCGCTGTCGCCCGGTTCTCCAACCAGTCGGACCGGGAGCGGGCCGGCTTCTGGGCGATCCTGTCCGCGATGGCCGACGAGACCGTCTTCGTGCTCGCCCGCGACCGGGAGGGGATGCCCGCAAGCTGCCTGATCGCGGCGCTGCACCGGGATATTGCGACGGTCTTTGCGGTCGCCACCGACCCCGCCGCCCGGCGCCGCGGCCATGCGCGGGCCTGCCTTGGGGCGGCGTTCGCGTGGGCGGCAGGCGCCGGCGCCACGCTGTTCTGGATCGGCGTCGAAGTCGACAATGCCCCGGCGCGCGCCCTTTACGAAGGCTGCGGGTTCGCCGAGGCCTATCGCTATCACTACCGGCGGGCCCCCCGGCCTGCGGAGGAAGGGACCGGATGAATCTCCTTCTCGTCGTTGCCTGTGCGCTCATCGATGTGGACGGGCGGGTGCTGATCGCCCGGCGTCCCGAGGGCAAGGCGCTCGCAGGCCTGTGGGAATTTCCCGGCGGCAAGTTGGAGCCCGGCGAGCGGCCGGAAGATTCCCTGATCCGCGAACTCAACGAAGAGCTCGGCATCGACATCAATCCGGCCTGCCTCGCGCCGCTTACCTTCGCCAGCTACGCTTATGAGGATTTTCACCTTTTGATGCCACTTTACGTCTGCCGGAGATGGTCGGGAACGGTCGAGGCGCGCGAGGGGCAGGACCTGAAATGGGTGCGCCCGGCGCGGCTCAGGGATTATCCGATGCCGCCGGCGGACGAGCCGCTGATCCCGCACCTGATTGACCTGCTCTAGGCAATCACCTGCGGTGTCGCGGCCCATGCGCTGCGAGGCAGGAATGGCGGAAAAGACCTACCTTACGGTTTCAAAACGACAATTTTCCGATCTGCTACGGTGTTTTGCTGCCGACGAACGCGGCACGACCGCGATCGAATACGCGCTCGTTGCGATAATCACGGGCGTCATGGCGATCACCGCTATCAGCCAGTTGGGCACGGAGTTATCGGAAAACTACTTCGGGCGAATCCTGGAGATGTATCCGGGGTCCTCCTGAACGAAGCGGCTGCCCTGCAAGATTTCCGGCACACCGCGGCCATCGCGCCAATTCCGTCCTCGTCGTTACCGAAGTATTAAGTGCGATCCCGTATCGTCATCGGCGTTCGGCCGGCGCCTTGCGTGCTTGGCCGGCTGGTTTTCGTGTCGATGGAGTGTTCGCTCATGGGTCGGTTTCTTTCGGGCGCCCGCCGTTTCTGGCGCGATGAGCGCGGGATGGGCGCCCTTGATTTCGCGTTGATCTCGGCCTCGCTCGCGATGGCCCTGTCGGTGGGGTTGCTGGCGCTCGGCCTTGGTATTCAGCCGGCTAAGGAACGCCAATATGCGGAGGCGCCGGACGGCGTCGACATGCTGATCACCGGCTCAATCACCGCTGCCCGCAAGGACGCGGCGACGGCGCCGAGCGCGGTCACCTGCCCGCAACTGCCGCCGGTCATCCTGCGTCGCTAGGTTTTTCCGTATTGAGGGCATCGGCGAGACTTGCCCTCGCCGAGCCGGGCTTCAGCGGCTTTTGCTGGCTCTCGTCGGGTGCCCAGCCGGACAGCGAGATCACCTCGAAGGTGGCGCGGATGCGCCCGTCCGGATCGCTGAATTTCTCCGCATAGATTTCCGCCGCCCTCAGGAACAGGGCCTTCGGCGTCGGCGCCCGCCGGCGCTCGGCAAGGCAGTTGGCGGCGGCCATCGCCCGCAAGTCGCGGGCGAGGTCGAACAGCGTGTCGTAGCGCACGGTGAGGGCGTCGCGGTCGACGACCGGAAGGGCGAAGCCCGCCCGCTGCAATAGAGCGCCGGCATCGCGCACGTCCAGCGCCGGGGCAACGCGCGGGCTGATGCCGCCGGTGACCTCGATTTCGGCCTCGGTGAGCGCGATCCTCAGTTCGCTCAGTGTATCGCCGCCGATGACGGTGCCGAGGAACAGGCCGTCCGGCCGCAGCGCCTTGCGGATCTGGACGAGGGTTCCCGGCAGGTCGTTGACGAATTGCAGGGAGAGCGAGGAGACGACGAGGTCGAGGGACGATTCGGCAAAGGGCAGGATCTCGGCATCGATGGTGATGGGGATGCCCGGCGCCGGACCGCCTCCGGCGAGGTCGTCGGCGCGGATGAGCATGTCGACCTTGCCGGTTTCCAGGATGGCGCCCGTGGCCGCGCCCGCGATGCCGCCGAGGTCGACGGCGATGTCGAAGTCGCGGGTGACGGCCTTCAGCCTTTCGGCGAGGTCTTCGGCAACGATGCGGGCGAGGAAATCGGCCGGCTCGCCGCTGCGGGCAAGGGCCCGGCGGCGGCGCGTCTTCAGGAGTTCGCGATCAAAGACCCGGCTGTCGTCGGCCACACCTTCTCCTTTCGGCTTGCCGTTCCGTTGTGGTGGTTATGGGTCCGGGGAGCGCGATGGTCAAAGCCGATATGTCGATCGATGCTGCCGGCGCGGATGACGGAGACCGTTCTTCGCGCTATCGTTGTAGCATGATGCCGGATCCCGCCTTTGCCGATACTGCTATCGCGCCCGAACCGGGACGGCTTCGGCGTGCCGGCTCCGCGATCGGTTCCGCCGGGCGCGCGCTGTTCGATCTGGTTCTGCCGCCCGTTTGCATGGCCTGCCGGCAGCCGGTGGCGGTGGCCGATGCGCTGTGCGCGGACTGCTGGTCGCGGCTGACCCTGATCGACAAGCCCTATTGCGCCCGGCTCGGCATTCCGTTCTCCTACGATCTCGGCGAGGGCGCGCTCAGCGCCGAGGCGATCGCCGATCCGCCGCCGTTCGAGCGGGCGCGGGCCGCCGCCGTCTTCGACGACGTCGCCCGCGACATCGTCCATGGCTTCAAATATCGCGACCACACCGAGCATGTGCGCCTGATGGCGCGGCTGATGGCGCGGGCCGGGAGGGAACTCCTCATGGAGGCGGACGTCATCGTGCCGGTGCCGCTGCATCGCTGGCGGCTGTGGCGGCGGCGCTTCAACCAGGCGGCGCTGCTCGGGGCGGAAATTTCCCGGCTCGCCGGCGTAGCCTTCGACCCGCTCATCCTCCACCGCATTCGCGCCACCCAGCACCAGGTCGGGCTGACCGGCAGCGAGCGGGACCGCAATGTGCGCGGGGCATTCCGGGTGCCCGCGGAGCGGCGCCCGGCCGTCGCGGGCAAGCGGGTTCTTCTCATCGACGACGTGCTGACCTCCGGTGCCACGGTCAAGGCTTCGACCAGGGCGCTTCTTCGCGGCGGCGCACAATCGGTTGATGTACTTGTTTTCGCAAGGGTTGTCGGGAAGGAAACGGGCATAATATAAGAAAGAGAAGATATTGATCCCGGTTGCCTTTCCCGGCAGACCGGCCTGACGGAGACGTTGATGCCCGAAATCGTCATCTACACCCGCAAATTCTGCGGTTATTGCTCTTCGGCAAAACGCCTCCTTGCCGAAAAGGGCGCCGAGTTCACCGAGATCGATGCTACCTTCGACCCGTCGAAACGGCAGGAAATGATCAAAAGGGCGAATGGCGGCAGCACGTTTCCGCAGATATTTATCGGCGACGTCCATGTCGGGGGGTGCGACGAACTCTATGCGCTTGAGCGCCAGGGCAAGCTCGATCCGTTGCTCGCTGCATGATCCTCACGGGCGTTCTTTTGTTCCATTGATCAAGGTGACCGAATGGGCGCTTTTCAAGCCGCCTGTGTCCAGCTTCGGGCCGGACGAAGCGTTTCCAACAATATCGACGAGGCGGTTTCGCTGATCCGTCAGGCAGCGCTCGGCGGTGCCCGGTTCGTGCAGACGCCCGAGCAGACGGCGCTGATGGAGCTCGACCGCAAGATGTTGTTCGAGAACATCACGCCGGAAGCCTGCGATCGGAGCCTGGCACGGCTGAGGCGTCTCGCCGACGACCTCAATATCTGGCTCCATATCGGATCGCTGGCCGTGCGCGTCGGGCCCGACAAGGCCGCCAACCGCGGCTATCTGATCTCGCCGACCGGCGGGATCGCGGCCCGCTACGACAAGATCCACATGTTCGACGTCGATCTCGACGGCGGCGAATCCTATCGGGAATCGGCGACCTATCAGCCGGGCTCGGCCGTGGCCGTCGCCGACCTTCCCTGGATCCGCCTCGGCTTTTCGATCTGCTACGATTTGCGTTTTGCTTATCTCTACCGGGCGCTGGCACGGGCCGGGGCCGGGCTTTTGACCGCGCCGGCCGCCTTCACCAAGCAGACGGGCGCAGCCCACTGGCACGTGCTCCTGCGCGCCCGGGCGATCGAGACCGGCTCCTTCGTCATTGCAGCGGCCCAGGGCGGGCATCACGAGAACGGACGTGATACATTCGGGCACAGCCTGATCATCAACCCGTGGGGCGAGATCCTCGCCGAGGCCGGCACCGATCCCGGCGTCATCCAGGCGATGATCGATCCGGCCGAGGTGGATGCGGCCCGCAAGCGCATCCCGGCCCTGACCCACGACCGGGACATCGAGACGGAGGGGCTGCCCGGGCCTTTCGAAAGCACGAGCGAATGATCCGCTACCAACTCGTCTGCGGCAACGGCCACGACCTGGAGATCTGGTTCCGCGGCTCCGACGACTGCGACCGGCAGATCGCCGAGGGCGCGATCTCCTGTCCCCATTGCGGCAACCGCGAGATCGCCAAGCGGCTGATGGCGCCGTCGGTGGTGACGGCACGCTCGCGCGCGGCGCCGCCTGCGGACCAGGCGCATTCGGATGCGTCCTCGCAGGGCGGCGCGGCCCCGCAGCCGGCGGCCAAGGTTCCGGTGCCCGTCGCCGCGCCGGCACCCGCGCAGGCGCCTGAGATCTCCGGCCATCTCAGTGACAAGCAGATGACGAAGCTGGTCGAGATGGTGCGCGAGGTGAAGAAATTCGTCACCGAGAACGCGGAAAACGTCGGCAAGGAATTCCCGAAGGTCGCCCGGGCGATGCATTTCGGCGACGAGGAAAAGCGCGGCATCTACGGCGAGGCGACCCTCGAGGATGCCGCGGAGCTTCTGGAAGAGGGCATTGACGTTCTGCCGCTGCCGAGGCTGCCGGAAGAGCACAACTGACCGGCCGCGGCCGGTCGCGCCGCCGCCTATTCCATCGGCTTCTGTGTCGCCAGCATGTAGTTGACGCTCATGTCCGGCGAGGCGTTCCACTGGTCGCGCAGGGGATCGAAGACGATGCCGGAGCGGTCGATGACCTCGAGCCCGGCGGCCTCAAGCGAGGCCTGCAGTTCCGCCGGCTTCAGGAACTTTTCCCACTGGTGGGTGCCGCGCGGCAGCCAGCGCAGGATATATTCCGCGCCGACGATGGCCAGCGCATAGGCCTTCAGGGTGCGGTTGAGGGTGGCGACGGTCATGATCCCGCCCGGCTTCAGCAAGTCAGCGCAGGTCTTCAGGAAAAGGTCGACGTCGGCGACGTGCTCGACCACTTCCATGTTGAGGATGACGTCGAATTTTTCCCCGCCCGCGGCGATGTCTTCCGCCGTCGTCTGCCGGTAGTCGATCTCAACTCCGCTGCGCTCGGCATGGACCCGCGCGGTCTCGATGTTGTTGCGGGAGGGATCGGCGCCGACGACCGTTGCGCCGAGCCGCGCCATCGGTTCGGAAAGCAGCCCGCCGCCGCAGCCGATGTCGAGAAGCTTCAGGCCCTTCAGCGGTTTGTCCGCCTTGGCGTCGCGCCGCAACTGGCGGGTCACGGTGTCGCGGATATAGGCGAGCCGGACCGGATTGATCTTGTGCAGCGGCCGGAACTTGCCGGTCGGGTCCCACCAGGCGTCGGCCATGGCGGAGAACCGCGCGACCTCGTCGGCGTCGACTGTCCCCGTTTCCGCAAAGGGGGGCTCGGCCGTTTTCTTTTCCGGGGCGGCTGCGGTCATGGCGGGTCTCCGAAAGTGGCACGTCTCTAGGCGGGTAACTCGGGCCGACGGGCGCGGATGTCAAGCTGCAGATGTCGCCGTTGCGATGTCGGCGCGTTCTCTGTATTGATGCGCCGACCCGGCGCGGCCCAGTCGTGCCCCCGTCAATCCGAGGCAATCCGGACACGAGTTTCGCCCCATGGCCCGGCTGGTGATGAAATTTGGCGGCACGTCCGTCGCCGATATCGATCGTATTCGCAACGTGGCGCGCCACGTCAAGCGCGAGGTCGACGCAGGCCACCAGGTCGCCGTCGTCGTCTCGGCGATGGCCGGCGAGACCAATAAGCTGGTGGCGCTCGCCCGCGAGGCCTCGCCGCTGCACGATGCCCGCGAATACGACGCGGTGGTCGCCTCCGGCGAACAGGTGTCGTCCGGGCTCCTTGCCCTGGTGCTGCAGGCGATGGGCGTCGATGCCCGCTCCTGGCAGGGCTGGCAGATCCCGATCAAGACCGATGCGGCGCACAGCGTGGCGCGCATCGAGGAGATCGACGGCGGGCGGCTGATCGAGCGGCTGGAACAGAATCAGGTCGCTGTGGTCGCCGGCTTCCAGGGCATTTCCCCGGACAACCGCATCGCGACATTGGGGCGCGGCGGCTCCGATACCAGCGCGGTGGCGATCGCCGCGGCCATCAACGCGGACCGCTGCGACATCTACACCGACGTCGACGGCGTCTACACCACCGATCCGCGGATCGTCGCCCGGGCGCGGCGGCTTGAAAAAGTCTCCTTTGAGGAGATGCTGGAAATGGCCTCGCTCGGCGCCAAGGTGCTGCAGGTGCGCTCCGTCGAGCTTGCCATGGTCAAGGGCGTCCGAGTCATGGTGCGCTCCAGCTTCGAGGATCCGGCAACGGCCACGGACGGCGCCAACGGATTGCCACATGGAACCCTTATCTGCGACGAGGACGAAATCGTGGAACAGCAGGTCGTCACCGGAATCGCCTATTCCAAGGAAGAGGCGCAGATATCGATCCGCGGCGTTGCCGACAAGCCGGGCGTTGCCGCCGACGTCTTCGTCAGGCTCGCCGATGCGCATATCAATGTCGACATGATCGTGCAGAACGTCTCGCCGGACGGATCGACCACGGACATCACCTTCACGGTGCCCGACAGCAGCTACGACCAGGCCAAGCAGGTCATCGAATCGGCCCGCAACACGCTCACCTATACCGAGATCGAGGGCGTGCGCGACGTGGTCAAGGTCTCCGTCGTTGGCGTCGGCATGCGCTCGCACGCCGGCGTTGCGGCCCGCGCCTTCCAGGCTCTTGCCGACCGGAATATCAATATTCTGGCGATCTCCACCTCGGAAATTAAGATTTCCGTATTGATCGACCAAGCCTATACCGAACTTGCGGTGCGGACTTTGCATTCGGTATACGGACTCGACAAACAGTAACAACGCGCGGCTGGCGACCCGTCGTTTTTCTTCCGGCAATCGATATCCTTGATCCTGCCGGCCGCGGCACGGAGACACCTAGGCGATGCGCAGGACGCTCGCCGGACCAAGACTGTTGCTCCGCCGTCTTCGTGAGGTGATGGCCGAGGAGATCAGTCCTCAGGAACGGCTCGACAAAATCGTGGTGCTGATCGCTGCCAACATGGTGGCGGAAGTCTGCTC
Source organism: Rhodobium gokarnense (assembly GCF_025961475.1). Lineage (NCBI taxonomy): Bacteria > Pseudomonadati > Pseudomonadota > Alphaproteobacteria > Hyphomicrobiales > Rhodobiaceae > Rhodobium > Rhodobium gokarnense. The sequence goes on along the minus strand of NZ_JAOQNS010000003.1, from coordinate 83,998 downwards.
GATCTATTTGCTTCGGGCCGACCGGCAGCTCGAGCTGTTCGCCACGGAAGGCCTCAACCGGACCGCCGTCCACCGCACCAGCCTCAGGCTCGGCGAAGGCCTCGTCGGCTTGATCGCGGCCGAGGCCGAGCCGCTCAACCTCACCGACGCCAGCGCCCATCCGTCTTTTGCCTACAAGCCGGAGACGGGCGAGGAGATCTACCACTCCTTTCTCGGCGTGCCGGTGCTGCGCGCCGGCCAGACGCTCGGCGTCCTCGTCGTCCAGAACCGGGCCAAGCGCACCTATACCGACGAGGAGATCGAGGCGCTGCAGACGACGGCGATGGTGATCGCCGAGATGGTCGCCGCGCGTGAGCCAGGGGCGATGTTCCCGCAGGCGAACCAGCTCGATGCGCGCCGGACCATGCAGATCGAGGGCCAGCCGCTGGCCGACGGCGTCGGCCTCGGCGAGGTCGTGCTGCACGAGCCGCGGGTGGTCGTCACCAACCTCATTGCCGAGGACGCCAACACCGAGCTCGACCGTCTGGAAGCCGCCGTCGACAAGCTGCGGCTGTCGCTCGACCGGATGCTGGCGAGCCGCGACGTCGCCCATCACGGCGAGCACCGGGACGTCCTGGAAGCCTACCGCATGTTTGCCAACGACCGCGGCTGGGTGCGGCGCATCGAGGAGGCGATCGGCAACGGCCTGACCGCCGAGGCGGCGGTGGAAAAGGTCCAGAACGACACCCGGGCGCGGATGATGCGCCAGACCGACCCCTATTTGCGCGAGCGGCTGCACGACATCGACGACCTGACCAACCGCTTGCTGCGCGAACTGGTCGGCGTGCCGATGTCGATCTCGGCCAAGGACCTGCCGAAGGACGCCATCATCGTCGCCCGCAACATGGGGGCCGCCGAACTCCTCGACTATGAGCGCGGCCGGGTGCGCGGCCTCGTCTTCGAAGAGGCGGGACCGACGAGCCATGCGACGATCATCGCCCGGGCGCTCGGCATTCCCGCCGTCGGCCAGGTCGCGGGCGTCACATCGCTCTGCGAATCGGGCGATTCCATCATCGCCGATGGCAGCACCGGCGTCGTCCAGTTGCGCCCGCCGACGGACGTCCAGAACGCCTATGCGGAAAAGGTCCGGTTCCGGGCGCGGCGCCAGGCCCAGTACAAGCGGCTGCGGCACCGCCCGTCCGTCACCCTCGACGGCGAGGAAATTTCGCTGATGCTGAATGCGGGCCTCACCGTCGACCTGCCGCATCTGGAGGAGGCGGGGGCCGCCGGCATCGGGCTGTTCCGCACCGAGATCCCGTTCATGGTCGCCCAGACCTTTCCGCGCATGCGCGAGCAGACCGGGCTCTATGAGAACGTCATTTCGGCCGCGGGCGAGCGCCCCGTCGTGTTCCGCACCCTCGATATCGGCGGTGACAAGGTGCTGCCGTATCTGCGCGCGGTGCAGGAGGAGAATCCGGCAATGGGCTGGCGCGCCGTGCGCCTCGGCCTCGACCGGCCGGCGCTCCTGCGCACCCAGCAGCGGGCGCTGCTGCGCGCCTCGGCGGGTCGGCGCCTCAGGCTGATGTTCCCGATGGTGACGGAGACCGGCGAGTTCGAGCAGGCGCGCGCGATCCTTGAGCGCGACAAGCTGCACCTGAAGAAGCACGGCCACGACGTCCCGGCCGAGATCAAGCTCGGCACCATGATCGAGGTGCCCTCGCTGCTGTTCGAGCTCGACGAGCTGTTCCGCATCGTCGATTTCGCCTCGGTCGGCTCCAACGACCTGTTCCATTTCCTCACCGCCACCGACCGCGGCAATCCGCGGGTGGCGGAGCGCTACGACGCCATGTCGGCGCCGTTCCTGCGCGTCCTGAAGACCATCGTCGACCGGGCGGCCGTTGCCGACGTGCCGCTCAGCATCTGCGGCGAGATGGCCGGCCGGCCGCTGGAGGCGATGGCGCTGATCGCGCTCGGCTACCGCACGCTCTCCATGTCGCCCTCGGCGATCGGCCCGGTGAAGGCGATGCTGCGCAAGCTGAAGGCGAACGAACTGCGCGCGCGCTTGCTTCCGCGGCTGGAGGCCGGGCGCTGGGACGGCGATCTGCGCCTGTTCCTGAAAAGCTACGCCGACGACCAGAACATTCCCGTCTAGCGCATCTGGCGCTGGACCCCGCACGGGCACGGCGGTGCCTGTGCCCGACCCATCCGGACAAGAAGAATGCTCGCACAGGAAAAACTCGACAGTCTCATTACCCGCTTCTCCAACCTGGAACAGGCGATGGCGGAAAACCCCGAGCCGGAGATCTATATCCGGCTGTCGCGGGAATACGCCGAGATGCAGCCGGTCGTGGAAAAGATCCGGGCGCTGCAGTCCGCGCGCGCCGATCTTTCCGGCCTCGACGAACTGCTTGAGGACGGCGATACCGACAGGGAAATGCGCGAGCTCGCCGAGGCGGAGCGTCCGGACCTTGAGGAGACGGTCGAGCGGCTCTTGCAGGAGATTCAATTCGCGCTCCTGCCCAAGGACGTGGCCGACGACAAGAACGTCATCATCGAGGTGCGCGCCGGCACCGGCGGCGACGAGGCGGCGCTGTTCGCCGGCGATCTCTATCGCATGTACGAACGCTATGCGGCGCTGCGCGGCTGGAAGGTGGAGGAGATGTCGGCGACCGAGGGCGAGGTCGGCGGCTACAAGGAGATCATCGCGACGATCACCGGGGCGGGCGTCTTTGCCCGGCTGAAGTTCGAATCGGGTGTCCACCGGGTGCAGCGGGTGCCGGCAACGGAATCGGGCGGGCGCATCCATACGTCGGCGGCGACCGTTGCGGTGCTGCCGAAGGCGGAAGACGTCGACATCGAGATCCGCAACGAGGACATCCGCATCGACACCATGCGCGCCTCCGGCGCCGGCGGCCAGCACGTCAACACGACGGACTCCGCCGTGCGCATCACCCATATCCCGACCGGCATCGTTGTCGTCCAGGCGGAAAAGTCGCAGCACCAGAACCGGGCCCGGGCGATGGAAATCCTGCGCACGCGCCTGTTCGACATGGAGCGCCAGAAGGCGGCCGACGAGCGAGCCGAGGCGCGGCGCGTCCAGGTCGGCTCCGGCGACCGCTCGGAGCGCATCCGCACCTACAATTTCCCGCAAGGCCGGGTGACCGATCACCGCATCGGCCTCACGCTCTACAAGCTCAACGAGATCCTCATCGGCGAGGGTCTCGACGAGCTGATCGACGCGCTCATCACCGATCACCAGGCAACGCTGCTGGCGGCCGTTGAAGAAGATGCCTGACGGGCCGGTCCGGCTCGGCGACCTTTTACGGCAGGTCCGGGCCCGGCTGGCGCAAGCGGGCATCGAGGGCACGGAGACGGACGCGCGCCTTCTCGTCGGTGCCGCCCTCGATATTGCGCCGCTCCGGCTGGCGCTGGAGGCGGATCGTTTCGTCACATCTTCGGAATGCACGCGGATCGAGAACCTTGTTGCCCGGCGCGCCGCGCGCGAGCCTGTCGGACGCATCCTCGGCACGCGGGAGTTCTGGGGCCATTCGTTCAGGCTGTCGCCGGACACGCTGGAGCCGCGGGCCGATACCGAAACGGTGGTCGAGGCTGCGCTCGGCTTCCTCGACGACACCGGCCGCCGATCGGCGCCGCTGCGGATCGCCGACCTCGGCACAGGGTCCGGCGCGCTTCTCGTCGCGCTCCTGTCGGAATGTCCGAAGGCCGAAGGCATCGGGACCGATCTAGCGCCCGGCGCACTCGCCATGGCGCGGGAAAATGCGGTTGCGGCCGGCGTCGGCGACCGCGCGGCCTTTGCCGCCATGAACTACGGCGACGGGCTGCGCCCCGGTTTCGACCTCGTCCTCTCCAACCCGCCCTATATCGCCAGCGGCGAGATCGCCGGGCTCGACCCGGAGGTGCGCGATCACGATCCGGCCCGTGCGCTCGACGGCGGTGCCGACGGGCTGAACGCCTACCGTGCAATCGCCGCGGATGCAGCGCGCCTGCTCGCCCCCGGCGGCGGGCTTGTCGTTGAGACCGGTGCCGGGCAGGCCGGCGATGTTGCGGGGTTGTTCACGGATGTCGGTCTTGCCGGCGTTTCTGTATACACGGACCTTGCCGGACACGACCGGGTTGTTGCGGCGCGTCGCCCCGATTGCGGCAAAAGAACCGCAGGTATTAGGCAAAACGGAAATTAGCGCTTGGAAAATTGAGGCGGACCGGCTAGGTTCACCTCGCCGAAGCACTGCATGAGGCCCCGGCGCAGCACAATTTTCGCCGCGCAAACGTTTCGGGAAACGGGTAGCAGGGGCTCATGCCGACAACCGAACTTCGATCTTGACCTTGACTGCGTGGTCCATCGATCGCCCCTGACGGGTGGTTGCAGGGAGCAGAACGCGAGGGATTTCGGTCGGACTTTCGGTTTTTCGATTGATCGGATCTCGACCCTTTTCGGACGGGCGATCTCTTATCCTGGACCGTGGTTCCCAAGCCCGGTCGCGTTGAGGGACTCTCAGCACCTTTTTCCGAAAGAGACTACGGCGTAATGAGGCAGAACAACCAGAACAAGCGCGTTCGGGGCCGGACCCGCAAGGGTCCGAATCCGCTGACGCGGTCCTACGAATCGAACGGTCCCGATGTGAAAATCCGCGGATCGGCCATGCATGTCGCGGAAAAATACGTCCAGCTCGCCCGCGATGCGCAATCCGCAGGCGACCGCGTCATGGCGGAGAACTACCTGCAGCACGCCGAGCATTATTTCCGGATCATTGCCGCGGCACAGGGCGCCAACAATCCCCAGCGCGACAACGACCAGCCCTACCAGGGCAATCAGGGCAATGGCGCTGATGCCGAGGGCGGCAACAACGGCTCGGGTCCGTCCGGGCAGTCCCGGCAGGTGATGGCCGCCGATGCCCCGCAACCCTTCGTCGACGCCATGCCCGGCGTCAACACCAAGGGCGGCAACGGCTCCAAGCCGCCGAAGGGCTCCTCCGGCGACGACGCCGGGTCCGAGGCTCCGGCCAAGGCCGAAGAGGCCAAGGGCAGCGACGACAAAGCCGGTGAGGACAAGGCCAGCGAAGCCAAGGCTGAAGAGGCGATGTCCGCTGACGCCGGCGAGGATGCCCCGAAGCCGAAGCGCCGGGTGCGCGGCACGCGCGGGCGCGGCAGTCGCAAGACCAAGGCCGAGGACGGCGCGGATGGCGGCGACGAGGCCAAGGGCGCCGAGGCCAAGTCCGACGGCGGCGAGACCAAGGCGGATTCCGCGGAAGGCGCCGTCTCGGAGGCCTGACCCGCGCTTTGCGCCCTTGCACCTGTCAACGTGCAGGCGCCGGCAAAGGACTTTTTTCGCCAGCTTATTTGCGGCGCCGGACGGTCACGTCCGGCGCCGTTTGCTTTTCTGCCTACAGGACTTTCAAAGCGTCGCCGGGGGCGATGGCACCCGGTTCGACGACCCGGGCGAACACCCCGCAATCGATGTGGCCGAAGGTCTCGCGCAGGCGCGCGATGACCGGCCGGTTGCGCTCGCCGGTCTCAAGGTCGACCTCGGTGGCAGCGCAGCGGTCGATGCGCTTTTCCACCTCCAGCACCGCTCTATCGCCGACTCTGATCCGCTTGCCGACGAGATCGTTCTCGGCCCAGGCCTCCATGCCGTCGAGGGTCAGATTGCCGCGGAAGCGCACCGGATCGAGCGGGCCGCCGGCGACGTCGGCGATGGCGTTGACGGTGGCAAGGTTGATCAGTGAGATCAGCGGCCCGGACTGGTCGGTGAACTGGACGTCGCCGCCGGCGATCAGCCGCGGCTGTCGCGGCAGGGGCGGCTCGAAGAAGTTCTGGAACGCGGTTTCGATACGTTCCCGGTCGGCGGCATCGGAAATGACGCCCTCGGCGAAGGGCGCGCCACTGCGGGTCACTTCCAGCCGTCCGGTCTCAGGATCGAACCGGCTCTTCAGGACGGCGAGTGCCGGAAAGAGGGCGAGCTGCAGGAAATAGGACTTCTTGCGGAACTCCGGATGGTCCGGGTCTATCCCCGAATCGCGAAATTCCAGGGCGATCGCCCGGTCGCCGGGGAGCGGGCGGTCCACCTGCAACGCCACGCGGTCCAACGGTTCGGCGGAAAGGCCCTTGACCGGAAAGCGGTAAAGGCCGGCGATTTTCGCGATCGACGTCATCGTCTTTGTCCTGTGGGCTGGAATATCGGCGGATTGGCGGCCACCATATAGCGCGCCCGCGCGGCGGGCGAGAGCCAATCCCGGCGGCTTTTGGGCCAATTTGGCTTGCGGTCCGCCGCGCGGCCGACTTCTCTGCCGTACCCTCTTCTGTTACCGATCTGCAACACTATATTGAGGACGTCCCGGCGCGTGCCGGGGCCGATCCGGGTCCGCGTCCTGCCGCTATCGGGGGATGCGGGGCGGACATCTGTCAACGGCCGGACGTCACCGGTTCCCGTGCTTCGGACGGGTCGGGGCGGGCTCAGGAGGTCATGATGAATTTCGAGAAATATACCGAACGTGCGCGCGGGTTCATTCAATCCGCCCAGAACGCGGCCCTTTCCAGGGGCCACCAGCAATTCACGCCCGAGCACATCCTGAAGGTGCTGCTCGACGATCCGGAGGGCATGTCGGCCCGGCTTATCGAGGCCGCCGGCGGCCGCCCGCGCCGGGCGCTCACCGCCGTGGATCTCGCGCTCGACAAGATGCCGAAGGTGAGCGGTGGCGAAGGCCAGCTCTATCTCGCCGGTCCCACCGCCAAGGTCTTCAACACCGCCGAGGAACTCGCCAAGAAGGCGGGCGACTCGTTCGTCACCGTGGAGCGCCTGCTGTTGGCGCTGGCCATGGAGAAGGAAGCGGAAAGCTCGAAGATCCTGAAGGAGGCCGGCGTTACGCCGACCGGCCTCAACGAGGCGATCAACGAGATTCGCAAGGGCCGCACGGCCGATTCGGCGTCGGCCGAATCGGGCTACGACGCCCTGAAGAAATATGCCCGCGACCTGACGGAAGTCGCCGCGGACGGAAAGCTCGACCCCGTCATCGGGCGGGATGAGGAAATCCGCCGCACGATCCAGGTGCTGTCGCGCCGGACCAAGAACAATCCGGTGCTGATCGGCGAGCCGGGCGTCGGCAAGACCGCGATTGCCGAGGGCCTGGCGCTGCGTATCGTCAATGGCGACGTGCCGGAGAGCCTGAAGGACAAGAAGCTGCTGGCCCTCGACATGGGCGCGCTGATCGCCGGCGCGAAATATCGCGGCGAGTTCGAGGAGCGGCTGAAGGCCGTTCTTTCGGAAATCCAGGCGGCGGGCGGCCAGGTGATCCTCTTCATCGATGAAATGCACACCCTCGTCGGCGCCGGCAAGGCGGAAGGGGCGATGGACGCCTCCAACCTCCTGAAGCCGGCTCTCGCCCGCGGCGAACTGCACTGCGTCGGCGCCACCACGCTCGACGAATACCGCAAGCATGTGGAAAAGGACGCCGCCCTCGCACGGCGCTTCCAGCCGGTGTTCGTCTCCGAGCCGACGGTGACCGATACCGTGTCGATCCTGCGCGGCCTGAAGGAAAAATACGAGCTGCACCATGGCGTCAGGGTCACCGACTCCGCGCTGGTCGCCGCCGCGACCCTGTCGAATCGCTACATCACCGACCGGTTCCTGCCGGACAAGGCTATCGACCTCGTCGACGAGGCCGCCTCGCGGCTGCGCATGCAGGTCGATTCCAAGCCGGAGGAACTGGACGAACTCGATCGGCGCATCATCCAGCTCAAGATCGAGCGCGAGGCGCTGAAGAAGGAGACCGACCAGGCCTCCAAGGACCGGCTGGAGCGGCTCGATCGCGAGCTTGTCGACCTGGAAGAAAAGTCTGCCGGGCTGACCGCGCGCTGGCGGGCGGAGAAGGACAAGCTGTCCTCGGCCCAGCAGATCAAGGCGGCGCTCGACGAGGCCCGCGGCGACCTGGAGCGGGCGCAGCGCGAGGGCAACCTCGCCAAGGCGGGCGAGATCGCCTATGGCCGGATTCCGGAACTGGAAAAGCGGCTGGCCGAAACCGAAGCGGCGGAGGGCAGCGCGGCCGAGCCGGGCGCGATGGTGGAGGAGGCGGTGACGCCGGACCACATCGCCCAGATCGTCTCACGCTGGACCGGCATTCCCGTCGACAAGATGCTGGAAGGCGAACGCGACAAGCTGCTCCGGATGGAAGAGGCGATCGCCAAGCGCGTCGTCGGCCAGGAGGAAGCGGTCGAGGCCGTCTCCACGGCCGTGCGCCGCGCCCGCGCCGGCCTGCAGGACCCGAACCGGCCGATCGGCTCGTTCATGTTCCTCGGCCCGACCGGCGTCGGCAAGACCGAGCTGACCAAGGCCCTGGCCGCGTTCCTGTTCGACGACGAGACGGCGATGGCTCGCATCGACATGTCGGAATACATGGAGAAACATTCCGTCGCCCGTCTGATCGGCGCGCCTCCGGGCTATGTCGGCTATGAGGAGGGCGGGGCGCTGACGGAGACGGTTCGGCGCCGGCCGTACCAGGTGATTCTGTTCGACGAGGTCGAAAAGGCGCACCACGACGTCTTCAACGTGCTCCTGCAGGTGCTCGACGACGGCCGGCTGACGGATGGACAGGGCCGCACCGTCGACTTCCGCAACACGCTGATCATCATGACCTCCAACCTCGGCTCGGAGTTCCTGGCCGAGCAGCCGGAGGGGGCGGATGTCGAGGGCGCGCGCGATGCGGTGATGGACGTCGTCCGGTCGCATTTCCGGCCGGAGTTCCTCAACCGGCTCGACGAGATCATCCTGTTCCATCGCCTGAAGCGCGAGCAGATGGGCGCGATCGTCGATATCCAGCTCGTCCGGCTGCAGAAGCTGCTGGACGACCGCAAGATCGTGCTGGAGCTGGATGAGGGCGCCCGCGCCTGGCTCGCCGACAAGGGCTACGACCCGGTCTATGGCGCGCGGCCGCTGAAGCGGGTGATCCAGCGCTTCGTGCAGAACCCGCTGGCGGAGCGCATTCTTGCAGGCGACGTGGCCGACGGCCAAACCGTCAAGGTGACGACTGCGGACGATGCGCTCGACTTCGAGGTGGTGACGGACGACCGCCAGGCCGCCTGACGACAGGCACCTTCGTGCAAGGTAGAATCGGGCCGGCGGCGGGATTGCCGCCGGCCCATCCAATTCGGTCGCTGGGATTTGCTTTCGGGGAAGATCGATGTCCGACGAGGTTTGCTATCGGCAGATGGAGAGGGGGCAAGAGCCTGTCGTCTTTTCCCTGATCCAGCGGGTTTTCGACGCCTGCGTCGCGCCGCACTATTCGCCGTCCGGCGTTGCCCGGTTCTACGCGCAGGTTTCCGAAACGTCGTTGCGGGAAAAGGCTGAGGACCCTGTCGGCGGCGTATTCGTTGCCGCAAAGGGGGCGGTGCTTGTCGGCATGGTGGCATTGGCGCGCGGACACCATATCGCGCTGCTCTTCGTTGCTCCCGAATACCAGGGCAAAGGGATCGGTCGCGCCCTGGTCGCGCTCGCGGCCGAGCGTTGCCGCGAGATCGATCGCCACGGCAAGACGATGACCGTCAACGCTTCGCCGAATTCGGTCCCGTTCTATGAAAAGGCCGACTTTGTCCCGGCCAGCGGCGAAAGGGACGATAACGGTCTGCGCTTCACGCCGATGACGAAGCCAATGTCATGATGAGTTACGAGACTTTCGATGCCTTCTGCGGCAGCCTGCGGGCAGCGACATATGTCGAGCAGTGGGGCGGGGCGCATGTCTGGAAGGTCGGCGGCAAGGTGTTCGCCATCGCCGGCTGGTCGAAGGGCGAGGTGCCCTTCATCACCTTCAAATGCAGCGAGCTCGCCTACCGGATCCTGAGGGAGCAGCCGGGCCTGAGGCCGGCGCCGTATCTGTCGCCGCGCAGCCCTACCTGGATCCAGATGCATGACGATCCGGGGCTTTCGGACGACGACCTGAAGGCCTATCTCGCCGAATCCCACCGCATCGTCGTGGCCAAGCTGACGCGCAGGCAACGGGCCGATCTCGGCCTTTCGGGCTGATGCGGCTGTTTCTCTAACTCAGTTGGTGGCGATGAGGCGCTGCTGGCTCGGGTCCTTGGCGAGCAGGGCGTCGATGTGGTTGCGCTCCTGCTCGAAGGAGGTCAGGACCTCGTCGGTCAGCACGCGGCCGCGCGGCAGGCGGATGCGCAACGGGTTGACGTGGCGGCCGTTGACCATGACCTCGTAGTGCAGGTGCGGTCCGGTCGACAGGCCGGTGGAGCCGACGAAGCCGATCACCTGGCCCTGGCGGATGCGCTGGCCGGAATGGATGCCTTTGGCAAAGCCCGACATGTGGCCGTAGCCGGTGGCGTAGCCGTTGGAGTGGCGGATCTTCACCCAGCGGCCGTAGCCGGACTTCCATTTGGCCTCTTCGATGACGCCGTTGCCGGATGCCATGACCGGGGTGCCGCGCGGGGCCGCCCAGTCGACGCCTTTGTGCATGCGCGCATAGCCGAGGATCGGGTGGCGCCGGCTGCCGAAGCCGGAGCGGAACTTGCCGCGCGACATCGGCTTGCGCATCAGGAACTTCTTCGAACTCTTGCCGGTCTCGTCATAGTAGTCGACGGCGCCGTCGTCCGGCGTCTTGAAGCGGTAGAATCGGCGCTCGTTGGACTTCAGCGTCAGCGAGGCGAACAGGATCTCCTTGGCCGAGCCGGGGTCGCGCTCGTCGGCCAGCGCATAGAACACCTCCAGCTTGTCGGCCGGGCTGACGCGGGTGTTGAAGTCGACCTCGAACGAGAAGATGCGGATCATGTCGTTGATCAGCGCGACCGGAATCTGCTGCTCCATGCCGGTCTGGTAGATGCTCTCATAAAGACTGAGCGCGGGGCCGCCCTTGTAGACGGCGGGCTGCTGCGGCTCTTCCTCTTCCGCGGCCGCGGTGACGATCGGCGGCGGCTCGTTGGCCGGCACGTAGAAGCCGTCGTCGGAGCGGGCGACCGTGGCGATATGCTTTTCGCCGTCATAGATGCTGATGCGCACCGGGATCGAGCGGTCGATGTCGATCTCGGCCTCATCGATGCCGAGGCGAACGCGGCCGTTCTCCGGCGGCTTGCCGATGCGGAAGACGCGGCCGAGCACGGCGGTGATCTCCTCGGCCTCGTCGTCGGTGGAGCCGTTGCCGGTCAACAGGTCCTTCAGGGACGTGTTGTCGTCGACGTCGATGACCTTTTCCTGCAGGCCCGGGGTGATGTCCGCCGTCGGCTCCTCGGTCTTGGCGACGAAGGAGACGTTCTCCGGCACGATGCGGATGGCGAAACGGCCGAGCGCGGAGGGCCGCTTGGCCAGTTCGAAGTCGAACCGGTCCGGGTTGATCCGGGGCAGGGAAGCGACCTGCAGGTTCTCGCCGGTCGGGTTGACGGCGTGGCGCCGCACCATCGCCTCGATCTCCGGCTCGCTCGGTGCGGCGTCGGCATCGATCAGCGGATTGTCCTTGGGGAAGTCGCGAACGGTGATCGCGACCTCGCCATCGACCTCCGCGCCGTAGATC